>JBFFSI010000070.1:0-13122 GCA_041572475.1 Woeseiaceae bacterium
CGAGCAGCTCGAAAGGCTGCTCGATGAGCGCGGCGAGATCCTGGGGAGCACTCATTCAGCCGGCCATCACCGCATTGATCTTGGCGACGAGCTCCTTCTCCGCGACCGGTTTGACCAGGTATTCGACGGCGCCTTGCCGCAGACCCCAGATCTTGTCGGTGTCCTGGTCCTTGGTCGTGATCATGATGTCGGGGATACTGGACGTCCTGTCGTCGTGGGTCAGTTTCCGCGTCGCCTGGACGCCGTTCATGCCGGGCATGACGACGTCCATCAGGATGCAGTCTGGTCTCGAGACCTGCGCCTGCCGGATGCCCTCTTCGCCACTGTCGGCGACGAGCGTCTCGAACCCGTTCCTGGTCAGCATCTGCTGGAACAGGTGTAACTCGGTTGGCGAATCGTCGATGATCAGTATGACTGCCATGTTTGCTTCCCTCGCAGCATCCCTCGAGCGGCTAGTTGATCTGGTTTGAGATCGCGCCGAGCAGTTCGTCCTTCGTAAACGGCTTGGTCAGGTACTGTTCCGAGCCGACAATCCTGCCGCGCGCACGGTCGAACAGGCCGTCCTTGCTCGACAGCATGATGACCGGCGTATTTTTGAACGTCTTGTTGTGCTTGATGAGGGAGCAGGTCTCATAACCATCGAGTCGCGGCATCATGATGTCGACGAAGATGAGGTCGGGCTGGTGGTCGGCTATCTTGGACAGGGCGTCGAACCCGTCGATCGCCGTGAAAACCTGGCAACCTTCCTTGGTCAACAAGGTTTCGGCCGTGCGACGAATCGTCTTGCTATCATCGACGACGAGAATCTTGAGGCCGTTGAGACTTCGAGATGCGCTGTTTGTCACCGGATTTCCTCAGCTGTGGTCGAATCGCGCGGGACGAAACACCCACGATCCGTATTGTCGTTCATTATGCCCGGGCATGTGCCGCCAGCGGCACGATTTCCCCCGAATAAACCGACTTGTACCATATTGACATAAGTCCTGCTACGACGCCCGCCGCAGAGCGCAAAATCCGAGGAATTATCGGCGTTTACCCTGTGATTCCGAGGTATAGTTGGCCGCTCGAACGCAGCCAGACCGGAATCGGCAGTCAATGACCAGCGGCAAGCTCAAAATCGGCATCGTCATGGACCCGATCGAGTCCATTGCCCCGTACAAGGACAGCTCGCTCGCGATGCTGCTCGAAGCCGAACGCCGATCCGCCGAGATCCATTATTTCCAGCAGCACGACCTCAGGTTGCTGAACGGTAAAGCCCTCGGCAGCTCGCAACGACTTACGGTTCGCGATGACAATGCCGACTGGTATTCGCTCGGCGAGCGGGCGGATGTCGAACTCGGCGAACTGGATGCGATCCTGATGCGCAAGGATCCGCCGTTCAACATGGAGTACATTTACACGACCTATATTCTCGACCGGGCCGAGGAATCGGGCGCGCTGATCGTCAACCGGCCGCAGGCACTGCGCGACATGAACGAGAAGGCCTACATCGCCTGGTTCCCCGATTGCGCACCCGCCACGCTCATCACGCGCTCGATGGGGCAGGTGAAAGCCTTCCTGGCCGAACACCGGAAGATCGCCGTCAAACCGCTCGAGGGCATGGGCGGGCGCTCTGTCTTCGTCGTCGAGAAGGGCGACAAGAACGCCAACGTCATTTTCGAGACCCTGACCGACTTCGGAAAGCGCTTCGCGATGGCGCAGGTCTTCATCCCCGAAATCAGCGCCGGCGACAAGCGCATCCTGCTGATCAACGGCGAACCGGTGCCTTATGCGCTGGCTCGCATTCCGTCCGACGACGACAACCGGGGCAACCTGGTGATGGGGGCCAAAGGCGTGGGCCAGGAGCTGTCCGGGGTGGACCGGGCCATCTGCGAGCGTGTCGGGCCGGTGTTGCGCGACGCGGGCGTGCTGTTTGCCGGCATCGACGTGATCGGCGATTTCCTCACCGAGGTCAACGTGACCAGTCCGACCGGTATTCGCGAGCTCGACAAGCAGTTCGGCCTCAACATAGCCGGGCTGCTCTTCGACGCGATAGAAAGCCGTCTGCACAAAAATTGATTAGACTGTGAGCTGGTCATGGTCAGCATCGCGACGCAAACCGATTTCATGGATGGCGACGAGCTCCTGCCGCCGGAGCGGCCGGACCGTTTACCCGCCATGTTGTTCCTTGCGGCGCTGATCCACGGCATCCTCATCATCGGCATCACGTTCAACCCGTACACCCTCGACGACCTGTCGAACGCAATATCGCTGGAAGTGACGATCGTCGCCGACCCGGACCAGGCCATCGATCGACCCGATGAGGCGGAATACCTGGCCCAGGCGTCGCAGCTCGGTGGCGGCAACACGACCGAGGAACTCCGCGCGACGGCACCGCTTCAGAGCCCCGCCCCGATCGACAATCTCGGATCCCAGGACGGCGAGAGTCTCATCGACGCGACGATGCACGACCAGGCGGCGGACCAGGTGCTGACCTCGCAAAGCGATCAGGAACCCCAGGTCGTCGACAGCCTGCGCGACGAGCCGCGACCCGAGGAAAGCACCGCCATCGCGCTCGAGGCCGGCGCGCAGGAATCCCTGCCCCTGCCCCGGGACGAGACGGCAACCCTGCTGATCCACGATGACGATCCGCGCCAGCTCGTCATCAGCGCCGATACCCGCGAGTCGGTCGTGGCGGCATACCTCGACAACTGGAAGCGCCGCATCGAGGCCGTCGGCGACGAGTATTTTCCGGAACTGGGCGAGATCGAGGGCCTCACCGGGAGCCCGACGCTGGAAGTCAGCATCGAGGCGTCGGGGCAGCTGTCGGAGGTAATCATCCGCGTTTCCAGCGGCTCGAAGGTCCTGGACCAGGCGGCTCTCGACATCCTGCGACGGGCCTCGCCTTTCGACCCGTTCCCGCCGGAGATCAGTGCCGAATACGACCGGCTGCGCTTCGCCTACAAGTGGCTGTTCAGCGAACAGGTGCTGCCGCCCGCCGCGAGGCTCGACTAGGCACGTTCCCGGCCGCGGTTGTGCCGGCTGACCTCAGGGCGGATACTGTGTGTATGGCTTTCGAGGGCTCTCTGACAAATCAATTGCTTATCGCCATGCCCGGGATGCTCGATCCCAATTTCAGCACGACGGTGACGCTGATCTGTGAACATAACGACGAAGGCGCCCTGGGAATCGTGATCAACAGGCCGCTCGACCTGAAACTGCGCGGGCTGTTCGAACAACTCGACGTCACCGACCCCGATCCGGACATGGCCGAGCTACCGGTGATGATGGGCGGTCCGGTTGCCGTGGAACGCGGCTTCGTGCTGCACGAACCCGGCTACGAGTTCGAGAATTCTCTCGTCGTATCGGGCGATATCCAGCTGACCCTGTCGCGGGACGTCATCGATGCGCTGGGGCGCGGCGCCGGGCCCGAAAAGTCGCTCGTCGCGCTCGGCTACGCAGGGTGGCAACCCGGCCAGCTCGAAGACGAGATGCTCGCGAATTCCTGGCTGAGCGTGCCCGCGTCCCCGGAGATCGTCTTCGACATGCCCTTCAGCGAGCGCTGGGCGAGCGCGGCGCGAACACTCGGCATCGACATCAGCCAGATTTCCCAAGATGCCGGCCACGCCTGAGACAGAGGCGCGCCTGGCCGAGACCATCCTCGCGTTCGACTTCGGCTTGCGGCGCATCGGCGTGGCCGTCGGCCAGTCGATTACCCGGTCCGCGAGCCCGCTCGGCACGGTCGCCTGCTCGGACGCGGGCCCCGACTTCGACGCGATCGATGCGATCATCGCTGAGTGGCGCCCGGCGAGGCTCGTTGTGGGCATGCCGATGCACGCCGACGGCTCGCCGGGCGAGATGCAGGGCCGGATCAAGATGTTCATCGACGAGCTGGGCCGCTACGAACTGCCGGTCGACAGCATCGACGAGCGCTACACGTCGGTGGAGGCCGAGGCGACCCTGAAGACTGCGCGCGCCGCCGGCACCCGCGGACGTATCAGGAAGGAAGACGTCGACGCCGCCGCCGCCGTGCTGATCGCCGAACGTTACCTCGCCGGCTAGTTCCGGGATGCGCGTGGCCGCGCGAGCGTCGTGCGTAGCGCAGCAGGTCCGTGTCCGGGAAGTTGCTCGCGAGAACTCAAGCGCAGCGAAGCGAGCCATTCCGCGAGCAACTATCGCGGGCGCGGGCCGTGGCTCAGGTCCACACCACCGTCGCGGCGTCGAACACGGGCCCGTCGACGCAGACGCGCTTCATCGCCGGCCCGTCGGGCGTGTTGATCTGCACCGTGCAGCCGGCGCAGCCGCCCACCGCGCAGGCCATGAACTCCTCGAGCGACACCTGGCACGGGATGCCGTAGTGCGCGGCCAGTTCGGCGACCGCCCGCAGCATCGGTGTCGGGCCGCAGGCGAAGATTTCCGTCCTCGCCCTTTCGTCGGCGCCGACGCTCTGCAGCCAGCGGTCGGCAAGGTCGGTCACCAACCCGCGGTAACAGCCCTCGAACTCGGACAGGCTCGTCAGCCGCGACGGGACGCCCCACTCCTCGAGCAGCGGCATCGCACTATTGATACCCGGGTCGAGCCACGGTGTCTCGATACGCGAAGGCTGCAGCTCGAACGGAAACGGAATTTCCGAGCCCAGGATGGCGAGCGGCCGCCACGGACCATTTCGCAGGGCGTCGGCCAGGAACACCATGGGCGGGATGCCGACCCCGCCGCCGATCAGCAGTGCGTTCGGCCGCTCGGCCGCCGGCGAGAACGGGTGCCCGATCGGACCAAGCACGCTCAGCCTGTCGCCCGGGCGCTTCTCGGCGAGGAGATGCAGGCCTTCGCCGACGATCTTGTAGAGCACCTCGATCGCGTCGTCTACGACTCGCATGATCGATAGCGGCCGGCGCATCGGCAACGTGGCATCGCAGTTGATGTGAACGAAACTGCCGGCACGCGCCGCCGCCGCGCACTTGGGTGCCCGGATACGCATGATGAACTGGTTGCCGGCCCACGCCTCCTTCGACAGAACCTCGCCGTCCTCGACGAAAATGGTCCCGCGGTTGCGTTGCGCGTGCTGCTGGGCGGCCGAGATCAACGCGCCGCCATTGACTTGCTGACTCGCTCGAGGACCGCCATCCGGACCGCGACGCCGTTCGTTACCTGCTGCGTGATGACCGAAGCCGGGCTGTCGGCCAGCGCCGACTCGATCTCGATGCCGCGATTCATCGGACCCGGGTGCATGACGATGGCGCCGTCCTTCGCGGTCTTCATGCGTGCCCGGCTGATCCCGTAGTTCGCGAAATACTCGTCGATTCCCGGGATGCCGTCGAGGTTGCCGATGCGCTCGCGCTGGATGCGCAGCGCCATCACCACATCGGCATCGCGCAGCCCGTCGTCGAGGTTATCCATGAGCCTGGCATACGGCATGTCGCCCGCAGCGGGTGCCAGCGCCGGCGGCGAGATCAGCCGGAGCTCGCCAACGCCCAGGGTGTGCAGACCCTGGCCGGTCGAGCGTGCCACGCGCGAGTGCGTGATGTCGCCGACGATCGCCACGGTCAGCCCCTCGAACCCGCCCTTGTGCTGACGAATCGTGAGCAGATCCAGCAGGCCCTGCGTGGGGTGCGAGACATCCGACTCGCCGGCATTCAGGATGCTGACGTGATCGGTGACGTGCCGGGCGATATAGGCTGGCACGCCCGCACTGGCATCGCGCACGACCATGATGTCCACCTGCATCGCCTGCAGCGTGTAGATCATGTCGAGGATGCTCTCGCCTTTCTTGCGCGACGAGGTATTCACGTCGAGGTTGAGCACGTCCGCGCCCAGCCGCTTCGCGGCGAGATCGAAGGACGCCCGGGTGCGCGTACTCGGTTCGAAGAAAAGGTTGGCAACCGTCCGGCCTGCCAGCGCCTGGCTGCGCACCGGCATGCTCCCCTGCGGACTCAGGAAGCGCTCGGCGTCATCAAGAAGGTCGACCAGCAGTGCCTTGTCGAGCCCTTCGAGCGTCAGGAGGTGGCGCAGTTCGCCGCTGGTGTCGAGCTGCAGGCTGGCCTGGTTGTCGGTTTTGGGGAAGATTTCTAGGGCTTGCATCGCGACGCAATGCTACACCCTTGGGCGCTTTCTTGCATCGGTTACCAGCTATCCCCCGAAGTTGATCTTGGCCTCGAGGTTCGACCGCGAGTCGGCGTGCGACATGGCCTCCTCGAGCGTGATCGTGCCGGCCTTGTAGAGGTCGAGCAGCGCGTCGTCGAAAGTCTGCATGCCCTGCTCGCCGCTGTCCTTGTGGGCCTCCTTGACGTCGGCGATGTTGCCCTTGAGCATCAGGTCCTTGATGTGGGGCGTATTGAGCAGCAGCTCGACCGCCGCGGTCAGCTTGCCGCTGCGGGTGCGGACCAGGCGTTGCGACATGATCGCCCGCAGGTAATGAGCGAGGTCCATGAACACCTGGGCGTGCTGTTCCTGCGGGAACATGTTGATGATGCGGTCCAGCGTCTCCGCCGAGTTGTTGGCATGGATCGTACCTACGACGAGGTGCCCCGTACCGGCCATGTCGAGGGCCGCCTGCATCGACTCCCGATCGCGGATCTCACCGATCTGGATGACGTCCGGTGCGGCGCGCATGGCGCTCTTGAGCGCCCGGCCGTAGGACTTGGTGTCAAGGCCCACTTCGCGCTGGTTGACGATCGACTTCTTGTTGGGGTGCAGGAACTCGATCGGGTCCTCGATCGTGATGATGTGGGACGAGGTCTTCTCGTTGCGATGGTTGATCATCGCCGCCAGGGTCGTGGACTTGCCGCAGCCCGTGGCGCCGACCATCAGTATCAGGCCCCGCCGCAGCATGATGAGATCCTTGAGCTGCTCCGGCATGCCCAGGTCCTCGAGCATCGGCAACTCGTTGGTTATGTAGCGCAGCACCATCGCGACGTTGCTGCGCTGATGGAACACGTTGACACGGAAACGGCCGAGTCCCGGCTCGGAGATCGCGAAGTCGATTTCGAGTTCGCGGGTGAACTGCTCGAGCTGGTCTTCGTCCATCAGCTCGAGGGCCGCCTGTTTGACCATCTTCGGCGTCATCTCGAGCTTGTTGACTGGCATGATCTTGCCGTCGATCTTGATCTTGGCCGGCGAGAAAGGGGCGAAGAAGAGGTCCGAGGCCTTCTTCTCCACCATCAGTTTAAACAGCGGCTTGACGTTCATCTGGACGCTCTTCCCTTAAACCCTCGGACTCAGAACGTCTGAGCCGTATCCTCTTCGACGATCTTCAGACTATCGGACTGCCGATCCGCGATTGCCGAGTCGCGCTTACTCTCGAGCTTGACCCTGAGGCGCAGCTCGTTCTTGGAGTCGGCGTTGCGCATGGCTTCCTCGTACGAAATGACGCCTTGCTCATAGAGATCGAACAGCGCCTGGTCGAAGGTCTGCATGCCCAGCCGGGTCGATTTCGCCATGATCTGCTTGATCTGGCCCACTTCGCCCTTGAAGATCAGGTCCGTGATCAGCGGCGTGTTGAGCATGATCTCCATCGCGGCGACACGGCCGACGCCGCCCTCGCGCGGGATCAGGCGCTGCGAGATGAAGGCCTTGGTATTCAGCGACAGGTCCATGAGCAGCTGGCCGCGCCGCTCCTCCGGGAAGAAGTTGATGATGCGATCGAGCGCCTGGTTGGCGCTGTTGGCGTGTAGCGTGGCGAGGCACAGGTGGCCCGTCTCGGCAAACTGGATGCCGTATTCCATGGTTGCGCGGTCACGGATCTCACCGATCAGGATGACATCCGGGGCCTGGCGCAAGGTGTTCTTGAGCGCGGCGTGCCAGGACTCGGTGTCGACGCCGACCTCGCGCTGAGTAATCACGCAACCTTTGTGCGGATGCACGTACTCGACGGGGTCCTCGATCGACACGATGTGGCCGCGCGAGTTCTCGTTGCGATGGCCGATCATGGCCGCCAGCGTCGTCGACTTACCGGAGCCGGTGCCGCCGACGACGATACACAGGCCGCGCTTGTTCATGACGACGTCCTTGAGGATAGGCGGCAACTCCAGTTCCTCGAGCGTCGGAATCTCGGTCGTGATGGTCCGGAGCACCGCCCCGACGTAGCCCTGCTGAATGAACGCGCTCACGCGAAATCGGCCGATGCCGGTTGGCGCGATCGCGAAGTTGCACTCCTTCGTCGCGTCGAACTCCTTGATCTGCTTGTCGTTCATGATGGAGCGCACCATGATGGCCGACTGGTCCGGCGTCAGGGCGGTATCGGTCGCCTTGTGGATCGTGCCGTCCACCTTGATAGCCGGCGGAAAGCCCGCCGTGATGAACAGGTCGGATCCCTCCCGCTCGACCATCTTCCTGAGCAGGTTCTGGGTCAGTCGTACCGCTTGTTCGCGTTCCATTTCTCGTTTCTCCCATCAGGGCGCCGTGGCGACCCTAGAAATTCTCTTTCTGGACGGCCTTGAAGCGCGCCTCTTCCTTACTGATCAGGCCCTTGGCCATCAGCTCGGCGAGGTTCTGGTCGAGCGTCTGCATGCCGGAGGAGTGGCCGGTCTGGATCGCCGAGTACATCTGCGCGATCTTGCCTTCGCGGATCAGGTTCCTGATCGCAGGCGTGCCGATCATGATCTCGTGAGCAGCGATACGACCGCCGCCGATGCGCTTCAGGAGCGTCTGTGAGATGACGGCACGCAGCGACTCGGACAGCATCGCCCGGACCATCTCCTTTTCCGCAGCCGGGAAAACGTCGACGATGCGGTCGATCGTCTTGGTCGCCGAACTGGTATGCAGCGTGCCGAAGACGAGGTGACCGGTCTCCGCGGCGGTCAGCGCCAGCCGGATCGTCTCGAGGTCACGCAGCTCGCCGACGAGGATGACGTCAGGGTCTTCGCGAAGCGCCGACCGCAGGGCCTCGTTGAAGCCGAGGGTGTCGCGGTGCACCTCTCGCTGGTTGATCAGCGACCGCTTGGACTCGTGCACGAACTCGATCGGGTCCTCGATCGTCAGGATGTGATCGGGCTTGTTCTCGTTGATGTAGTCCACCATCGCGGCCAGCGTGGTCGACTTACCGGAACCCGTCGGGCCGGTCACGAGCACGATGCCGCGCGGGTGCATCGAGATGTCCTTGAAAATGCTGGGCGCACCCAGATCGTCAAGGGTGAGGATCTCGGAGGGAATAATCCGGAACACGGCGGCAGAGCCCCGGTTCTGGTTGTAGGCGTTGACCCGGAACCGCGCCAGCTTCGGGATTTCGAACGAGAAGTCGGTCTCCAGGTACTCTTCGTAGTCCTTGCGCTGCTTGTCATTCATGATGTCGTACACCATGCTATTGACGTCTTTGTGGGTCAGCGCAGGCATGTTGATTCGCTTGATGTCGCCATCGACGCGAATCATCGGCGGAACACCGCCTGACAGGTGCAGGTCAGACGCATTGTTCTTTACCGTGAACGACAACAGCTGGGCAACGTCGACGGCCATACTTCTCCCTCGAAAGTGGACGGCCGGACTTACCATAACCCGGCCCTGATCGAGGCCTAGTATAGCGAAGCGCCGGGAGCAAAACGTGATTGGAGTCACGGAAAACTTGGGGAAAATCCGCGATTTGCTGGCTGCGACGGCAATCGAGGCCGGACGCGACCCGGCGGACGTGAAACTGCTGGCGGTGAGCAAGAAACAGCCGCTCGAGCGGGTCCGGGCCGCAATCGCCGCCGGGCAGCGCGATTTCGGCGAAAACCAGGCGCTCGAAGGTGTCGAAAAAATAGCCCTGCTGGCCGATCAGGGCCTGGTGTGGCACTTCATCGGCCACCTGCAGAGCAACAAGACCCGGGTCGTGGCGGAGCATTTCGACTGGGTGCACTCGATCGACCAGTTCAAGACGGCGCGGCGGCTGTCCGAGCAGCGCCCGGACGGGCTGGAGAATCTCAACGTTTGCCTGCAGGTCAACGTCGACGCCGAGGCCAGCAAGTCCGGGGTCGAGCCCGAAGCCGTTGTCGACCTCGCGAGGCGGGTGGCCGAACTGCCGCAGCTGCGGCTGCGGGGCCTCATGTGTCTGCCCCTGGTTCGCCACGGATTCGAGGCCCAGCGGCAACCCTTTGCCCGCCTGCGCCAACTGGCGGCGGAACTCGACGCCGAGGGCATCGCAACCGACACGTTGTCGATGGGCATGTCGGACGACTTCCGTGCCGCGATTCACGAAGGCGCTACAATTGTCCGCATCGGCACCGCGGTATTCGGCCCGAGGATCTAGGCATGAGTAATTACATCGTCGGTTTCATCGGCGGCGGGAACATGGCCCGCGCCTTGGTCGGCGGCCTGGTGGCGAGCGGCTATCCGCATGGCAACCTGCTGATTGCCGAGCCGGACGCCGACCGGCGTGCCCGGCTGGCGCCGCGTTTTCCCGGCGTGACGATCACCGCGAGTAACACCGGGGTTGCGCGGCAGGCCGACTGCCTGGTGCTGGCCGTCAAACCCCAGGTCATGCGGGATGTCTGCCTCGAGCTCTCCGACATCGTGCAGTCCCGGCGCCCCCTGGTGCTCTCCGTCGCGGCCGGTACGCACAGCCGCGACATCGACCGCTGGCTCGGCGGCGAGCTTGCGGTCGTGCGTGTCATGCCGAACCAGCCGGCGCTGATCCTCAAAGGGGCATCCGGGCTGTATGCCAACGAGCTTACGACGGCAGACCAGCGTGACAGGGCAACGGAGATCGTCTCGGCCGTAGGCAGCGTCGTGCACGTGGCGGACGAAGCGAGCCTCGATGCGGTGACGGCCATCTCCGGTACCGGCCCGGCCTATTTTTACCTGCTCATCGATGCACTGATACACGCCGCCGAGGAATTCGGCCTGGAGCCCCAGGCCGCGCACAAGCTGGTCATGGATACTGCCGAGGGATCGGCCGCGCTGGCGGCCATCAGCGGCGAGTCCATGCAGGACATGATCGCGCACGTCCGTTCACCCGGCGGCACTACCGCCGCGGCGTTCGATGTGTTCGACGCCGAAGGAGTCCGTGCTATCTTTGCCGCGGCTTTCACCGCCGCGCGCGACCGCGCGGTCGAACTGGCCGAGAGTTCAGACGCATGAAAGAAGCCCTCATCTTCATCATCAGCACGCTTGTCAGGCTATACCTGCTGGTGATGCTGCTGCGCTTCTGGCTGCCCTGGCTGCGTGCCGATTTTCGCAATCCTGTCGCGCAAGGCATCCTGCGGCTGACGTCGCCTCTCGTGGTCCCGTTGCGCCGGGTCATCCCGCCGATCGGCCCCTTCGACACGGCGACGGTCATCGTCACGTTCGCGCTGCAATACCTGCTCGTGCTGGTGGTGCTGGCGATCGGTGGCCAGTCGGCCGGCATTGCCCCTATCGCACTGACCTCCTTCATCGAACTCCTGCGGCTGTCGCTGCACCTGTTCACGTTCGCGATATTCATAAACATCATCCTCAGCTGGTTCGCGCAGGGCACGTACAATCCTGCAACGGCGTTTATCTCGATGCTTGCCGGTCCGGTGCTGCGGCCGTTTCGTTCGCTGATCAAACCCATCGGCGGCCTCGATATTTCGCCGGTGTTCGCGATCATCCTGCTGCTGGCTGCAGACATCGTCCTGCGTTCGTTCCGGCCGATCCTGATTTGACGCGTCGCAACACGCCGCTTGTCGTCGAGGGGTCCGTCCTGCTGCCGTATGGGTTATAGTGTTGCCGAATCTCCGGAGGCAATCGATGGTGACCAGAAACATATCGATAATGCTGGCATTCTTCGCGCTGCTGCCAGCTTGTGGCGGCCCGGACCGATCTGCCGACGTCCCGGCAGCGCAGCCGGCCGAAGCCACGAACGCAGATATTGGTGATTACGTGGTCCACTTCAGCGCGCAGTCAACGGACCAGCTGCCGACGGAGATTGCCCAGGCCTACGGCATCGTCCGCAGCAAGAACCGGGCGATGCTCAACGTCACCGTCCTTCGCGAAGCCGATAACACGCCTGTCGCGGCAACGATCGCGGTCAAGGCCGTCAACCTGACCGGCCAGCTGAAGGACATCACCATGCGCCAGATCGACGAACAGGATGCGATCTATTACATCGGCGAGGTCGCCGTCGCCAATCGCGAAACCTTGATCTTCGATATCAGCGTGACGCCCGAAGGCACCTCGAGGGCGGCCGACGTTCGCTTCAAGCGCCAGTTCTACACCGACTGATCAGCAGAACAGCAAGCTTGATTCGGGCGCTGCCGCCTGCCTGTCAGCGGTGCCCGAATTAAGGTCACTGTCCCTCCGATTATGTGCTAATGTCGCGCTGTTTTTGGGCGGGCCTGGCCCGTTTTCGTTTTTTGAGGAGTCAGTTTTACATGGCAGCAAGCACGAACAAGCCACCCACCAAATCGGAAATTTACGCGAAGATCGTTGCAGACACCGGGTTAACACGCAAAGACGTGGCTGCCGTGTTCGACTCTCTGAGTGGCCAGATCAAGAACAGCCTCGGCGGCCGGGGCGCCCCGGGCACGTTTACGCTACCCGGCCTCCTGAAGATGCGGGTCGTCAAGAAGCCGGCCCGCAAGGCTCGCAAGGGCGTGAACCCCTTTACCGGCGAGGAAATGATGTTCAAGGCAAAGCCGGCCTCCAAGGTCGTGAAGGTGTCGCCGCTGAAGGCCCTGAAGGACATGGTCTAGCCGGCGCCTTGTCATCAGCGAACACCGAAAGCCGGGGCATCACCCCGGCTTTTTTTGTGCCGCCGCCACGAAGTCCATGACCGCTACTCGCAGGTCGTTCAGCCGGCCATGGAAGAAGTGCTCGGCACCCTGCATGACGAGGAGCTCCGGGCCGGGCTCGAGGTCGTTGAGCCATGCGATCGTTTCCTCGACGTCGACCAGTTCGTCCTCGTCTCCCTGGATGATGAGCCACGGGCAGCGCGGCTGCGTTTCGAGGCCGCTCGCAAACCGGTAGATCGCGGGCGCGACACTGACGAGGCCGTCGACCTCGGTCACGACGGCCGCGCGAACGCCGATCGCCGCGCCGAAGGAAAAACCCCCCAGCCAGAACGGGCCATCCGGGTAGCGGTCTCGCATCCACGCCAGCGCCGCCAGTGCATCGTCGAGTTCGCCGTAGCCGTGGTCATACTCGCCCTCGCTGCCCTCGGTACCGCCGAAATTGAAGCGCAACGCCGCGAAGCCACAGCGAACGAACGCCCTGCCC
>JBFFSI010000071.1:0-13004 GCA_041572475.1 Woeseiaceae bacterium
ATGGCGGTCGTTCGACCGCGAAAAATCTTGCCAGAACCAGTTCTGCTAACGGCCAGAGAGTGGCTTTCGCGTGCACCGCCCATGCTTTGTCAGGGTGAAGTCGATAATTCGATGTTGTCGTCTGGTTTGCACATCGAATAGAGGCGATCCGGATGATCATAAGCTGGCAGTAATACGTCTTTCTCGTATTTCATACCCAATTTCTCTGCAACTCGAATCGATCGCTTGTTGATTGGCTCAATCAGTGCTACCAGCCGGGTCAGATTGAGGACCGTGAAGGCATAATCTCGAACAGCAATCGCTGCTTCCGTTGCATAACCCTTGCCCCAAGCAGACCGAATGAGTCTGTATCCAAGCTCATAGTCGGCAATGCCGTCAATTTCGGGCAGAAGCGTAACACCGCAGTAGCCAATGAATTGTGAATCGGACCTTCTAATAATTGCCAGCTTTCCCGCCACTCGGCTTTTCTTGGGTTCACAAATTTCATTTCTTAGCCAAGCATCGACCTTTTCTCCGCTTAGTGGCCCACGCTCACTCGACGACATCACCTCATCGTCTCCGAGCAGCACTTTCAGGGCCGCACGGTCGGCCAGTATCAGTGGTCTGAGAACGAGACGCTGCGTTTCAATCATGTCCAAGTACTATATTGGAAGTAAATCTGAGGTCGCGTAGATCGTGAAATCAAACTACGAAAAGCAGGACGAGAACGAATGACCGCCTTGGGTCATTAGCAGACAGTCTAGCCCAGTTCCGGCGATGCGCCGCGTCCCCGATTTCAGCCTGAAAAGCCCTCGCCAAACCCGGCGTCGGTTGTACGGATCAGGCGGCTGTCGAGAACCGCGGCCTGGCGGTGGCGCACGGCAGCCTGGTAGTCAGGATCGGTAACCATCTCGAGAAACGCACCCGCTGTCGGGTAGCGGGCAACGAAGATCATGTCCCACTGCTTGTCTTGCGGCCCGATCAGCATGACCTCGGGCTTGCCGCGCCAGATGATCTCGCCGCCGACACGTTTGAAAATCGGCGCGCTCTCCCTGCCGTAGGCAGCGTACGCCTCCGCACCGGTGGCATCCCGGCCGTCCTCGTAAGCCGCCTTGTCGCGGAACCTGAGCAGGTTGAGCATCATCACCGGGACGTCGCGGGGCAGGGCCTTGAAGGCCTCGAAATGCTCGCGCTCCGGGTCAACGTAATTGGACATGGATGCTCAGCCTCGTACCGATTCCCAGTGCTCGTTGGTCGCGACCATCGTCAGCACGTCGTACTGCGCCACGATCTCGTCGTCCTGGTTGGTGATCTCGGCATCCCAGCGCACCTCGCCGTAGCCCGTGTCTGCGCGCAGCGTCTTCTGTTTGCAGGCCAGGCGCACGGTCATCGTGTCGTCGTAATTGAGCGGTGTGAGAAAGCGCAGGTTGTCGATGCCGTAATTCGCGAGTACCGGCCCGAAGTCCGGTTCGACAAACAGGCCCGCGGCGAACGAGACGATCAGGTAGCCGTGTGCGACGCGACCTTCGAAGAACGGGTTCTTTGCCGCGGCTTCCTCGTCGGTGTGCGCGTAGAACGTGTCGCCGGTGAACTCGGCGAAGTGGTTGATGTCCTCGAGCGTGACCTTTTTCGGCTCGCTCCTGAACGTGTCGCCGATCTCGAGCTGCTCGAAAGTCTTGCGGAACGGGTGCGCGCCGGGATCCTTCTCGTTTGCGCCGCGTATCCAGCGGTTGCCGATAGCCGACAGGGTCTCGGGCGAGCCCTGGATGGCCGTGCGCTGCATGTAGTGCAGCACGCCGCGCACGCCGCCCATCTCTTCGCCGCCGCCGGCGCGTCCCGGGCCGCCGTGTACGAGGTGGGCGAGCGGTGAGCCATGGCCGGTTGACTCGGCGGCGCAGTGCCGATTAATGACGACCATGCGGCCGTGATACGCAGCCGTGCCGAGTACCAGCTCGCGCGCCACCGCGTTGTCGTTGGTCACGATGGATCCTGCCAGGCTGCCGTCGCCGAGCTTGGCAAGCTCGATGGCCTCGTCAATGCTGTCGTAGGGCAGCACCGTGCTGACCGGGCCGAAAGCCTCCACCGAGTGCACGGCGCGTGACGACAGCGGCTTCTCGCAGTGCAACAGCGTCGGCATGAAGAACGCACCTTTCGCCGCGTCGGCATCGACGACGTCGAAGTCGTCCCGGCCGCCAAAGACGATTTCGGCCTCCGCCGCAAGGTCGCGCACACGTTCGCGCACTTCGTCACGCTGCTCCTGGCTGGCCAGCGCGCCCATGTCCACGTCCTTCAGCCCCGGGTTGCCCACCCGGATCTCGCCGAGCCGCTTCGCGAGCGCCTTTACCACCTCGCCCGCGATTGCGCTCGGCGCAATCACGCGGCGAATCGCCGTGCACTTCTGGCCGGCCTTGGCCACCATCTCGTTGGTGACCTCCTTGATGTAGAGCTCGAACTCCTCCGTCCCCGGGGTTGCGTCGGGGCCGAGGATCGACATGTTCAGCGAGTCGGTCTCGGCGGTGAAGGCCACCGATTCGGCCACGACGCGCGGGTGTTGCTGCAGCTTCTCGGCCGTGGTCTTGGAGCCGGTGAACGCAATCGTGTCCTGGCAGGTCAGGTGGTCGAACAGGTCGCCGACGCCGCCACAGACCAGCTGCACGCTGCCCTTGGGCAGAATCCCGGATTCGATCATGCGCCGGACCATCAGCTCGGCCAGGTAGGCCGTGCTTGAGGCCGGCTTGACGATGGCGGGCACGCCGGCCAGCAGTGTCGGTGCGAGTTTCTCGAGCATGCCCCAGCACGGGAAGTTGAACGCATTGATATGGATCGCAGCGCCGAGCTTTGGCGTGTAGATGTGCTGACCCAGGAAGGTGCCATTGCGCGAAATGATCTCGGGCTGTCCGTCGAGGTAGACGTGGTCGTTGGGCATCTCGCGCCGGCCCTTGGACGAGAACACGAACATCGTAGAGATGCCGCCGTCGATGTCTGGCCAGCTGTCGCGCCTGGTCGCTCCCGTCTTCGTCGACAGGGCGTAGAACTCGGCCTTGATCTCATCGAGGTGCTTCGCGAGCGCCTTGAGCATCTCGCCGCGCTCGTGGAAGGTGAGCTTGCGCAGATTGGGCCCGCCGACATTTCGGGCATGGTCGAGGATAGCCTTGAAGTCGAGGCCGTCACTGGTAATTGCCGCGACCGGCTCGCCGTCCACTGCCGAGGTCAGGACCTTGCCGTCGCCGTCACCCTCGATCCAGTGGTCCTGTACGAGATTGCCGAGTTTCATTGCAGACACAAAATTCTCAGGTATTTGAAAAAATTCGTATCACGATATACGGTCGCGAGGTGCCTCTGCAAGCAAAGCATCTATGAGCATCGAATCCGCCAGTCGGTCCCTGGTTGCCGAGTTCCGGTCGCGCCGTACGCTGCGCACTGGCTCCCTGATTACCACGGTTTTCGGCGATGCGATCGCGCCGCGCGGTGGCTCGGTATGGCTTGGGAGCCTGATCCGCGTCATGCGGGACTTCGGCATCAGCGAGCGGCTGGTGCGTACGTCGGTCTACCGCCTCGTGCAGGACGGCTGGCTGCAGTCCACGCAGATCGGCCGGCGCAGCTACTACAGCCTGACGGACGAGGGCGCGGCACGTTTCGCTCAGGCCACCCACAAGATCTACGGCGAGCCGGCCACGACCTGGGACGGGCGCTGGTGCCTGGTGCTGCTCTCCGCGCTCGATGCACAGAACAAGGAGGCGGTCCGCAAGGAACTCGGCTGGCTCGGTTTCGGCGCGTTGTCCGCGAATGTACTCGCGCACCCGGCGCCGGATATGACCGATCTCGATGTCGGCATCGGCAGGCTCGGCGACGGCGACAAGCTCGTCGTGATGGCCGGGCAGACCGTGCGCAACGAGCAGGCCATGCGGGCGCTCGCACGGTCCAGCTGGAACCTCGACGACATCGACGCGCGCTACGCGGGCTTCGTCAAACGCTTCCGGCCCCTGGTCAAGGATGTCGGCAAGAAACCACCCATTAACCCGAAAACTGCGTTCCTGATCAGGACCTTGCTGATCCAGGAGTACCGCAAGGTGCTGCTCAGGGACCCGCAGCTTCCGGCGGAGCTGCTGCCCTCGGACTGGCACGGCAACGGCGCCTACCAGCTCTGCCGCAACCTTTATCGGGCCGTCTATGCGCCGGCCGACGACTACCTGTCCGACGCGATGGAGACCGCGAGCGGACCGTTGCCGCTGCCCGACACGACTTTCATGCGCCGCTTCGGCGGCTTGTAGGAGCGGCCCAGGGCCGCGAACAGGAGAACCGATGAACGACCTCAAGACCGCCCGTGCCTGTGCCGCGAAAATGTACGCAAACGACCGGGCATCGCAGGCCCTCGGCATCGAGATCGAGATTCCGGAGCCCGGATCGGCGGTGGCGACGATGACCGTGCGCGAGGACATGGTCAACGGCTTCGACATGTGTCACGGCGGACTGATCTTCACGCTGGCCGACACGGCCTTTGCCTTCGCCTGTAACGCTTACAACGATTTGACCGTGGCGGGGGCGGGCACGATCGATTTCCTGCGCTCTGCATTCCTTGGTGACGAACTCAAGGCCGTCGCCCTGGAGGAGCATCGCGGCAAGCGTGGCGGCGTCTACGCCGTGGAGGTGGTTAACCAGCGGGCCCAGTTCGTTGCGTTGTTCCGCGGGCGGGCAATCAGCCGCGGTGAGGCCCTGATCGGCGAAGACTAAAGTGATACAGAAAATATTGAAGAGTCTGAAATTTTGTGACAAATTAGCAAGGCCGTAGGAGCGGCCCATGGCCGCGACCGCTCAACCGTAGGAGCGGCCCATGGCCGCGACCGCTCAACCGTAGGAGCGGCCCATGGCCGCGATCGCGCTCCCGGAGCGCTTCAACCAGCACACGGATCCCATATGTACACCCAAGGCCTCGACCAGAAAGGGCAGCCCGACAAGCAACCGACCGCGGCGGATACGCCGCAACAGCTGGCGATGTTCCAGCAGCGCATCGACGCGGAGGAGAAGATCGAGCCGAAGGACTGGATGCCCGAGACCTACCGGCGCACGCTGGTCCGGCAGATCTCCCAGCACGCGCATTCCGAGATTATCGGCATGCAGCCCGAGGGCAACTGGCTGACGCGCGCGCCGACCCTGAAGCGCAAGGCCATCCTGCTTGCGAAGATCCAGGACGAGGCCGGCCACGGCCTGTACCTCTACAGCGCGGCCGAGACGCTCGGTGTGTCGCGCAACGAAATGGTGGCAGACCTCTTGTCCGGCAAGGCCAAGTACTCGAGCATTTTCAACTACCCGACGCTGAGCTGGGCCGATATCGGCGCCATCGGCTGGCTTGTCGACGGCGCCGCGATCATGAACCAGATCCCGCTGTGCCGGTGCTCCTACGGGCCATACTCGCGGGCGATGATTCGCATCTGCAAGGAAGAGAGCTTTCACCAGCGCCAGGGCTACGACATCATGGTCGAACTCTGTAAGGGCACCGATGCGCAGAAGGCGATGGCGCAGGACGCCCTGAACCGCTGGTGGTGGCCGTCACTGATGATGTTCGGGCCGTCGGACAAGGACTCGAAGCACTCGGCGCAGTCGATGGCCTGGAAGATCAAGCGCTTCTCCAACGACGAGCTGCGGCAGAAATTCATCGACGTCACCGTGCCGCAGGCCGAGTTCCTGGGGCTCAGCGTGCCGGATCCCGAACTCGAGTTCGACGAGGCGACAGGCCATTACCGGCACGGGCCGATCGACTGGCAGGAATTCAAGGATGTGCTCGCGGGCAACGGTCCCTGCAACCAGCAGCGCATGGCCAAACGCCAAAAGGCCCACGACGACGGCGCTTGGGCCCGCGAGGCCGCCCGCGCTTACGCAAAAAAGCACGCCGCCAGGGCAGCCTGATGCAGGAGCGGCTTCAGCCGCGATAGGTAGGAGCGGCCCGCGGCCGCGAAATGTAGGAGCGGCCCGCGGCCGCGAAATGTAGGAGCGGCCCACGGCCGCGAAATGTAGGAGCGGCCCATGGCCGCGAAACAGAGAATCGACATGACCGACAATGAATGGCCCCTCTACGAAGTTTTCATCCGCTCCAAATCCGGGCTCAGCCACCGCCACGCCGGCAGCATTCATGCCGCCGACGACCAGATGGCGCTCGACGCCGCACGCGACACATACACGCGCCGCAACGAGGGCGTGAGTATCTGGGTGGTCCGCTCGAGCCAGATCGTCGCGTCGGACCCGGCCGAGTCGGCGGCTTTCTTCGAGCCGGCCGAGGACAAGATATACCGGCACCCGACGTTCTACGACGTGCCCGACGGGGTGGACAACCTGTGAACCGAGATGACGCATTGCTGGCCTACGTGACCCGCCTCGGCGACAACGCGCTGATACTCGGCCAGCGGATGATCGAGCTCGTCGCGGCGTACCCCGAGCTCGAGGAGGAATTGGCCAACGCCAATTTCGCGCTCGATTACATCGGCCAGGCGCGCATGTTCTATGCCTACGCCGGCGAGCTGGAAGGCAGGGGCCGGGGTGAGGACGATTTTGCGTTCCTGCGCGACGAGCACGAGTTTCGGAACTACCTGCTGCTGGAGCAGCCGAACGGCCACTTCGGTGACTCGATCACCCGCCTCGCGCTGTACGAGACGTTTTATCTCGCGCAGCTCGAAGCGCTTACCGGCTGCGCGGACGAGCGCCTCGCGAGTATCGCGGCGCGGGCCGAAAAGGAAATTCGCTATCACCTGCGGCACAACGTGCACTGGCTCGTGCGCCTCGGTGACGGCACGGACGAGAGTCACGGGCGGGTGCAGGGCTCGGTCGACGCCCTCTGGCAATACACCGGCGAGCTGTTCGCAGCCGACGATATCGACCGGGCCTTCGCCGAGGCTTTTGGCGGACCCGATCTCGAGGCTATCCACGACAGCTGGAGGAAGAGCATCGCGGCAATCCTCAAGGAGGCGACGCTGACGATGCCGGAGGACGGCTGGATGGCCTCCGGCGGCAAGAACGGCCGTCACAGCGAGCACCTCGGCTACCTGGTTGCCGAGATGCAGTACCTGCAGCGAGCGCACCCGGGGGCGACTTGGTAGTCGCGAGCGTCAGCCGGCAGCAAGTGATGGCGTGGCTCGGCAACGTCGCCGATCCCGAGATCCCGGTCCTGTCTATTGTCGACCTCGGCATCGTGCGTGACGTCATCGTCGCCGATCATGTCACCGTGGAGCTCGCGCCCACCTATTCGGGCTGCCCGGCGACCGAGGTCATCGAGAACAGCGTCGTCGAGGCGCTCAACAAGTACGGCATCGAGAATGTCGAGATCCGGCGCGTGCTCTCGCCGCCGTGGACGACGGACTGGATCTCGGACGAGGGCAGGGACAAGCTGCGCCGCTACGGCATCGCGCCGCCCGAGAAGGGCGCGAGCAAGCGGGCGCTGCTGCACGGGGAGCGGGAGATCGCCTGCCCACGCTGCGACTCCGTGAACACGGCGGTCGTGAGCGAGTTCGGCTCCACCGCCTGCAAGGCGTCGTACAAGTGCAAGGACTGCCTCGAGCCCTTCGAGTACTTCAAGTGCATATAAACAACCGTAGGAGCGGCCCATGGCCGCGATTGGGAAGATGGGCGCGACGGTGACATGAGGCAATTCCACCCACTCACCGTCGAACGCATCATCCGCGAGACCGAGGATTCGGTGCGCATCGCCCTCAGCGTGCCCGACGAGTTTGCCGACGAGTACGAGTTCCTGCCGGGCCAGCACCTGCCGTTCCAGGTCACGATCGACGGCAACAAGACGCGCCGCACCTACAGCATCTGTTCGGGCTGCGACGAGCGGCCGCTCGAGATCGGCGTGCGCCTGCAGCCGGGCGGCCGGTTCGCCGAGTTTGTTGCCGGCGAGCTCGAGGCAGGCGACACGATCGAGGCGATGCCGCCCGCGGGCCAGTTCCACGTCGAGCTCAACGAACACCAGAAGAAAAACTACGCCGGTTTCGCGGCCGGCAGCGGGATAACGCCGATCCTGTCGATGATCAAGTCGGTGCTGGCGGCAGAACCCCTGAGCCGCTTCGTGCTGTTCTACGGCAACCGCAAGCAGTCCACCACGATGTTCATCGAGGACCTCTATGCGCTGAAAAACCTGTACCCCGAGCGGCTGCAGCTGCACTTCGTGTTCAGCCAGGAGGAGCAGGAGTTCCCGGTCTCGGCCGGGCGTCTCGACCCCGACAAGGTTCGCGAGCTACACGCCCGTTTCTGTTCCGGGATCGGCATCGACGACGCGTTCGTCTGCGGTCCCGACACGATGATCCGCGATGTGACGACTACGCTGATCGAACTCGGACTGGCGAAAGACCATGTGCACTCGGAACGCTTCGGCGTGCCGCGCAAGAAAAGCAAGGCGCCGGCAGGAGCCGCCAAAGCGGCGGACCGCGCGAAAATCACCGTCATCATGGACGGGCACAGGAAGACCTTCGAAATGCGCCGCGACGACCCAAACATCGTCGATGCAGCGGCCGACAGCGGGATCGACCTCCCGTTTTCGTGCAAGGGCGGCATCTGCGCGACCTGCCGCTGCCACGTGAAGAAGGGCGAGGTGACGATGGCCACCAATTACGGCCTCGAGCCCTGGGAGGTCGAGCAAGGCTACGTGCTGGCCTGCCAGTCGCGGCCGGTGTCGGACTCGGTAACGCTGGACTACGACAAGACCTGATCAGGCCGCCCGGATCACCTCGAGCGCTTCCTCGATGGTCTCGGCCGGGTAGACGAACGCGAGGTCGTCCTCGCTGATGACGCCGTAGTCGAGCATCGCGCCACGCAGGAACTTCCGAAACTGGGCCCAGTAATCCAGCCCCATGCCGACGATCGGGAAGCGATCGAGCTTGCCGGTCTGGATCAGAGTGCCCACCTCGAAAGCCTCGTCGAGGGTGCCGAAGCCGCCGGGCATGACGACGAACGCGGACGAGAATTTGACCAGCATGACCTTGCGCACGAAGAAATGCTCGAAGTGGATGAACTTGTCGAGATACGGGTTGGGCGCCTGTTCGCGGGGGAGGCGGATGTTGCACCCCAGGCTGAGACCCCCGGCTTCCTTGGCGCCGCGGTTGGCGGCCTCCATGATGCCCGGCCCGCCGCCGGTCATCACGGCGTAGCCGGCTTTCGCCAGTTCCGCGCCCATCTGTCGCGCCAGTTCATAGTACTCGTGGCCCTCGGCGAAGCGGGCCGAGCCGAACACCGTCACGCAGCGCGCCTCGAAATCAAAGCTCTCGAAGCCCCGCAGGAACTCGAGGAAGAAGCGGACGGCGCTTTCGAGATCCGCCTCGCGACTACGCCGGCCCTTGAGAAACATCTTCTCGGCACCCTCGACCTGGCGCAGCAGGGGGGTACCGGTTTCGCTGAAAGTATTGCTAGGCATGACTGTGACCTCGGCAATGGCTCGGAACACTTGGCGGTATTGTTGGGCCCAGGACCCGTGCCGGCAATTCGGGATTGCCGTAGCCGGGGCGCCCGTTTGGCGCGATTTCGAAAGTCTCGAGGCCGCTGGCGCGGTAAAATCGAGCTAGCGTAATTGTGCAAGACGAAAGCTGGAGCCAATGAGCAATAAGACCAACACCGCCATCGAGGCCCCGACGCGGCCCAATTCCTTCGATTACGACGCATTGCTCGAGTGCGCGCACGGCAAGATGTTCGGGCCCACGAACGGCAAGCTGCCGCTGCCGCCGATGCTGATGATCGACCGCATTCCGCATATCTCGCACGAGGGCGGGAAGTTCGGCAAAGGCGAGATCCGGGCCGAGCTGGATATCCGGCCGGACCTCTGGTTCTTCGATTGCCACTTCGAGGGCGACCCGGTGATGCCGGGTTGTCTCGGCCTGGATGCCATGTGGCAATTGGTCGGTTTTTACCTCGTGTGGCGGGACCTCCCGGGGCGCGGCCGGGCGCTGGGGTCGGGCAAAGTGAAGTTCACGGGCCAGGTGTTACCCAAGGCGAAGCTCGTGACCTACCAGATCGACATCAAGCGGGTGATCACGCGGAAGCTGAATATGGCGATCGCCGATGGCACAATGTCCGTCGACGGGCGCGAGATCTATACGGCGGAAGACCTCCGCGTCGGTCTGTTTACGTCCACAGACGACTTCTAGACATCTAAGGATCAAGAACAATGCGACGTGTCGTCGTTACCGGTCTCGGTGCCGTGTCCTGCATCGGGAACTCCAAAGCTGAAATCACCGACTCGTTGAAGGCGGGCCGTTCCGGCATCGTGGCCAACGAGTCCTTCCAGGAAATGGGCCTCAGGAGCCAGGTCTCCGGCTCGATCGACATCGACCTCAAGGAGCACATCGACCGCAAGGTGCTGCGCTTCATGGGCGACTCGTCCGCTTTTTCGTATATCGCGATGCAGCAGGCGATCGAGGATGCCGGGCTCGAGGAGAGCGATGTCTCGAATGTGCGGACCGGGCTGATCGCATCGTCCGGCGGCGCATCGAGCCGCGAAATCGTGAGAAGTGCCGACGTGCTGCGCGAGCGCGGCGTGCGCAAGATCGGGCCGTACTCGGTCACCAAGACGATGAGCAGCGGAATCTCCGCCTGCCTCGCGACGCCGTTCCAGATCAAGGGGCTCAACTACTCGATCACGTCGGCGTGCGCGACCAGTGCGCACTGCATCGGCGCCGGCGCGGAGCAGATCCAGTGGGGCAAGCAGGACATCATCTTCGCCGGCGGCGGCGAGGAGGTCGACTGGACGCTGGCCTGCCTGTTCGACGCGATGGGCGCGCTGTCGACCAAGTACAACGACGCGCCCGCCACGGCATCGCGGCCGTACGACGCGACCCGCGACGGCTTCGTGATCGCCGGCGGCGGCGCGATGGTGGTGCTCGAGGAACTCGAACACGCGAAAGCCCGCGGCGCGAAGATTTACGCCGAGATCATCGGCTACGGCGCGACCTCGGACGGGGCCGACATGGTGGCGCCGTCGGGCGAGGGCGCCGAGCGCTGCATGGCGCTGGCGAAGGCGACCGTCGACGGCCGCATCGACTATGTCAACACCCACGGCACCAGCACGCCGGCGGGCGACATTACCGAGGTCGAGGCGATGCAGCGCGTGTTCGGCGACGACATGCCGTACTACGGCTCGTCGAAGTCCATGTGCGGGCATTCCCTTGGTGCGACCGGCGCCCACGAGGCGATCCACTGCCTGCTGATGCTGGAGAACGACTTCATCGCGCCGTCAATCAACGTCAACGACCGGGATCCGGGCATCGAGGGCACGCCGCTCGTGACCGAGTGCATCGAGAACACCGGCATCCAGACGGCGATGAGCAACAGCTTCGGTTTCGGCGGTACGAACTGCACGCTGGTGCTTAGGAAAATCTGAAGGGGATCGACGTGACCAATCCAATCATCCAGCTACTGGAATCTTCGCCAGTGGTTCCCCTCGTGCAGGCGGACGATCCCGCCGTGGCCGTAGATACCTCGAGGGCCCTGCATGCAGGTGGCCTCCCGGTCGTCGAAGTGGTCTTCCGCACGGACCGGGCCCTGGAATGCCTTGCCGCCGTCGCGAGCGACGTGCCCGACGTGGTCGCCGGCGCCGGCACGGTACTGTCGGCGGAGCAGGCGGTGGCCGCATTCGATGCCGGCGCGCAGTTCATCGTGTCCCCGGGCCTCGACGACGACGTCGTCGCCGTCGCGAAGGAACGCGGGGCGCCGGTCTTCCCCGGCATCGTGACGCCCAGCGAGCTGCAGCACGCGTTCAACCTCGGGCTCGACGTCGTCAAGTTCTTTCCCGCCTCCATTGCCGGCGGCGTGCCCGCGCTGAAGGCGCTGTCCAGCGTCTTTCGCACGATGCGCTTCATGCCGACCGGTGGGGTCTCCGCCGGCAATCTTGCTGATTTCCTCGCGATCCCGGCCGTACTTGCGTGCGGCGGCAGCTGGCTGACGCCCAAAGACGCCATCGCGAAGGGCGATTTCGATGCAGTGACGGCGCTGGCTCGAGAGGCGATCCAGATTGCGAGCCGGGCCAGGCCGTGATCTTTCCGTGCCCTTCGCCTTGGAACGGGGCTTGCTCGTAGCGCAACGCTTTGCTCGTATCGAGGCGGGCTGGTCGTTGACCCGGGTGACTACTCGTCCAGGTATTTCTTGATCACAAGATACTTCAGTTCTGTGTCGCCGACATTCCGGATGCCGTGTTTCATTCCCGTCGGGCAATAGAAGCTGGTCATCGGACCGCCGGTTGCGGTTTCACCCTCGAGATGGAATTCCGCGGTTCCCTCGAGCACGAAAAAGAACTCGTCCTCCTCGTGTGCGTGAGGCTCGTGCGTGGCAGCGCCGGGTTTGACCACGCTTAGTTTTAGTGTCTTGCCGTCCGCAAATGATTTGTCGGCGAACCAGTACTGGTAGCCGACCTTGGTCGGAATTACACGTGATTCGTCAAACGAGTTGACGACGTTGTCGATGGAATAGCCTGGGTCGTCGCCGCTGACGGTCATAGACGCAAAAAACAGGGCCAGGGCAACTGCAAGGTTTCTGCCGCTCTTCATCATTGTGCTTCCTCTTAATCTTCGCTCTGGGGCTCGACGGCTCATACGGTATAAGTCGATGACGCGGTAGTTCCCCCGCGTCCGGTCCAGTTGGTGTGGAAGAATTCGCCGCGCGGCCTGTCGATGCGCTCGTACGTGTGCGCGCCAAAATAGTCGCGCTGCGCCTGCAGCAGGTTGGCCGGCAATCGCCCGGAGCGGTAGCCGTCGTAGTAGGCGAGTGCTGAACTGATGGCCGGCATCGGGATGCCGAGTCGGGTCGCGGCTGCGACCACGCGGCGCCAGGCGCCCTGGGCCTCGCGTGTCGCGGTCGTGAAGAATTCGTCCATCAGAAGGTTGGTCAGGTCGGGATTCTTCCCGAAGGCATCGCGGATATTGCCGAGGAAGCGCGAGCGGATGATGCAGCCTTCGCGCCACATCAGCGCCACGGCGCCGTAATCGAGATCCCAGTCTTCCTCCTCGGACACTGCGCGCATCAGTTGGTAACCCTGGGCGTACGAGACGATCTTG
>JBFFSI010000072.1:0-12868 GCA_041572475.1 Woeseiaceae bacterium
GTAAGCAGGGATCACCAGCAGCACCGCCGCTGCGGCGATGCCGACGAGGAACGCGAAATTGGCGATATAGAAACCCCACGAGACCTGGTCACTCATCCCGGTCACGACGAGCCCGTCGGTGATCTGCCCCGTGTAATTCCACGCACCGAACGCGACGATCAGGGCGAGCCCCCCCAGCCACAACCAGTATTCGCGGGGACCGCGAAACATTTCCCGGATACTCGCTGTTATAAATCGAATGACCGTCATGCTCGGAGCTCAGTCGCTGAAGTACCAGAATTTCGGCTCGGTACCGAGGTCTTCCTTGAGCCGGAATACCTGCTTGTTGGCCAGTACATATCGAATCTCGCTATCCGGGTCCAGCAGGTTGCCGAAAATCCGTGATCCCGTCGGGCAAGCCTCCATGCAGGCTGGCTGCCTGCCCCTGCGCGTACGCTGAATGCAGAAGTGGCATTTCTCGACAACGCCGCGCGGCCTCGGCCGGTTGCCAAGGTAGTGTGTCGTCGTCGTCATCTCCTCCTTGGGGATCTCCGGGGCGGTCCAGTTGAAATGCCGGGCCCAGTACGGACAGGCAGCCATGCAGTAGCGACAACCGATACACCAATCGTAGTCAACGACGACGATTCCGTCGGGCTCCATCCAGGTTGCCTCGACCGGGCAGGCTTTGACACACGGTGGATCGTCGCACTGCATGCACTGAATGGGCACGTAGTGCTTGCCCTCGACGGGTACAGTGTCCGGCTCGTAGTAATGATCGGAGTGCTCTAAATTGAAATCTCCCTGATCCATCTGCAATACACGAATGTATTGCATCTGCGAGTCACGACCGAGATTGTTTTCCTTGACGCAGGCATACACGCAATCACGATAGCCCTTGCAGCGTGAGATGTTGATCGCGTAGCCGAACACGACGCCCGGTTGCGGCGGCGTGTTGCCGCACTCGATGTCGACGTCGTAGCGCTGCTTGGCCTTGCGCTCGATTCGATCCAGGGCGATCTCGATTTCCTCCTTGGACATCCGGCGGTAGTCTTTCTGGAAGAATTCGGCAAACGCATCCGCAAAGGTCAGCCCTCCCCAGGCCGGTTGTGCAACCGTCGCCGCAGTGCCCAACCCCAGGCCACGAAGGAAGTTCCGGCGCGCCCGGTCAAACTTGTTGCCGTTGCCTGGACCGCTGCGTTTGCTCATTGCTCCTCGTGCTCCTCTCGAGATTCCCAGATCGGGCTTTTCTCGTGTTCGATGCCGATTTGGCGTTCTAAACCGGCACGGACCGGCGGCACGGGCTTGGGCGCCCTGGCCTTGATTGCGGGCGAGTGCGCATCGTGACAATGCGTGCAATTGTAGACTTTGCGTTCTCCCTGCCAGTCAACGACCCGCTTGCCGTGGGCCCCGAAGTACCAGTCCTTGTGCCGGTTCGCATGACAGCCACCGCAAACCAGGTGTGCCTGGTCGAAATCGACGGGTTCGCCCAGCAGTGTCTTCACGACATCGCGGTTTTCGAGGTCGTGGCAGGACAGGCACCATATCCGCCCGCGACCGTGTTGGAAATCGATGACGTGAGGCGCGACCAGTTCCCGGATCTCCGGGTTGGGTTCTAGGAATCCGTGGCATTGTTTGCAAGGATAGAAGAACAGGTCGTCCTTGCGGCTTATGACCTCGATCTCCGGGGCTCCCGGATACCCCTCGAAACGCAGCGACTGCGGAGTATCCGGCGCATCCTGGGATTGCGCCGGAGCGTCACCCAGCGAGACAAAGCACAGCGCGCACAGCAGGAGTCTCGACTTCATCACCGGGCCGCCGGGCGGTGATCAGTTCCGATGGCTTGCGTAGTAATTGACCAGGGCTTCGATGTCATCGTCGGAGAGTGCACCAATCTTTGCCGCCATCGCGGGCATCTGCAATCTTGCGTCCGCCGCGTATTGCTGCAACGCATAGCGCAAATAGTCCATGCGCTGGCCATGCAGAATGCTCGCATCCATGGAGCCAGGCTCATCCGCGCCGTGACAAATGGCGCAGCTGGCCATGTGAATACTCTTGCCGGCCTCGGCAAGTGCCGCATCGAACTCTTCCTCCGCGCCCTGGAAGGGCATCGCGGCATAGTGCGCCGCCAGCTCGACGATCTGATCTTCGGTCAGGCGCGCGGCCGCTTTGCACATCATTTCGCTCGTGCCGCATTGGCGGTCGCCATCCATGTATGCGTAGAGGGCATCTTCCTGGTTCACCGCCGGGATGCCTGCAATGATGGGAATACTGGCGTCGGTGCCGAGGCCGTCTTCCCCGTGGCAGCCTGTGCACAACGGCAGCACACCACTGATATCCGCGGACGCCGGACCGGCAAACGATAGTAGAACCGCGAGCGCGGTCGTATAAATCAGCTTCTCGAGTTGTCTCACCCCACAATCCTCCGACCTCAGGTTAAAGCTTTCCACAAGGCTAGGTCACCGTCGCCCGATGATCAATGTCGGTCTTTCCACTGACCATACGTATTTGGCGCAGGGCCCGGTATTCCGGCGATGGCGGCCACGCGCTACCGCCGGTTACTGCGCGTACAGCGGCCCGATGTCGATATATACGTGATACGAGGAAATCAGCGCGCCTTTCAGTTCGAAGACGTTGGCGAACGGCAGCGTGATCCTGCTGCCGTCGTGACGGGTGTAGGTCACTTTGCCCTCGCACACCACGACAGGCTCCGCGCCGACGATCCGCAGCACTTCGTGTTGCAGAGCGGCAACCGACGCAAAGAAACCCTCGACCGCCGCACGGATATGCGCATGACCCCGGACGGCCGCAGCGGAACCGAAGCGAAAGCTCGCGTCGTCGTGGATGAAGCGCAGAAACCTCTCCGTGTCCATCGCGTCGATGGACGCGAAGAGGCCGTCGAAATCCACGCCGTACGCGGCGTCAGTCACTGCTGGCTGGCGTAGTAGTGCAGCAGCGCCTTGACGTCGTCGCCGCTCAGCGCATCCATCCTGTCTTTCATCGCCTTGGGCTGCTCGCGTTCGCCCGAGTTGTATTCGGCAAACGTCGCTTCGAGGTAGCCCATCCACTGGCCGGCGAGGATGCTCGCCTCGTCGTCCGGATTGGACCCGCCTTCCGTGTGGCAGCGCTCGCACTGCGCCTCGTGCACGGCCTTGCCGGCTTCAGCCAGTGCCGGATCGAAATCCTGCTTCGCGGGCACGAAAGGCAGCTCGAAATAGTACGCGGCGATAGCGTCGATGACCTCATCGCTCAGATCCGCGGTCACCGCGCACATGGTCGTCGCCGGACGGCTCGTATCGCCCTGCCTGTAAGCGGACTCGCTGCATGGCCGATCACCGTCCCTGAAAAAGTACAGCGAATCTCCGTGCACGAATTCCGGGATGCCGGCAATCGTGGGCATGTCCGACCACTGGCTGACGCCATCGTCGCCGTGGCAGCCATTACAATTCTCGATGACAGCCTCCAAGTCGTTGGCTGCGGCCACGGCCGCGCAAACACCGAACACCGTTGCGATTGCTAGACGAGAAAAGGTCTTCATTGCTTTCCCTTTTTGACGTTGTTGCCCTGCTCAGCTTCGCTTATACATCCAGGATGCTTAACCCGAGCTTAACAGGGAAAAGTGTAACCTCAAGAACGCGGCCTGACGCCCCGTTCGGCCAGTCTTTATGTGCCACAGGAGCTCTTCGACTCCAATAAGTAGACGCCGTAATTGCCTGATCTAATGAAGGGCCGCCAGACGCGACGCACCGCTCTCCGCTATCGCGTACAGCTGGTCCCAGTCGCGGATTTCAATTCTTCCGCGAGGTGCATAGATGGCCCCGGCGCGCCGCATGTTGGCCATCAGGCGGCAGACAGTCTCCTCGCTGAGGCCGAGCAGGCTGGCAATCTCGAGCCTCGAGAATGGCAGCTGGAAGTTCCGGTTGCCGTGATCCGTCTTCGGCGTCATCAGCAGGATGAATGCCGCTATCTTGCCGGCGGCGCACTTGTGCCCCATGACTTCCATCAGTGCCCGGCTGTGGGCCAGCTGGGAGTTCAGCGCCGATATCACGCGCATGGCCATCTCCGGGCGGTCCTCGATATGGGCCAGCAGCGTGCGGTGGTTAATCCTGCAGGCACGGACGGTCGTCGCCGCGATCGCCGTGTACGCGCAGCGGTCCTCGCTCAGCGATTGCAGCCCGACGAGCAGCTTGTCCGGGCTGCTGAGCCCGACGATCCGCTCCTGGCCGTCGGGTGTGTGCGTGCAGATCTTGACCATGCCTTCCGTAACGGCATACAGGGAGGTGCTCGGCTGGCCCTGCATGAACAAGACCTCGTCATGGTCGAATTCGACATGCTGTACGGCACCGTTCAGCAGACAGCTCATTTCGGCCGGGGAGAGTGGTCCGTTCTCGTTCCGGATGACCTGGAAAGGACAATCACAGCTACTGCAGCTCATAGCAAAGACACGTGCCTGGAGACGGTTTTTCGAGTTGCTTCTTTCTACGCCGTTTCCAACCCGCAATCGATAGCCATTTGCCCGCGGGATTTTCGGTATTTACGTATTTGAAACTGCGCTTTGTCAGTGCAGCGCCGGGGCTGGGGCGGTAAAATTTTACGGTTAATATCAGTGGCTTGCGGACCCGGCCAATTTCCAGGCCCCGCAGCCGGCCCGCATCCCGGCGCGGCCGACGAATCCCCTAAGTACAACCCGCCAAAACGCCCACGCGGCATACGCATAATCCACGGGTCCCGACTGAGCTCGAAACTGACAAAAGTCAGTGTCGCCGTCCGGCCCCAATCCTACGCTACGCAAAGTGCTCTAGAAGCGCCCAGAACAAGATCAATGGCGCCTTCGACAGCTCAGTAAATCGGACACATTAGGAGTGGGATCATGAACCGGTTCGAAGTATTCAAGCGATTCGCATGGTCGTTGCTCGTGATCGGCGCGCTCTCGTTCGCGATGAGCGGCTGTGAAGGCGACGACGGTACAGACGGCGCTGATGGCGCTCCCGGCGCTCCCGGCGCTCCCGGCGATCCCGGCGCTCCCGGCGCTCCCGGCGCTCCCGGCGCTCCCGGCGATCCCGGCGATCCCGGGCCTGGGGCCTCCATAATTCCGCTCGAAAGCTGTTCGGTTTGCCATAGCGAAGGCTCGTATGTCTCTGCACCGGCAGCCCACGGGGTCTTCGACGTCGCTTCGTTTGCCAACTTCGCGGTTGCCCCGGACGCTGCCGTGCCGGCCGACCTGATCGTCAGTTTCAGCGTGACGGTCAACGGCTCAGCCGCAACGGGCGCAACGTTCTATCGGGCTTATGCCTCGGACGGTGTCGTGCGCACGACCCTCTCCACCGAAATCAACGACAATCCCGACCGCTTCGTCAACAACGGTAACGGCACCTACAGCGTCAGGATCGTCGACGGAGTTGCCCGCTTCGACGGTAACCACCGTTACCTGGTCATCCTGCGAAACGACCTCACCGATCCTGCGGCCGAACCAGGTTTCAGAGATCTCGAGATTGCGGCGGTGGGTGACTACCCGGGACCGATCCCGCTCGCGGGCCTGGCCGACAGCGCGGCCTGCCAGGGTTGCCACGGCGCCAGCGGCGAGGGAACCTTTGCCAAAGGGCGGCTCAATCCTCTGGACGACGGCGGGCACTACTCTGCGCCGTTCACTCCAAACCAGTGCGTGGTCTGCCACCGTCCCGACAACCCGGCAACGCCGGAAAACGACGAACCGAGCTACATGCAGTTCTTCAGGGTCGTGCACGGCATCCACAACTCGCACAACTTCCCGGACGGCGAGTTTTGCTCGGATAGGTGCCTTGATCCGGCACGCGAAGGTTATCCTCCCTACGACGTGTCCTATCCGACCTACATGACCAACTGCAGCGTCTGCCACAGCGAAAACACGATCATCCCGGCCACGGGCGGTTCCGCACTTGCCGCGGCCAACGCGATGCCGGTCTCGGCCAGGGGTTGCTTCTCCTGCCACGGCTCGTTCGCGAGTTGGGACCTTGTCGGCCGGGATGGCTCGGACCTCGGTTTCCACCTGGGCTTTGGGGACCCGCAATCACTCAACTGCGCAATTTGCCATAACGGCAACGCCGCGCGGGCGAGCGTGGCCGAGTTCCACAACGGCCAGACCACCGAGCGCGGCGGCATCATCTGGGACGGCGTCGACACCTCCGTCGCCGAGGGTGCAAAGTTTGACTGGCAGATCACCGGCGTCGTCGATGACGGCGTGAACCTGGCGATCTCCTGGCAAGCTTCCTACGAAGGCAATGGTGTCGATCCGTGTAACGCCACGCCTGCAGTGGGCGAACCGGCATTCTTTGCCATTCCGCCGTTCGTGCGACCGGATGGGACCACGCAAAATCGTAATAACATGAGCATGCTGCGCAACTATGCCCAGGGTGATGACTTCATCCTCGGCGAATCGACCACCGCGCCGGGCCAGCCTACCAGCGTAAACCTGAGCATCGACAACACGGAATGCGCAGGACTCGTCGCGACGACGACCATCCCGGTGGAAAACGTCGCCGCTTCTGTCGAGCGCGGTAGAGTGGCCCTGCAGGGTAAGCCCTGGGTCCTCTCGGCCGATCCAAACGACGAGGACGGTGTAATGCAGGCCCGCGTCGTCACGCCAACCTACGAGTGGACCATTGGCGATGGCGCCCCGCCGCTCATGGCGCGTCGCGCTATCGTCGACACCACGCGGTGCCTGAAGTGCCACGAGGGTTCGCTCTACCAGCATGGCGGCAACCGCGTCGACAACGTCGACCTGTGCATCCTCTGCCACAACTCGGCGTCCAACGAGAAGTACCGCCGCGTGGCCATGGGTGTCGATGCGTCCGAAGCGTATGACGGCAAGACCGGCGAGACCTTCGAGATGAAGACGATGCTGCATCGCATTCACTCTGCCGGAAAGTTCCCGAATCAGCCTCCCTACGTCGTCTATCGGAGCCGCGGCATCTACGCCTTCGCGAACGACGTGTCGGATGTGCCGAACTGGGACGTGATATCGACCGAGGGCTGCGACGCCGATGAAATCGCTCGCGGTGAAAGACTGGTCTTTGGCGGGGATCCCGCGAGCACAACCTCGTGCCAGCCGCACAACTTCCACTCGGCGGACTACCCGCGGGCCCTCAATGCCTGCACGGCTTGCCACGTGGAAGGCCTGCCCGTCCAGCCTGATCAGACCAAGGCGATGGCGAATACGATCGAGGCCGGCAGCGATACGTGGAAAGAACAGATCGACGATGTGCTCCAGGGCGCAGCGGCAACCGCTTGCATCACCTGCCATGCCGACACGGCTACCAAGGGTCATGCGTACCAGAACAGCTGGGATCCGCAGACGTTCCCGGAGGGTCGCCAGACGATCATCGACGCAGCTGACTAAAAATCGACCAGCGGGGCGGGCCTTCGGGCCTGCCCCGCGCTGTCGATAAAGCGCAAATGACTAAGGCCGGGAGTACCAACTCCCGGCTTTTTTGGGTGTTCGGCAGCCGGCTCACGAAACGCAGGTACAAATTGACCGGCAATTTGTATACGTAGATCTACGAAGGTACAGGCGGCAGCCTCTTACTGATACAGTGCACACGACGCCACTAAAATTCAGAACAAGAAGGAAGAAATCCGCGGAAGTTTTTCATTCTGCTCAATTTCGAGGGACCAGGTCATGGCAAGTTACAGGCATTCGTTTATCCGCTTTGTAAGTCTCTTCGTGCTCGCAGTCTCGTTCGCTGCGTGCAGCGGTGGGGACGACGGCAGGGATGGCCAGGACGGCGCCCCGGGCGCCGGTGGGCCGCCCGGAAACCCGGGACCAGAGGGCCCGTCCGGCGGCACCGCCCTGCCCATCGACTCGGCCGACAGGATCAATATCACCGTGTCTGCCGTGGACATCCCGGCCGGTGGCGGGGCGCCGACGGTAACCCTGAGCCTGACCAACGACCTGGGTCTCGGGCTGAAGGATCTGCCGGCCGGCGATATTCGTTTCGTCCTGTCTCAGCTGACGCCCGGCTCGGCCGGCGGCTCCAGCGAATGGCAGTCCTATGTCACACGCGCCAACGGCGGCGTGCCTGACGTCCAGGCGACGACCGAGACGGCCACGGCGGGCACATTTACCGACAACGGGGACGGCACCTACGAGTACACCTTTGCCAATGACCTGGGTGACTACCCGGCCGGACCGGTTTTCGACGCTGCCAAGACGCACCGTCTGGGCATCGAGATCCGCAACCAGGCGCCGATTTCGACGAACGGCATCTACGACTTCGTGCCCGCCGGCGGCATGCCGATCTTCGAACGCAAGATCGTGGACAACGACACCTGCAACGCCTGCCACGACCGGCTCGAGTTCCACGGGGGCCCGCGCACCGACGTCGAATACTGCGTGACCTGCCACAACCCGTATTCCAGGGACGGAAACACGGGTAATTCCGTCGACATGAAGGTACTCATCCATAACATTCATGTCGGCCGCGACGGCTACATCATCACGGGCTACCGCGACACGTATGACTATTCGGAAATCCGTTGGACGCAGGATCCGCGCAACTGCCAGACCTGCCACGAGGAAGACGACACGAATACGCCTCAGGCGAGCAACTGGCGCCTCGTGCAGAATAGGGCCGCCTGCGGCACCTGCCACTACGACGACGGTGACCCGGACAATGGCATCCATGACTATGCCATCGAAGACGGGATTCACCCCTTCGGCCAGAACTTCCAGGACGACACGCAGTGCGCCCTGTGCCACGGCCCGGGCTCGGCGCTCCCGTTCGTGCAGATCGCAAACGCGCATGTCATTCCCGTGCAGGAGGCCAGCAAGCGCTTCGAGTTCAACATCGTCGACGTGTTCGACATGGGCGTTGGCCTGAACCCGACCGTGCACATCTCGGTCACGGACCCGACCAACGGCGATGCGCCGTATGACATCCTGAACGACACCGAATTCACGACCTGCACTTTCGGCGAGAGCCGGCTCGCGATCAGCATCGGCTGGGATACGGCCGACTACCGCAACACCGGCAGCGGCGCAAACCCGGCGCAGCCGATCTCGATGAACCCGCTGACCTGCTTCGGCAACACCGGAGCGACACCGGTCGCCGGCAGCCCCGGCGTCTTCGCAGTCATCTCCGGCACGGCAATTCCGGACAACGCGGCCGGCACGACGGCAGCCGTCACGATCGACGGCCATCCTGCAGTCGACGTCGATGGAAATGGTTCCTTCGAGCGCATCCCGGTGCTGAACGTCATCGAGTATGTCGGCGTTGACGGTGCCGACGTCTCGGAACGTCGCCAGGTTGTCGATATCGAGAAATGCGACGACTGCCACAAGCAGCTGTCGCTGCACGGTAATAACCGCACCGACAACCCGCAGGTTTGCGTGGTCTGCCACAACCCGAATGCGACGGATGCACGCCAGCGCGTACCGGTGGATCCGGCCGACCTCGAAGATCCGCCCGTCGACTGCATCAACGTGCTCGGCGACGACGACGCGCCGATCGACTTCAAGTTCATGGTCCACGCGATTCATGCCAGCGGCGAGACCAATGTGAACTACGAGGCCTGCGGCTATAACAACAGCGTGCACGTGTACGACGTCAAGTACCCGGGCCACCTCAACAACTGCGAAGGCTGTCATATCAACAACGACGACGTCTCAGACACCTTCTACCCGGTTGCGCCGGGCACGACACTCGGCACGACGGTCGACGTTGGCGACGACGTCACGACACCGATCGACGACACGGTGATCTCGCCGAACGCGGCCGTTTGCTCGACCTGCCATGTCTCCGAGCTGGCCAAACAGCACATGATCCAGAACGGCGGTGACTTCGAGGCAACCAAGGCGGCGGACAGCTCGCTGATCTCATCGGGTGTCGAAACCTGCGAGCTCTGCCACGGCAAGGGACGAACCGCCGACGTCAAGGAGATGCATGGCGTAGACGAATTCCAATTCAATTAAGCGAATAGGAATCAGCCATGAGGTTGCTCAAACTAGTCCTGGCAGGAACCCTGCTAAGTATCCTGGCCGCCGGGCCCGCCGTCGGCCAGGACGAACCGGAGTACAGCCGCGGCGGCGCCGACTCGTGTCTCGCGTGCCACGGCACCGACGAGAAGGTGCTGGCGGTGTTCCGCGGCCCCCACGCCAACCCGAACGATTCGAACGGCCCGTTCGGCCACGGCCAGCTGCAGTGCGAGGCCTGTCACGGCCCGTCCGGGTCGCATGCCGGGCGCGTGCGCCGCGGCCAGGAACGGCCGTCTCCGTTCCTGACCTTCGGCGTCGACGATTCGGTCGAGGCCAAGAACGGCGCCTGCCTCGGCTGTCATGCAGACGACACCGGCTTCGGCTGGCATGGCAACGACCACGACGACAACAGTGTCGCCTGCGTCGACTGCCACGACTCGCATGTCGCGAAAGACCCGGTCCTGGTCACCGCAACCCAGCCCGAAGTCTGTTTCGACTGCCACCAGCAGCAGCGCACGCAGAGCCTCAAGCCCTACGCACACCCGATTCGCCAGGGCACGATGGCCTGCAGCGGCTGTCACAACCCGCACGGCGCCACGAGCGAATGGCAGTTCGCTCAGCAGACGCTGAACGACACCTGCTTCGGCTGCCATGCCGAGAAGCGCGGCCCGTACCTCTGGGAACACGCGCCGGTTGCCGAAGACTGCAGCAACTGCCATGACCCGCACGGCTCGAACCACCCGGGCATGCTGACGATGCGCGGGCCCATGCTGTGCCAGAGCTGCCATTCGCAGGCCGGGCACCCGAGCATCACGAATGACGCCGACGGCCTGCCGGGCGCGACTCCCTCGCAGTTCCTGCTGGGCCAGAACTGCATGAACTGCCACACCCAGGCACACGGATCCAACCATCCTTCCGGATCGAGGCTGATGCGATGAGGCGGTACAAGAAATCTGCGCTGGCCGCGGCAGTGACGGCGGCCCTGGTATCCCCGGCGGCACTCGCCGAGGTCGACACGAGCGCCTGGAAATGCGAGTACTGCCCCTTCGAGCAGGGTTACCGCGCCGAGTTCGACGCCGGCGCGAGTTACGTCAGCGACGACGCCCTGCGCTTCGGCAACGGCACCGGCTATGACGAGAAGGGTGCCTATGCCGAGTTCGACGGCGAGGGCCGCTATGCGAACGACGGCACGCGGGTCGACTGGGAGGCGAAGGACCTCGGCCTCGACTCACGAGCCTTCTCCATTGCCATTGGCCGCCCGGGCACCTACGGCATCGACATCGGCTACCGCGCGCTGCCCTACCGGCTGTTCGGCTCGACGAGCACGGTGTACTCGGGCAATGCCGGCGATCTGACCTTGCCGTCAACCTGGACTCCCGCCTCGACCACCTCGGGATTCACCGACCTGGACGAATCGCTGCAACCGATCAACATCGAGCGGGATCGGGATATTCTCGAATTCGGGATCAACTACCTGCCGACCAAAGATGTCAGGGTATACGCCGACTACTCGCGGCAACAGCGCGATGGCGTAAGGATCGCCACCGGTCCGGAGTACACGCAGTCCGGTTACATCCCGCGCTTCATCGACGACTACACCGACCAGGTCGACGCCGGCGTCCAATTCGGGCTGGGCGGGATCAATCTCAACCTCGCCTATTACGGCTCGTTCTATCGCAACGACATCGGCGCCGTCACCTGGGATCGACTGTACCTGCCGACGGCTGGCGGCAACCGGGGCCGGGCGGCAACCGAGCCGGACAACGACTTCCAGCAGTTCTCGCTCAGCGGCGTCTATCGGGCTGCCGCGATGAACACGGTGGTCGCCTTCTCGGTGGCCGTTGGCCAGGGCGAGCAAACCGCCAGCCTGCTGCCGTACACGATCAATTCGAGCCTCGAATTCCCGCCGACCTTCGCGCCGCCTCCCGCCGCGCTCGACGGCAAGGTCGACACGAGCAATTACGCGCTGACCCTGACGTCGAGACCCTTCAACAAGGCCCGGGTCAAGCTTTCCTACCGCTACGACGAGCGCGACAACCAGACACCTGTCTCGACCTGGACACGCGTGATCACCGATGCCTTTGTCACGACTGTCGGCGAGCAGAACGTCCCTTACTCCTTCGAGCGCGGACGGCTCAACCTGTCGGCTTCTTACCGACTGTTCGACTCGGTGACGGTGTCCGGCGGTTACGACCGGACCGATCTCGAGCGGGACTTCCAGGAAGTTGCCGACCAGACGGAGGATTCCACCTGGGGCAAGCTGCGCTGGAAGCCCACGAGCTACCTCGAGGCCACCTTCAAGGGCGGCGATGCCCGGCGCGAGATCGACGAGTACGACCTGACGGTCGCAGAGAGCCTCGGCCAGAACCCGCTCATGCGCAAGTACTACCTCGCGTATCGCTACCGCGAGTTCGCCGAGGTTGCTCTGTCCGCATCGCTGCCCGAAAAACCGCTCTCCGTTGGCATGACCTACCTGTGGGCCGACGACAGCTACACAAAGTCGGAACTCGGCATGACCGGGAGTGAGGAGACGCGTTACAGCTTCGACTTCAGCTGGGCGGTTTCCGACAAGACGTCGCTGTACCTGAGCGCGGGCAACGAGTCGATCGAAGCCGCGCAGGTCGGCAGCGAAGCATTCGGCGGCCCGGTGTGGGAGGCGACCCACGACGACGACTTCAATCACTTCGGCGGCGGTATTCGGCTCGCAGGTCTCGGTGAGAAGGTCGACCTGGTACTCGACTACTCGCACAGCGAGGGCGAGACGGAGATCATCTACAGCGGCATGGGCGTCTCGGCGGCGCAGCTGCCAGAGCTCGAGTCCGAGCTGGACTCGTTGAGCCTCAAGCTCAGCTACGACTGGTCGGAGCGCCTGAGCACGGATTTCGTGCTGCGCTGGGAGACCTTCGAGACCAGCGACTGGGCGCTGGACGGCGTGCTGCCGGA
>JBFFSI010000073.1:0-12726 GCA_041572475.1 Woeseiaceae bacterium
CAGCCAGCGTGCGGACAACGCTGAGACGGGCGCGCGCCTGCTGCGTCGCGCCGAAGAGAGCGCAACGCTGTCGTACACGCGGGACGTCGGAATGCACCGCCTTGGCATCGCGCTGTTCGCCAGCGGCGAGCGCGAAGACTTCGGCGGTGTGGTGCTGCCCGGTTATGTGCTCGCGAACCTGACCGCGCAGTTCGTGCTCGGCGAACAATGGGCGCTGCACGCGCGCGTCGAGAACCTGCTCGACGCCGGGTACCAGACCGCCGCCGATTTTCGAATGCAGGAGCGCGGCACCTTTGTTGAACTGAAGTACCGCTGGAACTAGGAGCGCACGGACATGGGCAAGCGACTCAGCAAGATCTACACCCGCACCGGGGACGATGGTTCGACCGGGCTCGGCGACGGGTCACGCGTCTCCAAGGACCACCTGCGCGTCGAGGCCTACGGCACGGTCGACGAAGCCAACAGCGCCATCGGCGTCGTCCTGGCCTGCGATTCCGTGGCCGACGACATCCGTAATGTGCTCACCGATGTACAGCACGATCTCTTCGAACTCGGCGGCGAACTCTGCCTGCCCGGCTACGAGGCCGTGACGGATGCGTTCATCACCCGGCTCGAACAGCAGCTGGACCGGCTGAATGCCGAGCTTCCGGCGCTGGACGAATTCATACTGCCGGGCGGCGGACCGGCGGCTGCACATTGCCACGTGGCGCGCACCGTGGTGCGGCGGGCGGAACGGGTCACGGCCAGCCTGGCGGCCAAGGAACCGATCCGGCCGGAACTCCTCAGGTACCTGAACCGGCTGTCCGACTTCCTGTTCGTGGCCGCGCGCGCGATCGCGCGTGCCGAGAGCGGTCAGGAAGTGCTCTGGAAACGGGACCGCGGCTGACTCCGGACCCTACGGCGCGAGCGTTGCGGCCTTTCGCTGCCGCCCGTGGTCGAGTGCGGCGCAAACGGCTCGCGCCGCTTTGGCGAGCCGCGGCGTCGCACGGCCTATCTCGTCGGCGGGCATCAGGTAATGATTGGCATAGCGATTGGCCGCGATCTGCGGCCAGCGTGACCAGACCTCGAATGCTGCGCTACCGGCATCCGTGCTTGCGAGCATGACTTCCGGGTCCCGACCGACGACCGCCTCGACGTCAACGGCCGGCGCAAGCTCACCGAGATCGGCGAAGACGTTCCTGCCGCCGCAGAGCTCGATCAGTTCACTGACGTAATGCTCACCGTTGACGGTGTAAAGCGGCCGCGCCGACACCTGGTAAAAGACGCTGATCTCGTCGGCGCCGGCATGGGCGGCGCCGATCGATTGCAGCTCTGCCTGGAAATCCCGCGCGGCGCGTTCCGCCTGGTCCGAGTGGCCGGTCAGCTCGCCGATGCGCCTTAGCGCGGCGGCAATATCGTCGAACTGTCGCGTTTCGAGCACCTCGACGCGGTAGCCCATCGCCCGGAGTTCATCGACGACGTGCGACGGCGTGCCGCTCTGCCAGGCGATGAGGATGTCCGGGCGCAGCAGAGCGAGTTGCTCATGGTCGACGGTGAACGCATCACCCACAACGGGCAATTCCAGGGCTGCGGGAGGAAAATCGGAGTAGGCGCTGGCGCCGACCAGCGTCTCCCCTGCGCCGGCGGCGAAGACGAGTTCGGCCAGGTTGGGAGCGAGCACGACGAGGCGTGGACGGGCGCCCTCTGCCTGGTCGGGCGCCGCGCGTTCAGTGCATGCTGACAGGCAGCAGATCGCGACGACGATGGCCGTCCCGTACCACGGCCTCACCGCGTCCAGCCGTACAGCGTCATCGCCGCGATGACCACGGCCCAGATCAGAAGCAGTCGGAACACGAGACCAATGGCCGCCGTCGCGCCGCGCACGGCGCGCTGGGTCAGGTCTTCGTCCTCGTCGTCGCGCAGCGCGAGCGCCGCAACGCCGACACGCGCCAGCAGGTGTTCGTTATATTCCGAGGTCGAGTCCTCGCGCTGTTCACCGGGTGCGCGCCAGGCCGCCAGCGCGGCGTCGAAATGCCCCGCTGCGGCATAGCCGATGGCCGTCAGCCGGGCCGGGATCCATGCCAGCCAGCCGTGCAGCGTGACGGCGGCATCCCGCAGGCGCGGCGTCGTCGCCCGGCAGGTCTCTTCCCGGTCCGCGCAGAAGACGGCCCGCCGACGGATCAGGTCGGTCATCCGGTACGTCCAGGCACCGAGGGGTCCGAGCATCGCGAACCACAACACGTCAAACAAGACGAACCAGAAAACCACGGCAAAGAGCCGGTTGTTGGCCTGCACGCAAACGGCCTCCTCCACCCGGTGAATGCGCTCGAGCTCGTCCGCCGGCACTTCACTCTCGATGATGGCCTTGGCCGTCTGCCGGATGCGTTCCGCATCTCCATCTTCCACGGCCTTGCAGTACTCATTTACGTCCTCGCCGATATCCTGAGGACCAATCGAGAAAAACAGCACGACTACGGCAACGACGAGGTAGGGAAACTCGAAAAACGCGTCGCCGAGCCAGAGGATGACGGCTGCTACGGGCAGAACCAGGACGATCACGAGCAAGACGATCGGCACCAGCGACGGCCAGTTGGGCACGCGCTCGGCCAGCCGGAATCCGGCGTCGATAACTTTTTCCAGCCAGCGCAGGCGGCGCAGGTGAAAGAGTTGTGTCGCAAGCCGCTCGACAACGAGGCCGATCAGGAGGGCAATCAGGTTCATCGCATCTCAGCTCGATAGTCCCGGGCGCCTGCCGCGATTCTCACGACAGCCCGCCGCTGAGCCCATCATACAATCGTAGCCAGTCGAAAGCAGGGCCAGGGTCGGTTTTTCGACCCGGCGCGACGTCCGAGTGCGCCGCGATCTCGCGCGCGCTGAGTCCCGGGTAGGCCGTCAGCAGCGCCCCGAGCACGCCCACGAGCGCGGCATACTGGGCGTCGGTGTACGGCGTCTCGTCCTCGCCCTCGAGTTCGATACCGATCGAGAAATCGTTGCAGCGGCTGCGGCCCCTGAAACAGGAATCCCCGGCGTGCCAGGCCCGCTCGGTAAACGGCACGAACTGGATGAGCTCGCCGTCGCGACGAATCAAGACGTGCGACGACACTTCGAGGCCACGGATCTCGCCGAAATACGGGTGCGCATCCCAGTCGAGCCGGTTCGTAAACAGCGCCTCGATCTCCGGCCCGCCAAATTCCCCCGGCGGCAGGCTGATACCATGGATGAGCACCAGCTCGGGCCGGGCGCCGTCCGGGCGGGGATCGCAATTGGGGCTCGGGCACTGCCTCGCCGGCGTGATCATTCCGGTCGCGGTGTCGGTCGAGTAGGGCCGGGTCATGTCAGCGGTTGCCCATCTTCGCGATTGCCCATAGTCTTGGCTCGGGAAAAGGATGTCGAAAGACTATGGCGCTTACGCGACTTTATATCAACGACACGCTCGAGACCGACAGAGAGATCGAACTCGACAGCGAGCGCACGCACTACCTCGGCCGGGTGCTGCGCCTGCAGGAGGGCGGCGCACTGACCGTTTTCAACGGTGAAAACGGCGAGTTCGCCGCGACGGTGACATCTATCGGCAAGCACGCGGCGTCCGTGCTGGTCGAGGAATACATCGAGACGGCGACCGAGTCGCCGCTCAAGGTGCACCTCGTGCAGGGCATCTCACGCGGCGAACGCATGGACTACGTCGTCCAGAAGGCGACCGAACTCGGCGTCAAGCGCATTTCCCCGGTGTTCGCGACGCACGGCGTCGTCAGGCTGGACGCGAAGCGCGCGGCCAAGCGCCGCGACCACTGGCAGCGTGTGGCCGAGAGTGCCTGCGAGCAATCGGGCCGGATCCGCCCGCCCCTGATCGACGACCCGATATCGCTGAACGACTGGTTCGGCGCAAAGACCTCGGACGCCGACATCGACCTGATCCTGTTGCCGCGCGCCGCGACGGCGCTGACCTCCCTGGCGCCGCCGAGGACCAAGGTCTGCCTGCTCATCGGCCCGGAGGGCGGCTTCACGCATGACGAGTACGAGGACGCGCTGGCCGCCGGCATCAAGGCCGTCTCCCTCGGGCCGCGCATCCTGCGCACCGAAACGGCAGCAGCCGCGGCGATCGCCGTCGTGCAGTCGATGTGGGGCGATCTGCGCCAGGCGAAACCGGCAGCCAGCGACAAGGGCTAGCCAGGCAAATAGCTCGTCAGCACGGCGGCGTCAGGCCTGGATCGATTCTCGCGCGAGCATCGCCTCGAGCTTCTCGAGGTTCGGGATCAGCGGAAACTCGTTGATCATCTTCACGCGGCACATTACCGGCGCCTCGGCGGGCCAGCCCTCCGTCGTGTGCAGCTTGAGCACGTCGCGGTTGACCCGGACGAGCTGCGGAAAGCCCTGCGTGAGAACGCCGAAGAACCCTGTCTTGAGCTGGCCGGTGCTGGCATAAAACACGACGATTCGCGTCCTGCCGGAGGCCTGCGGCACGTCCTTGCCGAGCGCCCCCTCGAACGAGACGACCGGCAGTTGCCGGCCGTTCCAGTTGATCGTCCCCAGCATCCACGCGTGCGCACCGGCCTCGTGGTCCGGTATCGAAAAACGAACGACCTCGGCCACGCAGGCGCGCGGCACGATCAGGCGCTCGCCCTCGAGCGGGATAAGCAGGCTATACAGTTCTGTTTCGTCGGTGCTCACTGCAGGTTGATTCCTTTTTCCTCGAGCAGGCGCGCGATCGCGTCGAGCAACTGCGAATCCTGGTAGGGCTTGCCGAGGTAGTCGTTGACACCGAGCTCGATGGCGCGCGCGCGGTGCTTGTCGCCGACGCGGGACGTCACCATGATGATCGGCACGTCCGCGACGCGCGGGTCGTTGCGCACGTGCGATGCGAATTCGTAGCCGTCCATGCGCGGCATCTCGATGTCGAGCAGGATGATGTCGGGCTTGCTCTCGGCCATGACGCTGATGGCGTCCAGCCCGTCCTTGGCCGTGACCACGCGCAGGCCGTTGCGCTGCAGGAAGCGCTCGGTAACGCGCCGCACCGTGATCGAGTCGTCGACCACCATCGCCAGAGGACGATCATCGACCGGCGCCGGCGCGGCCTTCCTGACTTCGACCACCGGGGCGCCAGTGCGGACAAGTGCCGCAATATCGAGGATCAGCACGATGCGGCCATCGCCGAGGATCGTGGCACCCGAGATGCCGCGGATGCTCGCCAGCTGCGGGCCGACGGTCTTCACGACGATCTCGCGACTCGAGATCATCTCGTCAGTCAGGAGCGCGGCCGAATACTCGCCGGCCCTGACCAGGATTACCGGGATGAAAGGCTCGTCCTTCGGCAGGCTCGCCGCCTGGCCGCCCAGGTACATGCCCAGGTGCCGGAACTTGTAGGTCTGCTCGCCGTACTGGTAGCTGGGCTCGCTCTGGCTGAGCAGGTTCTCGAGCTCTGCACGCGGAATGCGCGCGACACCTTCCACCGACGGCAGCGGCAGCGCGTACACCTCGTCGCCGGTGCGCACGATCAGCGCCTGCGTGATCGCGAGCGTGAACGGCAGGCGCACCGTGAAGTTCGTGCCCTGCCCGGTCACCGACGAGATACGCAGCGAGCCGCCGAGCTTCTTGACCTCGTTGGCAACGACGTCCATACCCACGCCGCGGCCCGCCGATTGCGTGACCGTGCCCGCCGTCGTGAAGCCCGGGGTGAGGATGAGGCTCATGATTTCCTCGTCATTCACCTTGCTGCCGGCCTGTAGCAGGTCGAGCTCGTAAGCCTTGCGGCGGATGGCGTCGACGTCGAGGCCGCGGCCGTCGTCGGCGACATCGATGACCATCTCCGAGCCTTCGCGGTGCAGGCGAATCGTGATCCGGCCGGTCGCAGGCTTGCCCGCCTCCTGGCGTTCCGTGTCGGACTCGATACCGTGCACGACCGCGTTGCGCAACATGTGTTCAAAGGGCGGCAGCATCTTGTCGAGTACCTGGCGATCGAGCTCCCCGGCAGCCCCCTCCACCGCGAGATCGACGCGCTTGCCGGCCTCCTTGGCGATCTGGCGGACGAGCCGCGTCAGCCTCGGCACGTGGCGCTCGAAGGGCACCATGCGGGTCCGCATCAGGCCGTCCTGCAGCTCGGCGGTCACACGTGACTGCTGCACCAGCAGACCTTCGGCCTCCGTCGTCAGCGACTGCAGCAGGTCCTTCAGGCTGCCTAGGTCGTTCGCCGACTCGGCCAGCGCCCGCGACAACTGCTGCATGTTCGAGTAGCGATCGAGTTCGAGCGGATCGAAGTCCCTGGCGACCAGCGTGTCCTGGTGGCCGTGCATGATCTGCGCCTCGGTCTCGATCTCCAGCTTGCGCAGCTGCTCCCTGAGCCGCGCAACCGTCTGCTCGAGTTCTTCGACGTGGAATTCGAACGCGTTGACCTGCTGGCTCAGCCGCGAATGGTAGATGCTGATCTCGCCGGCGGCGTTGAGCAGGTCCTCCAGCAGCTCCGCGTCGATGCGGGCAAACTCCTGCCGTTGGTCCGGCCTCGGCGCCTGCGCGGCGACGGCCTCTGCCGGTGCGGCTTCTGGCTCCGGCGCCATCGTGACCATGCGGCGCGGCGGTTCGCGCCGCACCTCGACCGCCGGCTTCTCGACGACGGGAGCCTCGGGCTCCGGCTCGGGTTCTGGTCCCGGTTCGGGCTCCGGCGCCTGGCCGATCTCGGCCAGCTCGTCCGCGAGGGGCGAGTCGACGATGACCATGCTGACCGTGTCTTCGGGCTCGATCGAGAAAGCGGCTGGCGCTGCTTCCTCGACATCCTTCTCGGGCTCGACCTCGGTCTCCGCCGCGATCTCGAAGCCGGCGTTCGCCTGCTGGATACGCTTCTCGAGCTCCGCGGCGGCGGCGACGCGCTTGCCGGCGAGCACGGCATCGCGCATGCGGTGCAGTTCATCGATGCTGTGCTGCAGGAGATCGTCGATGGTATCGCTCGGCTTCACGCGCCCGTCATCGATGGAAATCAGCAGGGCCTCGAGCTCGTGGCTCAGGTTGCCCATGGCCTTGATGCCGGCCATGCGCGCCCCGCCCTTGAGCGTGTGGAGGTGGCGTTTCAATTCCTCCATCGCCTGCCGCGACGCCTTGTTCCTGCTCCAGTTGATCAGCGCCTTGTCGGCCGACTCGAGCAGCTCGGCGGACTCCTCGGTGAAGATTGCCGCAATCTCTGCGTCGTAATCGGCCTCCTCGGCCTCTGCCTCCGGTTCGGGTTCCGGCTGCGGCGGAGCCGCGGGCTCCGGCAACGCCACCGGCTCGACGTCCTCGCCGGCGATCGTATGTTCCGGCTGCGCGGCGCTGGTCACGCGCGCCAGGTGCTCGATCAGCGCCCTGTAGTCGGCGCGCTTGCGGGCCGGCTTGTTGATGTCGCCGACGATCGTGGCGATAGCACGGGCGGCCGCCTTCAGCGCGTCCAGCCCGGACTGCTGGAAGCCCAGCTTGTAGTCATAGACCCGCCTGACCAGGCGGTTGAGCGCCGCAGTAACCGCGACACCGCGCTCGACGTTGGCCATGTTCGCGCTACCGTGCAACGTGTGGCAGGCGCGATGCAGCTTGTCCGTGACCTCGAAGGGCGGCTCCTGGCCCTCACACCCGGCGAGGTACTCCGTAATGACCTTCAGGTGGCCCGCCGTCTCCTTCGAGAAGATATCGAGCAATACCGGGTCCATCTCGAGCGCCGGCTCTTCCCGCTGGTCGGCCTCCGCCCGCGGCGTTTCCACGGTCAGCACCGCGGCATTGGGGTCACCCTCGGCGAAGGCGTTGGCGCGTGCCATCAGCAGCCGGATATCCGCCCCGGGCTCGGTGCCGACCTCGAGCTGTTCGATCAGCTCCGGCACGGCCGCGGCGGCCTGGCCGATGAAATCGACCATGGGCGGGGTGCGGACGAGTGTCCGGTTGATGAGCTTGTTGAGCAGGTTCTCAACGCTCCAGCAGTACTCGCCGATCCGCTCGGCGCCGACCATCCGGCCGCTGCCCTTGAGCGTGTGGAAGGACCGCCGCACCGTGATAAGGAGCTCCATATCGTCCGGTGACTCCTGCCAGGGCGGCAGCTTGCGCTTGATCGAGGCAACCTCTTCCTTCGCCTCCTCGATGAAGAGTTCGAGCAGTTCCGGATCGAGGTGCTCGGCATCCGGCGCCACGACGGGCAGCGGCGGCATCACCACGGTCGCCCGCTGCCTCGCCTGCTCGGCGGCGGCGAGTTCCTCGGCCTCACGGGTAATTTCACGGCTGTCGATCTTCTGGGTCGTCGCAACCTGCGGCTCTGCCTTGGCTGCCCGTGCCAGGCGGTGCTCGACGTCGCGCAGAACGGCGAGGCAGGCTTCGGCGTTGTCCAGCATGTACCACGGTTCGCTGCGGCCGGCTTTGACCGTCTCCATGTAGTACTCGATGCTGACAATCGCGTCCGCGAGGCGGTCCATCTCCTTCTGATTCAGCGGCATCGGCCCGGGCCCACCGAACATCAGGGTTATGAGGTTGCCGACACGATCGACCACCTCCATCGCGCGGGTCTTGTTCAGCATCAGCAGGCCGGCCTTGATACCCCGGATCAGGGACGGCACGCTGTCCACGCCTTGAGATGGCGCTGCGTCGGCCAGGCTCTGACCAACCGTTTCCTTGATGCGCGCGAGGTTGATGATGCACTCGCGCATGACCGACTCGGCCACCTGCTGGTAGTCGGCCGCCTCCTGCGGCGGCAGGTCGGCGGCCTCGTCGGTCAGGTCATCGCGCGGAACGATGAGCCTCACCAGCTGCTGGTCGAGACGGTCTTCGACCCGCAGCAGGGTAGCCGCAATATCGAGAATGATCGCTTCGGAAGCGCCGCCGCGTTCGACGACGCCCTTCAGGCGGTCGATCTCGCCGTCGATATCGCCGCGGAGTTCGCCGAGACCGAGCACGCCCAGCGTGTCGCTGATCTTCTTCAGCAGTTCCAGCTGCGGCACCAGCTCCGATGCCTTGTTCATGCCCGTACGCACGTAAATGTCGAGCACGTCCTTGACGCGGCCGAGGTCCTCCTTGATCGCACCGGCCACCGTCTTCATGAGCTTCACGCTCGGCGCCGAGAGCGCCTCGCGCGCATGCTCGACCTGCTCGTCGCCCGGCAGCAGCTCCGACAGGTTGAAGGCCGCACGAATCTCGGCGATCCGCTCACCGGCGGTGCTCGAGCGTGCGACGTAGTAGAGCAGGTTGTTCAGCAGGTCATCGACAGGATGGCTGTCGAAGGTCCCGATGCCCTCGTCGATGAGCCGCTTGATGCGCCGGTCCGCCTGGCCGAGCAGGCGCTTCAGCGCGACCGAGGTCTCGAGCCCGCCATTGTGCAGCGACTCGATGACACCGCCGAGGACCCACCAGAGTTGATGCATGTCGTCGCGCGTCGCGGCCGCCGCCAGCTCGTCAGCCACCGAGTTGAGTGTTTCGAGGTGGCGCTCCACGGCGCCCCCCTTGATCCAGCCCAGCAGGGCCAGCTGAAACTTCGGCCGCAGGCGGATCGCCACGGCGACCGGATCCTCGCCGCTGCCCTCCCGCCGCTCGGCCTTTTTCGCAGCGTGGCTCGGGGAAAGATTCAGCAGCAGCAGCGTTCCCTCGGACAGCAGCGGTTCGCCGCGCGCCGCACGCAGGTCGTTGAGCATCGGCAGCAGGACCAGGGCGATGTCCCTGCCACCGCCAAGCAGCCGATCAATGTAGGTCGGCAGCTGCACCATGGCGCGCGTCAATGCGTCGAGACCGTCCTCATGCCCCTTGCCGGCCCGCAGCGCGGCGAGGTACTTGCAGGCCAGCTCCATTTCTTCGGCGAGCAGCGCAGCCCCGTATGTTTCGGTCATCTGCAGTGCACCGCGCACCTGGTGCAGGAGGTCGCCGGCCCGCAGGAGCGCCGCCGCGCCGCCGCGTCCGTCGACACAATCCTCCAGCGCAAGATGGGCGTTGCGGATCGTCTCCATGAGCTCGTCCGCGATGATCGCGAGCCCGCTCATAGGCGCGAACTCCGTGTCCGTGTCGGCGATCTTCTGCTGTGTGCCCGTGTCGCTGCTCATCAAGCAATCCGTCGTCGCGTCGCTTCCCTGTTTCTACCCTGCCTGCGCCTGTTCGCCGGGCGGGTTGGCCGCGGCACTCGAGGAGGCCCGCAGCGTCCGCGCATGAAGGGCGTCGCTCGGCAGAGTAAAGCCTGCAACGGTCTTCCTGAGCTGCGATGCCAGCTCGGAAAGCTTGGAGACGGCCGCGGCGGTCGCCGTCGTGGCCTTGCCCGTCTGCTCGCTGATCTCCTTGAGGCGCGTCGTACGGCGAGTCACGTCTGCCGCCGCTCCGGCCTGCTGCCGGGCGGAACCGGAAATGTTCTGCACGAGGCTGGCGATCTGGTTCGACACCTGCTCGATCTCATCGAGTGCCGCGCCCGCGTTCTCGGCAAGCAGCGCGCCGCCGACCACGTCCGTGGTGCTGCGTTCCATCGATACGACGGCCTCGTTGGTGTCGGCCTGGATCGTGCGCACGAGAACCTCGATCTGCTTGGTGGCATTCGTCGACCGCTCTGCGAGACGTTGTACCTCGTCGGCAACGACGGCAAAGCCCCTTCCCGCCTCGCCGGCCATAGAGGCCTGGATGGATGCATTCAATGCGAGGATGTTGGTCTGTTCCGCGATGTCGTTGATCAGCTCGATGATATTGCCGATCTCCTGCGAGCTCTCGCCCAGGCGCTTGATGCGTTTCGACGTGTCCTGGATGGTTTCACGAATCGCGTTCATGCCGTCGATCGTGCGGCGCACCGCCTCACCGCCCTTGTGGGCGACCTCGACCGAGTGCCGTGCGACATCCGACGAGCGCTCGGCGTTACCCGAGACCTCCTCGATCGACGCCGCCATGGACACGATCGACTCGGTGGCCGCATTGATCTCGCGGCTCTGGTTGTCCGCCGCTTTCGCCATGTGTGACGCCGTACTCTCCGTCTGTTTCGCCGCCGAGTCGACCATGATCGCCGTCTCGTTGACCGTGGCCACGAGTTTACGCAACTCCTCGATTGCGTAGTTGAACGAGTCGGCGATCGTGCCCGTGATGTCCTCTGTGACCGTCGCCTCGACCGTCAAATCGCCGTCGGCGAGGCTACCCATCTCGTCGAGCAGGCGCAGGATCGCCTGCTGGTTCCTCTCGTTCTGCGCGGCCTGTTCCTTCGCCATCTGCTCGAACGTGGCGGACCGGGCATTGAGGAAGATCAGCGTAATAACGAGTATCGCGGCAACGCCGAGCATGCCGATCGGAATCCAGACGATCTGCAGGAACCCGGGCAGCGGGCCGCCGCCGGCAGAGTCGGCGAATGCCTGGCCGAGCGCCGCCGCGCTCTCGGCAAGCTCGGCCTGCATCGTGGTCAGGTCGCCAGCCCCGGCGACGCTGTCCCCGATGAGCTGAACTGCGGCTTCGACCTCGGACAGCTCGCCGTCGATCGGCACCAGCGCGACCGCCCGGCCCTCATCGCCCAGCGGTCGAATATCGAGTTCCGTGTCCTCTCCAGCGAGTGCGTCGACGACGGTACGCAGAAAAGCCGTATCGCTGGCCAGGCCGCTCGCGACAGTACTCGCATTCGGGCTCGTCACTATGCCGGACGCCCCGCGCCGCATGCGGGCTGCGCGCTGCTGGAACTCCTGCACTGTCGCGGTCGCGCCCGACCGGTCCAGCAGTTCGTTACTGAGGCCCAGTATCGTTTCGAGTCGAGATTCGATCTCGCGGCCGGCACCGGCCAGCGCTTCGACGTCATCGCGGGCAGCAAGGATAGTGCCTGCGCGCGACTCCAGCTGCTGCCAGTCGCCGGCACTGCCAGGCACACCGGGCCCGGCGTTGCGCCGCAGGCTCGCCAGCCGGGATACGCTGGCATCGAGCTTCGCGAAACCGCCCTCGTCACCGGCGAGGGCTGCGCGCGCCTCCGCCGGCAGCGCCTGCGACAGTGCTGCGAGCTTCGCCACCTGCGGGTTGCCGCCGCTGCCCTGCAGGTAGATGAGCGCGCCTGCCAGCACCAGCAGCACCGCTGCCAGGATCGCGAGCATTCGAAAGATCGTCGAAGTATCAGTTGTTTTGGCCATAGCTCATTGCACTCAGTTTGCGTTCCGGCGCCGTACCCGCCAGTTCATTCCGCCGCCGCCTGCAGGAAGAGATTGCTCTCGATGAAATGGAACAGGTTGAAGACCGGCCAGATATCGTCACTGCGTTTGTAGGCGCCCTTCAGGAACCGGTCGCAGCGGACCGCGGTCTCGGGCCAGGTGTCAGTGAATTCTTCTTCTACGAAGCGGCGAAACCCGAGCACTTCGTCGACGACGAGCCCGGCAGGAATTTCGCGGTGATTTACTGAAATAACCCTCGTGGTACGCCGCAAGGTCGTGCGGCCACTGCCGAGCAGCAGCTTGACGTCGACGAGCGGCAGCAGGTGCCCGCGCAGGTTGGCGATACCAAGCAGCCAGCGCTTGGCTCCCGGCACCCGGGTCATGCTCTCGGGCAGCATCAGCACTTCGCGCACCTGCTCGCGGCTCGCGACGAAGTGCTCGTCGCCGATGCGAAAGCCGACGCCGACCCACTCGGACGGAACCCCTGTCGTACCGCCGCCGTGGGCCTCACGGCTGCGGCGCTCGATTTCGGCGAGCAGCTCGAAAGGCTGCTCGATGAGCGCGGCGAGATCCTGGGGAGCACTCATTCAGCCGGCCATCACCGCATTGATCTTGGCGACGAGCTCCTTCTCCGCGACCGGTTTGACCAGGTATTCGACGGCGCCTTGCCGCA
>JBFFSI010000074.1:0-12382 GCA_041572475.1 Woeseiaceae bacterium
GAGCAGCCGGATGTTGTCGTTGTCTTCAACAGCGGCCTGCTCATGCACCCGGCGACGATAGCGGGCATGCGCGCCGAGGGCACCCTGATCTATGCCGGCCAGCCGGGCGAACAGCCGGAAGCGCTGCAGCGCCTCCCGAAGACCACGCGGGTCATACGCGTCGATGCCCAGACCATTGCGATCGAGGAAAAATCGCGCCCGAATGCCGTCCTGGTCGGCACGCTCACGGCGGCGCTGCCCTTCCTCGACGGCCAGGCGCTGCGCGCGGCCCTCGAGGAGACCTTTGCGGGCCGGCACGCCGAGGCCGTCGCGGCGAACGATCGTGCATTTGTCCGCGGCGCCGAGGAGATCGAGATACTCGGGAACGTCGGCCGGGCCGAGGGCGACCTGCCGCCGTTGAGTTCGGACCCGCTGTGGGGCTACCGGACGGCGCCGATCGGCGGCGTGCTGCCCCTGCCGGGCAATAGCGTGCACAACGACCTGCACGCGTCGCGTGCGGGCTGGATACCGGTCCTCGACAAGGAGAAATGCATCGACTGCGGCATGTGTGACATGGTCTGCCCCGACCTCTGCCTCGTCTGGTCGACACACTTCGACGACGACGGGCTGCCCGTCATCAAGCTGGACGGGATCGACTACCGCTACTGCAAGGGCTGCATGCGCTGCGTCGAGACCTGCTCCACCCTCGCCATGACCCGCGAAGCGGAAACGCCGGGACTCGCCGACAAGCTGCGCGTTCCGCTATTCCCCGACCTGCTCGCGACCACGGGAGAAGAGCATGTTGCATGAAGCCGAAGTACCCTTCACCCGCCCGGATCCCGTTCGCCAAATACCGGACTTCCGGAGCGGCAACGAGGCCGCAGCGCTTGCCGCCCGGGATATCGGCTTTCACCTCATGGGGTATTTCCCGATTACGCCCTCGACCGAGGTCGCCGAGAACCTGTCGCAGATGGCCGCTGACGGCGAGCACGAGATCGTCATGATTCCCGCCGACGGCGAACACGGCGCCGCCGGCGTCTGCTATGGCGCCGCGCTGGGCGGCGGCCGCGTCCTCAACGTCACCTCGTCGCAGGGCCTCCTGTACGCGCTCGAGCAGTTGCCCGTGCAGGCCGGCACGCGCGTGCCCATGGTGCTCAACGTCGCGACGCGCACGGTATCCGGCCCGCTCGACATCCGCTGCGACCATTCGGACATCTATTTCGTGCTGAATACCGGGTGGATCATCCTGATGGCGCGCGATCCGCAGGCGGTGTACGACCTCAATTTCGCCGCGGTCAAGATCGGCGAGCACCCGGATGTGCGGCTGCCGGTCATCGTCGCCTACGACGGGTTCCTGACGAGCCACCAGAAACGCCGCATCGAGCGCTTCGAAGACCCCGAAGAAGTGCGGGCGTTCGTCGGCGAGCGTGAAGACGTCTTCACGGCACTCGACCCGAGCAATCCCGTGACCTTCGGTCCGTACATGAACGACCCGGACCTGATCAATAACAAGGTGCAGCAGGCCGAGGCCATGGAAGCGGCGAAACGCGTCATCCCCGACGTGCTCGCCGACCTCGGGGTATTCACCGGCCGGCGTTACCTGACCGTGGACAACTACCGCATGGCGGACGCCGACGTCGCCGTCGTGCTGATGAACTCGGCGGCAGAGACTGCCAAGGACGTCGCGGACCAGCTCAGGGACAAGGGCTACCGCGTCGGCGTCGTGTCACCGAACGTGCTGCGCCCCTTCCCCACCGATGAAATCCGCGCTGCGTTGAAGCACGTGAGCGCCATCGTCGTCGGCGACCGCGGCGATTCCTACGGCGCGGACGGCGGTAACCTCTCGCTCGAGGTGCGCGCGGCGCTGCAACAGGACCCCGACAACCACACGCTGGTGCTGAGCCGCATCTACGGGCTGGGCGGCAAGGACTTCTTCGACGCCGACGCCGAGGAGTTCTTCTACGAGGCGCTCAAGGCCGCGGAAAAAGGCGTCGTCGACGTGCCGTTCGCCTACCACGGCGCCTACGCTGGCGATCCGGAGCGTCATCCGCCCAGGGGCTTGCCGCCGATCAAGGTCGAAGAGGTCTCCCGCGGAATGGCGACGGTTGCGAAGAACGCGGAGACGGGCAAGCTCGACGTCGAACTCAAGCCGCTGTGGGAGATGACGACGGTGCCGTCGCGCATTGCCCCGGGACACGGGGCGTGTCCCGGCTGCGGCTTCTTCCCGATGATGCGGCAGGCCTACAGCGTGCTCGAAGGGCACATCGTCGTGCTGTTCCAGACCGGCTGCGCGATGGTGACGACGACGGGTTACCCGATGACGGCGCATCGTGTCAGCTACATCCATAATCTCTTCCAGAACGGCGCGGCGACCCTGTCCGGGCTCGTCGAGATGTATCACGAGCGCGTGCGCCGCGGCGAACTGCCGGCGCTGCCGGAGGACGAGGAAACGACCTTCATCATGGTGACGGGCGACGGCGGCATGGACATCGGCATGGGCGCGGCGCTCGGAACGGCCCATCGCAATCACCGGATGATCATCCTCGAATACGACAACCAGGGCTACATGAATACGGGCTCGCAGTTGTCATACGCGACGCCGTTCGGCCACCGCACCTCGACAAGCGAGGTCGGCAAGGCCCTGTCCGGCAAGCGCTTCCACCACAAGGACACGCCGCAGATCTTCGCGGCCTGCAACCTGCCCTATGTCTTCACGGCGACGGAAGGCTACCCGGAAGACTTCATGCGCAAGATCGTGAAAGCGCAGTGGTACGCGCGTCACGAGGGCATGGTCTACGGCAAGGTCCTGTCCTTCTGTCCGCTGAACTGGCGGGCAAGTGACGACGCCGGGCAGGAGATCCTGCAGACCGCGATCGACACCTGCTTCTTCCCGCTTTACGAGGTCGAGCACGGCAGCACCAACATTACCTACGACCCGGACGCCGTCGGCCGGCGCCGCAAGATGGCCGACTGGCTCGGCGAGATGGGCAAGACGAAGCACCTGCTGGCGCCCGAGCATGCCGATCAGCTCGAGGTAATCGAGCAGGAAGTCGAGACCCGCTGGCGCAAGCTGAAAATCAAGCACGAGCATCCGGAGCTGTGACATGGCGAGGATCATCGAAAAACGCCCACTGACCCCGGTAACGAACCTGTTTCGCGTCGAGGCGCCGCTGGTCGCTGCCGCGGCGCAGCCCGGGCAGTTCGTGATTGTGCGGGTCCGCGAGGGCGGCGAACGCATACCGCTGACCATCGCCGACTACGACCGCGACGCCGGGGTGTTGACGATCGTCGTGCAGCAGGTCGGCGTCACGACCAACATGCTCGGTTCACTCGAGCCAGGCGACGACATCCTCGACCTCGTCGGCCCGCTCGGCATGCCGGTCGAAGTGCCGGCGCACGGTCACATCGTGGGCGTCGGCGGAGGCTTCGGGGCGGCTGCCCTCTTGTGCCTGATGCGGGAACTCGCGGCGCGCGGGGATCGCACGACGGTGATCAACGGCGCTCGCAACAAGGACCTGCTGATCCTCTCGGACGAACTCGCCGACATTTGCGACAACGTCGAACTCTGCACCGACGACGGCTCGTTCGGCTTCAAGGGCTTCGTCACCGAGAGGCTCGAGCAGCTGATCGCCGGCGACGGACCCGGCCGGCCTGACAGCGTCATCGCGATCGGCCCGATGCCGATGATGCGCGCTGTCACCGAGGCGACACGCGGCAAGGACATCCCGACGCTGGTGTCGCTCGACCCGCTCATGATCGACGGCACCGGCATGTGCGGCGGCTGCCGCGTCACCGTCAACAACGAGGTCAAGTTCGCCTGCGTTGACGGGCCGTTCTTCGATGCTCACCAGGTGGACTTCGAGGAGGCCGTCCGGCGCAACAAGATGTACGTCAAACAGGAACAGGCCGCCAAAGAGCGGGCCTCCTGCCGCTCGCTGGCCATGGGACAGAACTGATGCCACTGAAACGCGTCGACAAGACACCGATGCCCGAACGCGATGCCGTCATGCGCTCGCACGACTTCGTCGAGGTCAACGAAGGTTACAACATCGCGCGCGCCCGCTTCGAGGCCGAGCGCTGCCTGCGCTGCCAGGACCCGATCTGCATCGAGGGCTGCCCGGTCAAGATCCCGATCCCCGAATTCGTGCACGAGATCGCCGCCGGCAACATGGCCGAGGCCGCGAAGATCCTGCGCTCGGCCAACCCGCTGCCGGCCATCTGCGGCCGTGTCTGCCCGCAGGAGACGCAGTGCGAGGAGCAGTGTCACCTGGCGACCCGCTTCACCCCCGTCGCGATCGGCTACCTCGAACGCTTCGTGGCCGACTGGGAGATGGGCCAGCCGCCCGCGGAAGAGCCCATCGAACCCTGGCTCGACGAGAAGGTGGCCATCATCGGCTCCGGTCCTGCCGGCCTCGTGTGTGCGGGCGAACTCGCGCGACTCGGCCACCCCGTCACGATTTACGAAGGCCTGCACGCCCCCGGCGGCGTTCTGCGCTACGGCATCCCCGAGTTCCGGCTGCCCAAGGACATCCTCGACTGGGAGATCGAGCAGCTCAAACGACTCGGCGTGAAGATCGAGTGCAACGTGATCATCGGCAAAACCATCATGCTCGACGACCTGTTCGACAAGCTCGGCTATGCGGCCGTGTTCGTCGGCACGGGCGCCGGCCTGCCGCAGTTCATGGGCATCCCGGGTGAGAACCTCAATGGCGTCTACTCAGCGAACGAATTCCTGACCCGCGTCAACCTGATGCGGGCCAACGATTTTCCCGAGTCCGACACGCCGGTAATGGTCGGCAAGCGCGTCGCCGTAATCGGCGCTGGCAACACGGCAATGGACACCGTGCGCGTAGCGCTGCGCGTTGGCGCCGAGAAGGGCATGATCGTCTACCGGCGCAGCGTCAAGGAAATGACGGCGCGTATCGAGGAACACGAGCACGCAATCCAGGAGGGCGTGGAATTCCACTGGCTGACCAACCCGGTCGAGATCATCGGCGACGAGGACGGCTGGGTGACGGGCCTGAAATGCGTGCGCATGGAGCTCGGCGAGCCAGACGAGTCCGGCCGTGCCCGGCCGGTGCCGATCGAGGGCTCGGAGTTCGTGATGCCCGTCGACAACGTCGTGCTGTCGATCGGCAACCGCCCCAACCCGCTGCTACTGCAGACGACCAAGGGCCTGGAATCCAACAAGTGGGGCTGCCTGGTCGTCGAGGACGAGACTGCGCAGACCTCCCTCAGGCGCGTATTCGCCGGTGGCGATGCGGTGACGGGTGCGGCCACGGTCATACTCGCGGCGGGCGCCGGCAAAAGCGCCGCCGGCACGATCCACCGGGAACTGACGGCCTAGCGCGAGTCGAGGACGAAGCCGGCCCCCTCCTCGAGTGCCGCGGCCAGCTCCCGGCCGGCGGCCTCGGGCATTGCCGTCAGCGGTGGGCGCACGTTCGCCCAGCGCGCATCATTCGTTGCGAGGGCGAGCAGCCTTTTCTGCGCGGGGATCGGCGCGGCCTCCTGCATCAACAGCCGCACTTTCCTGACCGCTTCGTGTTTGCTTCGTGCTGCGTCCCTGTCGCCCTGGTCGAAGAGCGCCACGACCTCGGCGATCGCCGCGGCATTGCTGTTGGCGGTCGCGGAGATGCAGCCGGGACCGCCCAGCTCGAGCGCCTCGATGAGCGGCAACTCGGAGCCCGGGTAGACGATCATGCCGTCGATACCGAACAGTGCGCTGGTGTTGTCCCAGTCGCCCGAGCTGTCCTTGATGCCGACGAAGTTGTCCGGAAACTCGGCATGCAGGCGCTCGGCGAGCACCACCGGGATGCCGACGACAGCGACGGGCGGGATGTGGTAGAGAAAAATGCGCGCATCGTCGCCGATAGCCTCCAGCAGCGCCACGAAATACCGGTATAGCCCGTCCTCGCTGACACCCTTGTAGTAGAACGGCGGCAGGGTCATGACAGCCGCGCAGCCCAGGTCGAGGCAGGCGCGCGACAAGCGCGCCGTGTCGGCGACGTTCGACAGCCCCGTGCCGGGGATCAGCCGCGACGGGTCGATGTCGGCATACACGAGGGCCCGGATCGCAGCGATGCGCTCGTCGATGCCCACCGACAGGGCCTCGCCGGTCGTGCCGAACGGGGCGAGCCCGGCGCAGCCCTCGTCGAGCAGCCACCGGGCGTGATCGACGTAGAGATCGGTGGCGATCGACAGGTCGTCGTTGAACGGCGTCAGCATCGGCGCGACGACGCCGCGCGGCGCTGCGAAGGCCATCACAGCGCGCGGTCCAGGTCGGCGATAAGGTCTTCCACGTCCTCGAGCCCCACCGAAAAACGGAACAGGCCCTCGCCCGCGATCTCCCGGTAGCGCGCCAACTCGTCGCCGGCAAGCCCGTACGAGGTCGGAGCGAGATCATCGGTCTGCAGCAGGTAGATCAGGCTGCGGTGGTGACCCAGCGACACGGCGTAGTGAATGACTTCGAGCCGCTGCATCATGCGCGCCGCCAGCTTTCGAGGCTCCTTGACGCGGAACGACACCATGCCCGAGAAGTTATCCATCTGCCGCGCCGCGAGCTCGTGCTGGGGGTGCGACGCGAGCCCCGGGTAGATTACGGTCTCGACGCGGGGGTGTTGCTCGAGAAACTCGGCGATGACCAGCGCATTGGCCGCGTGCTGCCGCATGCGCAGCGGCAACGTCGCCATGCCGCGCAGGATCAGCCAGGCATTGAACGGGCTGATCACGCCCCCGAAGTGCGACAGCGCCTCGGTGCGCAGCGGCGCGAGCGCCTCGGCAGAACCGCAGATGGAACCGCCCATCGCGTCGCCGTGGCCCCCGATGTACTTGGTGAGCGAATGCACGACGAGGTCCGCACCCAGCTCGATGGGCCGCGTGGCGATCGGCGTCGCGAACGTCGAGTCGACGACGAGCAGCGCGCCATGGGCTTTGGCGATCCCGGCGATCGCCGCAATGTCCGATATGTTCAACAGCGGGTTGGACGGCGTTTCGATCCAGACCATGCGCGTCTCGTCACGCAGCGCGGCCGCTACATTGGCCGGGTCCGTCGCATCCACGGACGTCATGTCGATGTCGAAGCGCGGCAGCGTGTGGCGAGCAACCTCGGCCGTGCCCGGGTAGTTGGTGTTGCACATGACCAGGTGCTCGCCCTTCGACAGGTACCCCAGCAGCACGCCGCTCGTCGCCGCCATTCCTGACGAGAAGGCGATGCAGGCCTCGGCGCCCTCGAGCACGGCGAGCTTGTCCTCGAGCTGGTCCGTTGTCGGGTTGGCCCAGCGCGTGTACACGTAGGGCGCATCCGTTCCGATCTGGTTGGCGGAGAAACTCACCTCCCGGTCCACGTGGAAGGTGCTCGACATCACAAGGTCGGGAGCGGAGGAGGAACTTCCGGCCTGCTTGCCTTCGCCCGCGTGGATAGCCTGGGTGTTGATGCCCTTGTCGGAAAACTCTTTGCTCATAGGTCAGGTGCCCGTTCAGTCGGCGTGCCAGCCGTACGCAGCCATCATAATATCGAAGATCCGGTCTTGCTCGATCACGCCGCGGACACGCTCGGCGCCGACGCCGATGCCGTAGAGCGCGACGTCCTCGCCGCCGTGGGTCTCGTCGTAGTCATCATCGCCGTCGTGGTCGGCGCCGACGACCGATATGGCGGACTGGTACACGGCATCGACCGCGGTTTCGGGTGCCGGCCGCGGAATCTCTCGCACCGCGCCCGGCCCGTTGAAATAGCCGAGGGTCGTGTAAGGCACGCCGTCGACATCATGCTCGGGCTCGGCGCGCGGTTGCCCGGTCGTGTCGTTCCTGACGACCAGGCCGAGTATCGGGTTGCCCCGCGTCGCGTAGCCGCCCATCGTGAACACGTGCGAATGGTCCGCCGTGACCAGGACCAGCGTCTCCTCGAGGTCGACGGCCTCGAGCGCGGCGGCCACGGCGCGCGAGAAGGCCTGGGCTTCGAGCAGCGCGTAGCCGGGCTTGCCGTCATGATGGCCGTGGTCTATGCGGCCACCCTCCACCATCAGGAAGAATCCCTTTTCATTCGCAGACAGGTGCCGAATCGCGATCCGGGTCATCTCGACCAGCGTCGGCTCGCTGGAGTCCTCGCCGCGCTCGGCGACGTAGGTCATATGCGAGCCGGCAAACAGACCCAGCACCTGCTCGCCCGGCCCGAGTTCGGCGAGTTCCGCCGACGTCTCCACGTAGCGTCGGTTCGGCGCCGCACCCCGCCAGTCGCTCGCGAGGTCGTCATCCGAGCGCCTGCGCTCACCCCCGGTGCCGAAGAACATGTCCCGACCCCCGCCCAGCGCGAGGTCGAGGCCACTGCCGGCATCGAAGCGGATTAGCTGGGTCGCGATGTCGGCGCAGCCCAGGGCTGCCGCAGCTTCGGGTAGGTTCCGGTCGCTTTCCCAGTCCCTCTCCGGCGTGCGCGCATAGACCGTCGCCGGCGTTGCGTGCGTGATACGCGTCGTGGTTACGACACCGACCGCCATGCCGCGCCGTTTCGCCATGACGCTGAGCGGCTCGAGCGAGTATTGCAGCGCGGCGTCACAGTCGCGCCGATTCGCCTCCGGGCCCACATTGATCACGCCTGCACGGGTCTTGTACCCCGTCATCATCGCCGTCGCCGTGCCCGCCGAATCGGCCGTCTGCTGGTTCGTCTCGTAGGTCTTGACCAGCGCGACGTTAGGAAAGCTCTCGAAGGCGAGGGAGTGCTCTTCGCCCCGCAACCCGAGAGACTGGCCGTCGAATATCCTCGCCGCCGTAACCGTCGCGACGCCCATGCCGTCGCCGATGAACAGGATGACATTGCGTGCCGGGGTGGCCTCGCCGGGCGCCGACGCGGCGCCTGGCGGGGTTGTTTCGGAGCAGCCGGCGAGGAGCGCGCCTGCGAGGGTGCTGAAGATCGCTGCGCGGTTTATTAACATGTCGAGAAGGGAAGTCCGGAACCGGGATTCCCGCATGTTAAGGCAATGTGAATGACAGGTCAGTCACCATTTGCGAGCCGCGAGCTGCGCTGGTTTTTCGAGGGGCCCCTCTCCGCCCATCCAGACCTCGAGGAGTGGTTCCTCGGCTGTGCGCCGTTCGACACGGCTGACGGCGTCACTTCCCCGGCCTGGCAGCCGCGGCGGGATAATGCCCCCGACGTCTATCTCCTGTTGCCCGGCCAGGAGGACATGGGGATCAAATGGCGCGAGGGCCTGCTGCAGATCAAGGGGCTCGTCGAAAGCCTGGGCGAGCGCGAGTTTTGCGGGATGCACGTGGGCAGCGTCGAGCGCTGGATCAAGTGGTCCTACGCACGGCTGCCCGATGGCTACGCCGACCTGTTCGACTCACCGGCCGTCGAGACGGCCGCCGTTCACAAAGTGCGGTCAACCCGGCTCGTTGACCTGGCGACCGAGACGCCCGTCGAGGTCTCCCCGGACACCTGCCTGGTCCTCGGCATGGCGGTCGAACTCACCAGAATCGCCACCGGCGATGAAGAATATTGCTCGCTCGGCTTTGAAGCCTTCCCGGACCCTCGGGTGACAGACGCAACATTCGACACGGCAGTAGCCCGCTTCCTCCGCTCGCTGGCAGCCGTCCGCCTCGACGCCGCCGGGTCGATGTCATACGCCGCCTGGCTGAATAGTCTGAAGCGCGACCGTGTCTAGGCGCTGGGCTCGATGTTCGCGTTCAGCCGGAACAGGTTCCCGGGGTCGTATTCGTTCTTGACCTTCTGCAGGCGCTCGAAGTTGCCCTGGTAATTGGAGTGGAACGCCTGCTGCGAATGATCCGCCGCGTCGTTCGTATACCAGCCATCGGTGAACCGCTCTAGCGTACTCCAGTACGAGCGCAGGTAAGCGATGTGCGGTGCGGGATCGTCGTCCGGGGCATAACTCGCGCTAACGAACCAGTTGCCGGCGGATTTCCGATGGGCGAATGCCGTGGCGCCGACCGGCACCTTGCCGATCGCCCCACCGGACTGCTGGCACCAGATCGTCGTCCCGCGCGCCGGGTGCGCCTCGAAGCCGTCGACGATGCGAGCAACGAAATCGCCGGGCATCTCGTTGACGAACCCGGCTTTCAGGTAATTGGCATTGCGGGGATCCGAATCATCCCAGGCGCGCTGCACCTCGACATAGTCGGCCTTGGCCACGGTGTCGGCGATCGGTTTGAGCCTGCGCAGCGGCTCGAGCACGGCCTCCGCCTTCGATTCGGGCCCCGAATAGCAGACGTAGAAAATCGCCACGGGATCAGCTCCCGGGCCCGCCGCGATGCCGGCGTCCCAGTACAGTTCATCCGGCGCGCCAGCACTGTGTTCGCCGTAATACGCGAGCACTTCGCGTGCCCGGTCCATCGGAAACACCAGGTCGCCCGCAATGACCTGCCTGTCCATCGGGTGCAGCTGGAACTCGAAGTTGGTCACGACGCCGAAATTGCCGCCACCCCCGCGCAGCGCCCAGTACAGTTCCGCATTCTCGTCCGCGCTCGCATGGCGCAGCTGGCCGTCGGCGGTGACGATGTCCAGGCTGGCGACGTTATCGAGTGCAAGACCGAAGCGCCGCGCCAGGCGCCCGAAGCCGCCGCCCAGCGTCAGGCCGCCGACGCCCGTGTGAGACACCGTGCCCGCGGTCGTGACGAGGCCCTGGGCCATCGCTTCGCGGTCCAGTTCGCCGAGCAGGCTGCCGCCGGCGACGTAGGCGCGGCGCGCCTTTTTATCGATGCGCGCATGGCGAAACGTCGACAGGTCGATCTGCATTCCGCCATCGCAGGTGGACTTGCCGGACCAGCTGTGTCCCCCACACTTGACGGCCAGGAGCAACTCTCGCTCGCGGGCGAAATTGATGGCGTGCTGGATATCCGCGACGCCGGTGGGCTGTACGATCAGCGCCGGGTGCTTGTCGATGCCCCGGTTCAGTACGCGCCGGGCAATGTCGTAGCCGGCGTTGCCGGGCATCAGCAAATTACCCCGCAAGCTGTCCGACAATTCCTTGACAGCCGCTTTCTCGAGCGAGACCGCCTTGCCGTCGCCCGTGACGGCCGCCACGTCGGCGATCACTTCGGTCAAGGCGCGCAGTGGAATGGCCATGGCGACGCCGGCCGCAACGGCCGAACGCATGAAAAGCCTGCGATTCATCGTAACCCCCTGGTCGTCGATTCTTGTTGCCGAATCATAACGCAATTTGACGCCATTTTCGGCCAGTGTCATTGTGGCGGCGCAATGCCAGCGACAATCACTAGCAAGCTGCCCGGCGTCGGGACGACAATCTTCACGGTGATGAGCCAACTGGCCGCGGATTGCGACGCGATAAACCTGTCACAGGGATTTCCGAGCTTCGAACCGCCCGCGGCCCTGACCGACCGCATCGCCTATCATCTCAGGCACGGCGCTAACCAGTACGCGCCGATGCCCGGGGTTCCCGCGCTGCGCGAGGCCATCGCGGCCAAGACACAAAGGCTCCAGGGCCGCGCTGTCGACAGTCATGCGGAGATCACGATCAGTTCCGGCGCCACCGAGGCCCTCTTCAGCGCTATCCAGGCCATCGTCCGGCCCGGCGACGAGGTCATCGTCTTCGACCCGGCCTACGATTCCTATGAGCCCGCCGTGACGCTCGCCGGCGGGGTGACCCGGCATGTCCCGCTGTCGATCTCGAAAGATGGCTTCGACTTCGGCATCGACTGGCAGCGCTTCGCCGACACGCTGAGTGCCTCGACGCGTCTCGTCATTGCCAACTTCCCGCATAACCCGACCGGCGCCATCCTGTCGCAAGCCGACCTCGATCAGCTCGCGGAGCTGGTGCGCGACACCGGCGCCTACCTGTTATCGGACGAGGTCTACGAGCACATCATTTTCGACGGTGAGCGGCACCATAGCCTCGCCAGCCACGACGAACTCTGGCAACGGAGCTTCGTCGTCTCCTCCTTTGGCAAAACCTATCACGCCACGGGATGGAAGATCGGCTACTGCCTCGCACCCGCCGCGCTGACGGCGGAGTTTCGCAAGGTGCACCAGTTCACGACCTTTGCCGTGAGTACGCCGATGCAGCACGCGCTGGCCGATTACCTGGTCAGCAACCCGGCGTTCTACGACAGCCTGCCCGCGTTCTACCAGCAGAAACGCGACCTGTTCTGCCGCCTGCTGCAGGACACCCGGTTCCGTTTCGCGCCCGCGCGCAGCACCTTCTTCCAGATCGTCCAGTACGACGGCATCAGCGCCGGCCTCGACGTGGACCTCGCCGAACGGTGGACACGAGAGATCGGCGTGGCATCGATCCCGCTGTCCGTGTTTTGCGTCGAGCCGTTCACCGGCCGGAGGCTGCGATTCTGCTTCGCGAAGGACGATGCGACGCTGCAGGAGGCCGTGGAGCGCCTAAGCAGGTTGTAGGAGCGGCCCATGGCCGCGATTCTGAGGACCTGATGCTAC
>JBFFSI010000075.1:0-12238 GCA_041572475.1 Woeseiaceae bacterium
ACGACGACCCAGAACGTGCCGCCGAAGCGGTAATCCGAGTCTTTGCCGTCGCCTGCCCCACGCCGCCCGCCGCCCTGACCGGCGAACACCCGCCGCATCAGCTGCTGTTCCGTGCTGTCGAGCGTGCCGCCCGAGCGGCGCTTGGCCATGATCTCGCGCACGCGGTCGCCATCAACACCGGGCGGCAGCGTGATGGAGCGTCCGCCGACGGTAATCGTCTCCCCGGTATCAGCACCGGGATCGTCGGGCGATGCGTCCTTGCCGTCGCTGAGTGCGCGCCGGATCTCGTCCTCGGTGACGCCGATGATTCCGGCGGTCGAGCTCACGTCCCTGTCGGTGCGCAAGGCCATCACCGGAATCGTCACGACGTCGCTGCGCGAGGCAACGGAGATCTCGACCTCGGCGTTCATACCCGGCAGCAGCAAGCCTTCAGGATTGTCGATCGAGATCAGCACCGGGAACATGGTCACGTTCTGGTCGACAACCGCCTGCGGTTCGATCTTGATGACCTCGCCGAAGAAGGGCTGGTTCGGGTACGCGGCCACCGTTACCCGCGCCTGCATGCCGGCGCGCACCTTGCCGATGTCGGTCTCGTCGACCAGCGCGCGGATCTGTACTGCGCTCAGGTCGGCCATCATCATCAGCAGCGTCCCCCCCGAGACGTCCTGCGTCGGCGACGAGATGACCTGGCCTTTCTCGACGGGCTTGGCGATCACGGTGCCGGGAACCGGGGCACGAATCTCGGTGTCGTCGACGGCAATCCTCGCATTCTCGACATCGACCTCGGCAGCGACGACCTGCGCCTCCGCGTTGGCCAGTTCCAGCGCCGCCTGCTCGTAGTCCGACTCGGTATAGGTGCCCTGCCTGAGGAGGCGCTCTGCGCGCTCCATCTGCGACACGGAGATCTGCCGCCGCGCCTGCGCGGCCTTCAGCCCGGCCTCCGCCTGCGCCAGCCGGTTGCGCACCGTGCGAGGGTCTATGAGGACCAGCATCGCGCCCTCGTCGACGTAGTCGCCGGTTTCGACCAGCAGCTCGAGCACCTCGCCCGAGGCCTTGGACTTGACCTCGACGGTCGCGAGCGGCTCCACCAGCCCGGACGAACCGACCGACACGCTGATGTCAGCGCGTGCGGCGGTCACCGACTCGTAGATCGGCGCGGAGCTCTGTTCCTGGCCACAGGCGGTCAGTACCGCAGCGGCCATCAAGATGATTGTCCTCACTCGAATTCTCCGGAAGGCCCGTCGCTCGTAATCTGACCGTCGCTGATCCGGATAACGCGCCGGGCGTGCCTCGCGATATGCCTTTCGTGGGTCACCACGATGATCGTATTGCCGGCTTCGTGCAGGCGGTCGAACAGCCGCATCATCTCGGCTCCGGTCGCCGTGTCAAGGTTGCCGGTGGGCTCGTCGGCCAGCAGGATGCTGGGCTCCGTGACCAGCGCCCGGGCGAGTGCGACGCGCTGGCGCTGACCGCCCGACATTTCCGATGGGCGGTGCTGCACGCGATCTGCCAGCCCCACGGTTTCCAGGGCGTGCCGCGCGCGCTCCCGGCGCTCCGTACGCTTGACCCCGGCATAGATCAATGGCACTTCCACGTTGTGCAGCGCCGTCATGCGCGACAGCAGGTTGAAGGTCTGGAAGACGAAGCCTATTTCGCGATTGCGGGCGTGCGCCAGCTGGCGATCGTTCATGGCGGATACGTTCTGGCCGTTCAGCCAGTAGCTGCCGTCAGTCGGCGTGTCCAGGCAGCCGATCACGTTCATCATCGTCGACTTGCCCGAGCCGGACGGGCCCATGATGGCGACGTACTCGTTCCGGCCGATGGTCAGCGAGACGTCATACAGCGCGTAAATCGTCTCCGCGTCCATGACGTACTTTCGCTCGATTCCTTGCAGCCGGATGACCGAGGAACCCTGTGTTTCGGCAACGCTGTCCACTTCTCGATTATAGAGTCATCGCCAGCGCCGGAACGCAAAGTTTTGTCAGCTCAATCGCCTCCGTGCGGTTTTGCCTGCGGGACACCGCAAGGCGATAATCCGCTCATGAGTATCGAGACCATCAGCGAGACCAACTGCTTCGGCGGCCGCATGGGTTTTTACCGGCACGCGTCTGCGGCCAACCACTGCGACATGCGCTTCGCGGTGTTCGTGCCGCCCCAGGCGAATGACGGCAAGGTGCCCGTCGTCACCTTCCTGTCGGGGCTCACCTGCACCGAGGAGAACTTCATGGTCAAGAGCGGGGCGCAGCGCTATGCGGCCGAGCTCGGCATCATGCTCGTCTCGCCCGACACGAGCCCACGCGGGGAGGGCGTGCCCGACGACCCCGACGGCGACTACGACTTCGGCCTGGCCGCCGGGTTTTATCTCAACGCGACCGAGGAGCCCTGGTCCCGGCACTATCACATGTACGACTACGTCATGCAGGAGCTGCAGCCGGCCATCTTCGACAACTTCCCGGGTGACCCCGAACGCCACGGGCTGACGGGCCACTCGATGGGTGGCCACGGCGCGCTGACGATCGGGTTGAAACACCCGGAGGTGTTCCGGTCGTTGTCGGCCTTTGCGCCGATCTGCACGACCGGCAACAGCCCCTGGGGCCGGAAGGCGCTGGGCTACTATCTCGGCAGCGACACGTCGAAGTGGCATGAGTACGACGCCTGCGAGGTCGCGCGCAACGTTACGGATGCCTCCCGCTTCGGCAAGATCCTGGTCGACCAGGGCACAGCCGACATCTACCTCGAAGAGCAACTCAAGCCGGAACTCCTGCAAGCGGCCTGCCAGGAGAGTGGCCTGCCGCTCGAACTGCGCATGCACGAGGGCTACGACCACGGCTACTACTTCATCTCGACGTTCATGGAAGACCACCTCAGGCACCATGTGTCGCTTTTGTAGGAGCGGCTTCAGCCGCGACAAATGGGCCTCTGCAGGAGCGGCTTCTGTAGGAGCGGCTTCAGCCGCGACAGGGCTCTAGAAACGGTCTGTCCGGGTGCTTCACAGTAGCGGTAAGTAGTTCTCCCGATTAAAAAAACTGCGTCCGGCTGTTGAAATAGTGTCGGGTAGCAGAGACTAGCTGCCACGGAACTGGCCGGAGGTTGCCGCCATGCGTGAAGTCATCCGATTCATCATTCTCATCGCGTTTCTGCTGAGCCCTGCGGCGATTCTCGCCGATCTGCAGAAGGGCCTCGACGCTTACGACGAGGGCGACTATGAGACATGCTTTGCCGAGTGCATGGGCCCGGCCGAGGACGGTGACGCGGCGGCGCAGTTCTGCATCGGGCGTCTTTACGCCAATGGCTTCGGCGTCATGATGGACGATGCCGAGGCACTGAGATGGTATGGCCTGTCGGCCGAGCAGGGTTATGCCGAGGCGCAGTTCAACCTCGGTGTCATGCACGCCAACGGCTGGGGTGTACCGATGAACGACGCCGAGGCGGCGAAGTACTATCGCATGGCGGCCGAAGGCGGATATATCCAGGCAATGACTTCGCTCGCCTACGTGACGTATCGCGGCATCGGCGTGGAGGAGAATCTCGCCGAAGGGTATATGTGGTACTACATCGCCGCGGAGCTCGAGGAATTTTCGGCGATTGCCGATCGCGACAATCTCGCCGAGAAACTGTCACCGGACCAGCTCGCACAGGCGCAGCAAAAGGCTTCTGAGCTGCTGGAAACCTACCAGGGAAAAGTGCTCCACGCCGGCAGGATTGACTGACCGGATAGGATTGGAGAGCGGCCGGGTCGGGGCTCGCCCCGGCCCGGCTTGTTTACATCCCGTGATGCGGCGGGCCCGCCATCAGCCAGCGCGAAACCGGCATCATGATCGTCAGGACGCCAAGCGCGACGATGACGAGGCCAAGCCCCAGGCGTGCGCCCCGGCGGCGCATGAAGGCCGACAGCTGGGCGGTGCCCACACCGGTCAGCACCATCGCCGGCATCGTGCCGATGCCGAAGGCAAGCATCGTGGCGGCGCCGGCAAGCGGCGCCGCGCTGGTCGCCGCGATAAGCAGCACGCTGTAGACGAGCCCGCAGGGCAGCCAGCCCCACAGCAGCCCGAGTCCGAGCGCCCGCGGCAGGCTGTTCACGGGGACGAAGTGCTTCGCGATGGGGGCAAGTTGTTTCCAGAGCAGCGCGCCCATTTTCTCGATCGGGCTGAGGAGCCGCCAGTTGAACGCGACCTGCAGGCCGATGAGGATGATCACCGTGCCCGTGATCAGCAGGATGGGCCTGGCCAGCGTTGGTTTCGCCTCGACGAGTGCGCCGCCGAAAGTCGCGACCACGGCGCCCAGCAGCGCATAGGTCAGGACGCGTCCCGTGTTGTAGGCGATCGCCATGGGCAGCTGGCGCTTGAGCGTGCCGATTTCGGCGTTCACGGCGAAAAGGCCCGAGATGCCGGCGCACATGCCGAGGCAATGCGCGCTGCCGAGCAGCCCCGTCAGCAGCGCGGCGGACAGGATCGGCAGGAGCTCCGTCATTCGTTGTCCTTTTCCGGCGGCTTGCTGTCGTCGTCCATGAGGATGCGCACGGCCGGCGTGTCCAGGTCATCGAACTGCCCGGAGCCGACGGCCCAGAAGAACGCCCAGACCGCCCCGGCAAGCAATAGCAGGGCCAGCGGAATCAGGACGTAGAGAATACTCATGCTTCACCGTAGCGGCTCAGCCGCAGTGCATTGAGGACGACGATCAGCGAACTCGCGCTCATGCCGATGGCCGCGGCCCAGGGAGGCACATGGCCGAGGGCCGCCAGCGGTATGGCCGTGACATTGTAGACGATTGCCCAGGCGAGGTTCTGGCGCACGATCCGCATCGTCTGCCGCGCCGTCGCCAGCGCGGTGAGCAGCGGCTGCAGTGAGTGCCCGAGCATGATGAGGTCCGCGCTGGTCTGGGCGAGCAGCGCACCCTCGGCCATCGCGACCGACGCGTCCGCGCTGGCCAGGACCGGCGCGTCGTTGATGCCATCGCCGACCATGACGACGGTGTCGCCCCGTTGCTGGCAGTCGCGCAGGTAGGCCAGCTTGTCCTCCGGTGTGCAGCGAGCGCGAACACTATCGATGCCGAGGGCCGAGGCTGCGCGGCGCACGGCCGCATCGGTATCGCCGCTCGCCAGCGATATCACCGGGCCGAGGGCGTGGATCTGCTCGAGCACGGCGCGCGCGTCGTCACGGATCTTGTCGTCGAGCGTGAAGCGGGCGACGAGATGGCCTTCGGTGCCGAGGTGGATCGATGTTAGGCCGGTGGTGTCTGTCGCGGCTGAAGCCGCTCCTGCAGGGTCGGCCGCGCCTGCAAAATCCGCGGTGCCGATGCGCCAGCGGCGGCCGTCGATCGTGGCCGCGACGCCTTCGCCCACGGCGATCCGATGGTCCGTGGCGCGAACCTCGAGGCCGTCCAGCGCGAACGCGGCGGCGATCGGGTGGGTGGATGCCGCCTCGAGCGCGGCGGCGATGTCCCGGCACTTGTCCTCGGTGTAAGCGGAATCGAGAACCGTGGTCGAGACGATGACGGGGCGCCCCTCGGTCAGCGTGCCGGTCTTGTCGAACACGACCCGCGTGGCCCTCGCGAGCGCCTCGATCGCGTTGCCGTTGGTCAGCAACAGGCGCAGCTCGGCCAGCCGCGTGCCGGCTGCTGCAAATGCGGCCGGTGTCGCCAGCGCCAGCGCACAGGGGCAGCTCACGACGAGCACGGACAGCGTAATCACGAAGGCCCGCTCCGGCATCGTTGCGTACCAGTAGGCAGCGACGCCTGCCGCCACCACGAGGATTCCGACGACAATGTAGCTCGCAACGCGATCGGCCAGCTGCACGAATTCCGGGCGGGCGAAGCGCGCCCTTTCGCTGAGCCGGTGTATCGTGCCCAGCGTGGTGTCGCCGCCCGTCTTCTCGACCCGCATCTCGATGACGCCGTCGAGGTTGATGCTGCCGGCCACGAGTTCGTCACCCGGCGACCTCGGCACCGGGCGGGCTTCGCCCGTCAGCAGCGCTTCATCGACCGATGTGCGGCCCTCGATGAGCGTGCCGTCGGCCGGGATCGACTGCCCGGCGAGGATCCGGACCCGGTCGCCGGCCACGAGCCGGCTGATCGGCACGGTCTGGTCGGCGCCGCCCTCGATCCTGGTGACCGTGTTGGGCAACGCGCCGAGCAGGGCCGTGCCGCGGTCGATCGAGCGATGCCGGGCGCGCATCTCGAGGAATCGGCCCAGCGTCAGGAAGAAGACGAACATCGCGACCGAGTCGAACCAGACGGCCTCGCCCCGGGTCAGCATCGAGTAAGTCGAGGCAACGTAAGCCGTGCCTACAGCGATCGAGACGGGCAGGTCCATGCCGGGGCGCCGCCGCCGGATGCCGCGCCAGGCGCCCGCGAAAAAGGGGCGGGCCGCGTAGAAGACGACGGGTGTCGTAACGATGAAGCTGACGAGGCGCAGGAAAAGCTGCATGTCGGCCTCGATGCCCTGGAAGTCGCCGGCATAGAGCCCGACTGCGAACATCATGGCCTGCATCATGCCGAGCGAGGCCACGAGCAGGCGTTTGAGTGCCGTGCGCTGCTCCGCGACTTCCGGGCGCACTGTCGACTCCGGTGCGAGCGGCTGCGGTTCGTAGCCGAGATCGGCGAGGGAGCCCAGGATCCGCCCGAGGCTGTTCCTGCCCCGATGCCAGCGGACGCGCAGGCGGTGCGTTACGGGGTTGATGTTTGCCGCCTCGATGCCACCCTGCGCGCCGAGCGTCGACTCGATCAGCCAGCTACAGGCTGCGCAGTACATTCGGCCGACGTAGATCGTCGCCTCGGCCGTGTCGTCGGTGGACTCGGCGAAAGCCGCCAGCATGTCGGGGCGGTCGAAGATCTGCCACTCCGTTTCGTCGTCGGCAGGTTTGCCGAACCCGGGCTGGGGCGACTCGCGCATGGCGTAGTAGCTCGACATGCCGGTGTCCCGAATGAGTTCCGCGACCGCCTTGCAGCCCGGGCAACACACGGGCCTCGACTCGCCGTCGATCTCGACCTCGAATTCGTTGTTGGGATCTAGCGGCAGAGCACAGTGGAAGCAGACACCGTCACTCATTGCTGTTCTTGGTACTCCGGCAGTACCGGTTCGGAGGTCGACGCAGCCAGGTACAGTGTGAACAGGCTCCCACTCACGGCGGCGCCGAGCAGCACGATGATGAACCAGGGCCAGAAATACCGGTACCAGGGCTTGGTGTCTCGGGACTCGGTCATGGCATCAGGCCGACGAAACGGCTGTCCTCTATCACGGTGATGCTCGCGTCATCGGTAGCCTCTACGGTGAACGTAATGTCCATGATGCCATGGGCCTGGTCACGGTTGGCGCGGGTTCTGACGGGCAATGAGAGTATTTCGCCCCCGGGGACGTCCACGGTATCGCCGACGCCATCGAGGATAAGGCCCGGGACCCCGGCGACAGACAGCCTGAAGCTCCTCGGCTCGTTGCTCTGGTTAATCAGCTTGAGCGTATAGATGTTCTCGATCATGCCATCGGGCAGCTCGCGATAGAGCGAGTTCCGGTCGCGAATGACGTCGAGAATCACCGGCGTACGCGTGACCATCGAGGTGACGAGGCCGCCGATCAGCACCAGCAGGAGGGTGGCGTAAACGAATACGCGCGGCCTCAGGATGCGCGTCTTCTTGCCCGCCATGGACTGCTCGGTGGTGTAGCGCACGAGGCCACGCGGGTAACCCATCCTGTCCATGACCGAATCACAGGCATCGATGCAGGCGGCGCAGGCGATACAGTCGTACTGCAGCCCGTCGCGGATGTCGATGCCCGTCGGGCACACCTGCACGCAGAGGGTACAGTCGATGCAGTCGCCGAGCCCGGCCTCCCTGTGATCGACCGAGCGTTGGCGGCTCCCGCGCGGCTCGCCGCGCTGCTCGTCGTAGGAAATGATCAGCGTGTCCTTGTCGAACATCGCGCTCTGGAAGCGCGCATAGGGGCACATGTACTTGCACACCTGCTCGCGCATGAAGCCGGCGTTGCCGTAAGTGGCGAAGCCGTAGAACACGCCCCAGAACAGGGTCCAGCCGCCGACATTGAGGTCCAGGATATCGAGGCCGAGTTGCCGGATCGACGTGAAATAGCCGACGAAGGTGAAGCCGGTCCACAAGGAGAAGGTGATCCAGAGGAATTGCTTGGATCCCTTGCGGCGCAGCTTGTTCCAGCTCCATGGCGCCTTGTCGAGCTTCATGCGCTGCGAGCGCGTGCCCTCGGTCCACTGCTCCATCCAGATGAACGCCTCCGTCCAGACGGTCTGAGGGCACGCGAAGCCGCACCAGAGCCGTCCGGCGAGGGCCGTGAAAAAGAACAGCGACAACGCGGCGATGATCAGCAGCAGCGCGAGGTACGGGAAGTCCTGCGGCCACAGCGTCAGGCCGACGAGATAAAACTTGCGGGCCGGCAGATCGAACAGGACTGCCTGGCGCTCGTCCCAGTTCAGCCAGGGCACGACGTAGAACAGCCCGAGCAGTACGATCGTGGCCAGTTTCGACAGCTTGTCGAAGCGGCCGGCCTGCTCGCGTGGGTAAATCTTGGCCGCGCTCTCGTAGAGTGACGCAGTCTGCGTCGGTGCCGTGTCCTTGTCTCTGGACATCAGCGTTCCTGCGGATCGCGCTTCGGCGCAGTCCTGATGAGCCAGGCGGTCAGGCCCGAACTCAGGCCCGAAAGTAGCCAGAAGAAGAAAAAGCCGACCGCGTAGCCCCCTTGCCGGCCGATGTCGATGTCGAACATCGCCGCGAGTTCGACCGGGTCGAATGCCGCGAAGAACAGCATCGTTGCGATCGCGGCGCTAAGGAAGGAAATCCAGACGACCGTCGCCACCGCCTGGCGGTTACGGCTCCACTGTCTAGCGCCCCTGTATTCCTCCTGAATCACCGCGATCCATTATAGAGGGTTTACTGCGACAGGCTGTAGACGTAGGCGGCGAGAATCTTTGTCCGGTTTTCGCCGAGCAGGGCGCCGTGCGCCGGCATCTGCCCCTTGCGACCCAGCTCGATGGTCTCGCGTATCGTCTCCCTCGACGAACCGTACAGCCAGACCTCATCCGTGAGATTCGGTGCGCCGAGCACCGGGTTGCCCGTGCCGGTCGGCATGTGGCAAGCGGCGCAGAACGTCGTGAACTGGGTCTGCGCGCTCATCGCGGACTCATTCGCATCCTCGAGGCCGGAGAGACTGCGCACGTAGCTGACCATGTTCTCGACTGCCTCGTCGGACCCGAGGATCTGGGCCCAGGGCGTCATGACGGCCTGGCGGCCGTTGTAAATCGAGGCATAGATCGCGTCCTCGGCGGCACCCCACTGCCAGTCGGCATCCGCCAGGTTCGGAAAGCCCGCGGCGCCGCGCGCGTCCGAGCCGTGGCAGGTCGTGCAATAACTCGCGTACAGGCTCGCGCCGAGTTTCTGCGCCTCGGGGTCGGCGGCACGTGCCTCGAAGTCCATGGCGGCGAACTCGGCGTAGATCGGCTCGTATTTCGCCGCTGCCTCGGCCATCTCCTCCTCGTACTGGCCTTCCTGGGACCAGCCGCGAACGCCGTCGAAGACACCGAGACCCGGGAAGAGAATCAGGTAGCCGATGCTGATAATGATCGTGATGAAATACAGGTGCAGCCACCACTTCGGCGCGGGGTTGTTCCACTCCTCGAGGTCGCCGTCCCACTTGTGACCGACGAGGTCGGAGTCTTCCCTGCCCTGCGGTCCCTGCTTGGCCGACCAGAAGACCAGCCACGCCGCCCAGATGATGAATCCAATCGTGCCTATCGCAACGAACCAGGCCCAGAAAGTCGTCATTTGAGCCCCTCCCGTTCGCTGTTGCTCATGTCGTGATCCTCTTCCAGTGGCAATGTCGCCGCCTTGTCGAACTCGGCCTTGCGGCGGCTGCTCCAGGCCCATACCCAGAGCCCGATGAATGAAATCAGCAGTATGGCCGTGATGATTCCGCGAAAATCGTTGATATCCATGGTCACTTACTGCCCCGGTCGCCGGTTGGTGCCCAGGCCCTGCAGGTAGGCGATGACGGCGTCCATCTCCGTCTTGCCTTCGACTTCGCTCGCGGCCGCGGCAATCTGCTCGTCCGTGTACGGATCGCCGAGCATCTGCAGTACTTGCATCTTGCTCGTCACCAGCTCGGGATCGAGCTCGCGATCGGCAAGCCAGGGGAAGCCCGGCATATTGGACTCGGGGACGAGGGACTGTGGATCGATGAGGTGCAGCCGCTGCCAGTCGTCGGAATAGCGGCCGCCGACCCGCGCAAGATCCGGCCCCGTCCGTTTGGAACCGAACTGGAAGGGCCGGTCGTAAACGGTCTCGCCGGCCGTCGTGTAGGGCCCGTAGCGTTCCGTCTCGCTGCGGAACGGGCGAATCATCTGCGAGTGGCAGTTGTAGCAGCCCTCGCGCACGTAGACATCGCGGCCGGCGAGTCGCAGCGCGGAATAAGGCGCAATGCCCTCGTCCGGCTCGGTGGCATCCGAGCTCATCATCAGGGGAACGAGTTCCACCAGGCCACCAATGCTGATCGCGATCACGATCAGGACCATCATCAGGTTGACGCTTCTCTCGATAGTGTCATGTCTCATCTGCGTTCCCCTTTACGCCGGTTCCATGACGGCGACCGGCTCGGGCTTCCCGTCGCTGATCGTCTTCCAGACGTTGTAGACCATGACAAGCATGCCGCCGAAGAAGAGGAGACCACCCAGGAGGCGCAGGCCATGGTAGGGCTCGACCGCCTTGATCGACTCGACGAAGGAATAAGTGAGCGTGCCGTCGTCATTGACCGCGCGCCACATCAGGCCTTCCGTGACGCCGGCGATCCACATCGATACGGCATACAGCACGACGCCGATGGTCGACGTCCAGAAATGCACGTCGATGAGTTTCGTGCTGTACATGCCATCGCGGTTGTAGAGCCGGGGCAGGAGGCAGTACAGGGAACCGATCGTCATCATGCCCACCCAGCCCAGCGCACCGGAGTGCACGTGACCGATGGTCCAGTTGGTGTAATGCGAGAGCGCGTTGACCGTCTTGATTGACATCATCGGGCCCTCGAACGTCGACATGCCGTAGAACGACAGCGCCACGATCATGAACTTGATGATCGGGTCGGAGCGGAGCTTATGCCAGGCCCCGGACAGGGTCATGATACCGTTGATCATGCCACCCCAGGACGGTGCCAGCAGGATCAGGGAGAAGACCATGCCGAGCGACTGGGCCCAGTTCGGCAGCGAGGTGTAATGCAGGTGGTGCGGTCCCGCCCACATGTAGATGGCGATCAGGGACCAGAAATGCACCACCGACAGGCGGTACGAATAGACCGGCCGACCGGCCTGCTTGGGCACGAAGTAGTACATCATCCCGAGGAAGCCGGCCGTCAGGAAGAAGCCCACGGCGTTGTGGCCGTACCACCACTGCATCATGGCGTCGACTACGCCCGTATAGATGACGTAGGACTTCGTCAGCGTGACGGGAATCGCCAGGTTGTTGAAGATGTGCAGCACCGCCACCGTGATGATGAAGGCACCGTAAAACCAGTTCGCCACGTAGATGTGACTGACGCGACGCTTGCCGATCGTCGTGAAAAACACGATGCCGTAAGCGACCCACACGACGGCGATCAGCAGGTCGATGGGCCACTCCAGTTCGGCGTATTCCTTGCCCTGGGTAATGCCAAGCGGCAGCGATATGGCCGCCAGGACGATGATCAGCTGCCAGCCCCAGAAGGTGAAGGCGGCGATCTTGTCGAAGGCGAGCCGGACGTGACAGGTACGCTGCACGACGTAGTAGGACGTGGCGAACAACGCCGAGCCGCCGAAGGCGAAGATCACGGCATTCGTGTGCAGGGGGCGCAGGCGGCTGAAGGTCAGGAACGGGAGGTCGAAGTTCAGCTGCGGCCAGATCAGCTGGGCCGCGATGAACACCCCGACAAGCATGCCGACGACGCCCCAGATCACGGTCATGATCGCGAACTGGCGTACGACCTTATCGTTATACGTGGCTGTAGTGTCCAATTGGGAGTCCCTTTGCGGTTTTGCAGACGGAGTTTGGCCCGGCAGGCTAGCAGGGCCGGCAACGAACACCCATACGGGAGGATACGTATGCCCCGCGAGCCCCCTCGACTGCTAGGAATGAAATCTTCTCGGCACGGTATACTCACAATATCCAATAAGCTCATGGCCGGATTGATGGGTTCAGACAAGTTGCAGGCCGACGAATCGGAGGCATATTTCCGCGTATTGATCGAATCCGCGCCGGA
>JBFFSI010000076.1:0-12078 GCA_041572475.1 Woeseiaceae bacterium
ACAGGCACTGCCAGGGGTCGAAAGCGAAACTCAGGTCCCCCATCAGCCAGAACAACATGCCGCGCAGGTTCTGGTCAGGACTCAGGGCAAGCAGCAGCGTCGTCGTCGCGCTGAATCCCGCCGCCAGGACGACGCCCGTCAGCAGCAGCCGGGCCGGCGCCCAGCTGCCCGTCCCGTGGGCGATGCCGAAGACGAGAACTGTAGCGGCGAGCGCGCCCCCGAAGGCGGCGGTGTCCACCGCCAGGCTGCCGAGACCGAGCATCATTGCCGCGAGAGCGGCGACCGCTGCACCGCCGGAGCTGCCGAGTATGTAGGGTTCGGCAAGCGGATTGCGCAACAGGACCTGCATCAGCACGCCGGCGACCGCCAGCAATCCGCCGACGGCAAACGCAGTCAGGGCCCTTGGCAGCCGCAATTCCGTGAACAGGGATTGCGTATTCTCCGGCGCGGTGCCGCGCAGGGTGTCGAGTAACTCGGCGAGTCCGACGTCCGCGCTGCCGGACGTCATCGCGGCGAGCAGCGCCAGCCCGGCGGCGACGAGGAGTCCCGAAAACAGGGTTGCCGAGCGAGTGCCGCTCAATTTCGTACTCCGTGAACCGTGTGCGCCGACAATGCCTTTATTTGGTGTAAAGTTAAAGGCAGTCGGGTTTTATTGTATCTGTTGCCATGAGCAACGACTGGATAGACACGGAAGGGTTCCGCGCCAACGTCGGAATCATTCTTGCGAACGACGACGGCAAACTGTTGCTTGCCGGTCGTATCGGCAGCAAGGGCTGGCAGTTCCCGCAGGGCGGCATGCGCGTGGGCGAGAACCCTGAAGACGCGATGTACCGCGAACTCCACGAGGAAGTGGGGCTCGATGCTGACGATGTCGACGTCCTCGGGGTCACCGAGGACTGGTTGCGCTACCGCCTGCCCGACAAATTCGTGCGCCGCAACAGCAAGCCGCTTTGCGTTGGTCAGAAGCAGCGCTGGTTCATGCTGCGGCTCGTGTCGTCCCCGGACGCGGTGCGTTTCGATCGTTGCGCGCACCCCGAGTTCGACCGCGCTCGCTGGGTGGATTTCTGGAAGCCCGTCAATGAGGTGATTTACTTCAAGCGGCGAGTCTACGCGCGGGCCCTCTACGAACTCGGTTCCACCGTGTATCCGCAAGGCCTGCCGCCCCGGCCGCGCTGGTGGCCGAAACGCTGGCAGGCCGTGTTCGAAAAGGACATCGCGGCCATCAAATCGTGACGTGCCGCACTTCTCAGTGCCCGGGTCACCGCGTAACATAATGTCTTTGCGCCAATAGACGAGTCACGTGGCCCGACGTTCACGGTTACAGCCGCACAATCCGTTCCGCAGCATCCTGATGCGCGCGGCCTTCACGGTGCTTGCGATCGCGCTGGGCTACCTGGTCTATGAACTCGGCCGCATCCAGGCGAACTACAACATTCTCGATACGGCGGCTGAGCGGCAGGCCTACGAGGCCCATATCGATTCGCTCGACGCCGAGATAGCCTCTCTCAAGCAGGAAGTCGCGCTCCTCGAGACCCACCGCGAGATCGACCGCGAGGCATACAAGGAAGTCGAAGCCAGCCTGACCACTTTGCAGGCCAAGATCCAGGAACAGACCGATGCGATCGCTTTCTACCGCGGCATCGTCTCCCCCGAGGACGGCGCGGCCGGCCTCAAGGTGCAGGACCTGCGCCTGACGCGCGGCGAGGCCGAGCGGGCTTACAAGGTTCGGCTGGTTCTCGTGCAGAGCCTCAAGCACGATCGCAAGGTGTCGGGCGACGTCATGCTGACCATTGAAGGCGAACAGGACGGGGCTGAGGCGGCTTACGAGTACGCGCAACTGTTGCCGGAAGAGACTGACGCCGGCTGGCCGTTCTCGTTCCGCTATTTCCAGGATTTCGACAGGGAGATCGTGCTGCCGGATGGCTTCACCCCGGAGCGAATCACGATCCAGGTGCGCTCGAAGACCCGCTCGATAGACAGCATTGAAGCAACGTATGCCTGGACCTCGAGTCTGGGCTGATGATTTAGACGCCCCGAGGGGCTTTCCGGAGAAGCAGATGTTTGGTCGCAAGCAACGCAGGCACACGGTCGTCGACACGCTGGTCGGCGGCAACACCAAGGTCAACGGCGACCTCAATTTCGATGGCGGTTGCCATATAGACGGCACCGTCAAGGGTAATGTCACCGCGGATCCGGAGAGCAACTCTGCCCTCAGCGTCAGCGAGGACGGCACCATCGAGGGCGGCGTGACCGTGCCCTACGTGGTGCTGCACGGTATCGTCCGCGGTGACGTCTGTGCGAGCCAGCGCGTGGAACTCGGGCCAACGGCGCGGGTCATTGGTAACGTGTATTACAACTTGATCGAGATGGCGATCGGTGCCGAGATAAATGGTAAGCTTGTGCACCAGCCCGAAGGCCAGGTGCCGCTCTTGGAGCAGACCAGCAGGATCGATGAGGCGGCCGTAGCCGCCGAGTCTTGAGAATCATTCAGGAAAAATTATGCAAACGGACACAATGCCAGCCGACCGCGCCGCACCGCCACCACCGGTCGTCTTCACGGATGCGGCGGCCACGAAAGTTGGCGAACTCATCAGGGAAGAAGACAACCCCAATCTCAAGCTGCGCGTGTACATTTCGGGCGGCGGTTGCTCGGGGTTCCAGTACGGCTTCACGTTCGACGAGACCCTCGAAGAGGGCGACAGTGAGGTCGTCAACCAGGGTGTGACACTTGTGATTGATCCGATGAGCGTTCAGTATCTGATGGGCGCAGAAATCGATTACAAGGAAGACTTGCAGGGTGCGCAATTCATCATCCGCAACCCCAACGCCACGACAACCTGCGGCTGCGGACAGTCCTTCTCGGCCTGATGCCGCGCCCGAGGTCATCGCCGCCGTCGACCTCGGTTCCAACAGTTTTCACATGATCGTGGGTGAGCTGCGCCACGGCCAGCTCATCATCATCGACCGGATTCGCGAGACCGTGCGCCTGGCCGAGGGCCTGTCAGCGTCCGGCGACCTGTCCGGTGATGCCCGTGCACGGGCACTCGATTGCCTTGCCCGTTTCGGCGAGCGGCTGCGAGACATGCACGCCGCAAGCGTGCGTGCAGCGGGTACGAGCACGATCCGTCGCGCCCGAGAAGACACCGGGTTCATGGGCGAGGCGGAAACCGCGCTGGGCCATCCGATCGAGGTCATCTCCGGCCTCGAAGAAGCCCGGCTCATCTATAAAGGCGTCACGCAAAGTCTGCCCGCAAGCGTCGGCCTGCGGCTCGTCATGGATATCGGCGGCGGCAGCACGGAACTCATCCTCGGCAGCGGACCGAAGCCGAGGGCGCTGGAAAGCGTGCACCTGGGTTGCGTCACGATGACAGAACGCTTCTTCGCGGACGGCAGGATCACGCGCGAAGCCTTCGACAAGGCTCGCGTCGCCGCCCGCCTCGAGCTGCGCCCGGTGAAGGCTTTCTTCCGGGGGCTGGACAGTGTCGAGTCCATCGGCACGTCGGGAACGATCCGGGCGACCGAGCGCGTCGCCAGCGAACTCGGCTACATCGACGGCCACGCGCTGACGCCCGAGGGCGTGGAGAAGTTGATCGAACGCGTGCTCGAATTCGGCACGATCGGCGAGTTGTCCCTGAGGGGCTTGTCCGAGCGCAGGGCGCAGGTCTGGCCTGGCGGCCTGTCGATCCTCGTCGAATTGCTCGAAGTCCTGCGCGTGGATCACCTCCAGGTTTCCGACGGCGCACTTCGGGAAGGCTTGCTGTACGACCTGCTCGGCCGCCTGCAGCACGAGGATGCGCGTGAACGCACCGTCAGGGCCATGGCTGCGCGCTATCACGTCGACAAACGGCAAAAGAAGAAGGTCGCAACGACTGCGCTGATGCTGTTCGACCAGTGCAAGGCAGGCTGGCGATTCGAGATGCCGCTGGCCCGGCAGATGCTGGAATGGGCGGCGCGCCTGCACGAGATCGGCCTGGATATTTCACACGATGGGTACCAACGCCACGGCGCTTACATCGCAGCGCACGCGGACCTTCCCGGGTTCCCGCGCGCCGAGCAGCGCTTCCTTGCTTTTCTGATCGGCGCGCAGCGGCACAACATCAATACGCGTTACCAGAAGATCCTGCCCCGCGCCTGGCGGGAGGTGGCCCTGCGCCTCGCGCTGCTGCTGCGCCTGGCCGTGCTGCTGAATCGGAGCCGCAGCGGCGCGGACCTCCCGGCCATTCGCCTCGACGTCGGTGAACAGTCGCTGGCCCTCGAATTCGACCAGGACTGGCTGGCGGCGAACCCGCTGACCGTGGCGGACCTGGAGCGCGAGAGCGCCTATGTGCAGGCAGTAGGCTACCAGCTGAGCTTCAGCTAGGCAGCGCGAGTTCCTGGAGGAAAGTTTCCTGCGCCGACACGCGCGCCTCGCCGGGCGCCGGTTGCAGCCGCTCATAGCTGCCGTCCCCGTGCAGCACCCAGGCCTGGCAATTGTCGGCGAGGTAAACCTCCAGGTCGTGCAGGATCTGGTCCTTGATCTGCTTCTGGCGAATCTCGAAGCAGGACTCGTTGCGCTTGAGCAGGTTGCGTTCCATCCAGTCGGCGCTGGAGCAATAGATCTCTACGTCGCCGGCGTTCAGGAAATAGTAGACGCGCGAATGCTCGAGGAAGCGGCCGACGAGCGAGCGAACGCGGATGTTCTCCGACAGGCCGGCGACCCCGGGGCGTAACGAGCATATGCCGCGAACGATCAGGTCGATACTGACGCCGGCCTGCGAGGCCTCGTACAGCGCGTCGATGACCCTCGGCTCGTTGAGCGAGTTGATCTTGGCGATGATCCGGGCGTCCTTGCCTGCGCGGGCATTCTCTGCCTCGCGGCCGATCTTGTCGAGCAGGGCCTGGTACAGATTGAAAGGCGAGGCGAGCATGCGGTTCAGGTTGCGAGCCTCGGTCAGGCTCGTGAGCTGCATGAACAGCTTGTGCACATCTTCGCCGAGGCGCTGGCTGCTGCTCATGTAGCCGTAGTCCGTATAGACGCGCGTCGTCGCGTGGTGGTAGTTGCCGGTGCCAAGGTGCACGTAACGAACCAGCGTGTCGCGTTCGCGGCGCACGACCAGCGTCATCTTGGCATGGGTCTTGTAGCCGACGAGGCCGTAGACGACGTGCGCGCCTGCCTCTTGCAGGCGGTTCGCAAGCGAGATGTTAGCGGCCTCATCGAAGCGAGCCATCAGCTCGATGATGACCGTGACTTCCTTGCCGGCGCGCGCCGCGGCTACCAGGTGATCGACGATCGGCGAATCCGCACCGGTGCGGTACAGCGTGATCTTGATTGCGAGCACGTTCTTGTCGGTCGCCGCCGTGCTGATGAAATCGATCGTCGGCGCGAAAGAATGGTACGGGTGGTGCAGCAGGACATTCTTCTTTGACAGCAGTGAGAAAATGTTCTGGCTCGTGCGCAGCTCTTCGGGCAGGCTCTGCGTGAACGGCGGGTACAAGAGTTCGGGCTTGTCCTCGATGTCACACACGGTCGCCACCCGGTTGAGATTTACGGGGCCGTCAACGAGGTACATGTCGTGTTCCTGCAATCGGAAATGATCGAGCAGGAACTGCTGCAGGTCTTGCGGACATTCGTGGCTGACTTCGAGGCGGACTGCATCTCCGTAGCGGCTCGCCTCCAGCTGGCCCTCGAGCGCGAGCACGAGGTCGGAGACCTCCTCGTCGTCCACGTAAAGGTTGCTGTTGCGGGTGACCCGAAACTGGTAACAGCCCTCGACATCGAGGCCGGGGAACAGCTCGCTCACGTGAACGCGGATGATCGACGAGAGAAACACGTAATGATGCATGCCCGGGCTGCTCAGGTGCTCGGGAAGGCGAATGATCCGCGGCAACGAGCGCGGCGCCTGCACCATTCCGCGGTGCCGGCGACGGCCGAACGCGTCCTTGCCGTGCAGCCGCACGATGAAGTTGAGGCTCTTGTTGAGGATGCGTGGGAATGGCCTCGAGGGATCGAAGGTCAGTGGCGTCAGGACCGGCACAACCTGTTCGAAGAAGTACTCCCGCAGCCATTCCACCTGCTCCTTGTTCCATTCTTGGCTCTGCAGGAAGACGACGCCCGCCTTGGTCATTTCCGGGAACAGCACCTCGTTGAGCAGATCGTATTGCTGCTTGACGACGCCGAGCAAGGTGTGGCGGATGGCATCGAATATCTGCTGCGCCGTCAACTTCTCGGGCCCGTGTGCCAATGCTCCGATCTCGATGCGCTGCTTCAGGGCCGCGACACGAATCTCGAAGAACTCGTCGAGGTTCGTGCAGGTAATGCACAGGAAACGCAGCCGTTCGAGCAGTGGTACGCTCGGATCGAGAGCCTGTGCCAACACCCGCTTGTTGAACTCGAGCATGCTGAGTTCACGGTTGATGTACAGGCTGCCGGGCGGCAGCGTCGGTGCGTCCACGGTTACCTCTGGCTCGGTGTGGCAGGCCAGTATAGCAACGTCCGCTTGGTGTTTCGTTACCGGGTCCTCAAATCAGACAGCGCGATGCACGACGCCGAGCACGGCCTCCCGTTGCGCGCCGGTAACGGACGGCAGATTGCCGGGGAGACCGGCCAGCGTCCGCATGGCCAGCCACGCGAATGCCGCAGCCTCCACCCAGTCCGGGTCGAGGCCGGCCACGGCAGTGGTCTGCAACGGCACATCGCCCAGCACGGTGCGCAGCCGGCGCATCAATTCCACATTGTGTACGCCACCGCCGCAGGCGAGCACCTCCTCGGCCTCGCCGAAAACGGCATCCGCAATTGTCTCTGCGGTCAGCTGGCACAACGTCGCCTGGACGTCGGCCGGGTCGAGCGCCGCGATGCCGAAGCGTTCCAGCCACTCGAGATTGAAGTGTTCGAACCCGGTGCTCTTGGGCGCGGCGGCCGCGAAATATGGATCGCGCAGCAGGCGGCTGAGCAGGTCCGCATCGACGGTCCCGGTCGCGGCCCATGCGCCATCGCGGTCACACGGCTGTCCTTTGTGCTTCAGGGTCCAGGCGTCGAGCAGCGTATTGCCGGGCCCGGTGTCAAAACCCGTCGTCGCAGTTGCATCGCCACGCAGCAAAGTGACGTTTGCGATGCCGCCGATGTTCAATACGATGCGACGCCTGCCGGTCCGTCGGAACAGCCATTCATGGAATGCCGGGGCGAGCGGGGCCCCCTGGCCGCCAAGAGCGATGTCAGCTGCCCGAAAATCTGCGACGGTCGTGATGCGGGTGCCGGCGACGATCACCTCGGGTTTGCCGATCTGCAGCGTAAAAGGGGGGTCGCCTGCCGGTTCGTGGCGCAGCGTCTGCCCGTGGCTGCCGATCGCCACGATGTCTGCGGCATCGATGCCGGCCGAGGCGAGCAGGGCGTTGGCGGCGTCGCGAAAACACTCGCCGACGGCCGTGTCGAGATCAGGAACATCGCCGGCCGTCCGCAGGCTGGTATCTTGCCTTGCGGCGAGCAGCCGCTCGCGAAGCGGCGCCGGGTAAGGGCGTGCTTGCGTCGCGATCAGGTCGATGTCGGCACGGCCGAAGCGCACGAGGGCGGCGTCGATGCCGTCCATGCTCGTGCCGGACATGAGCCCGATAAAAAGCTCACTCATCGATGAACGCGATGGCTGCGAGCTGCGTGTTCTTGAAATTCTCGAGTTCTTTCAGGATCGGGCCCGCCTGGGCGAGAAACGTGTCGCGATAGTTTTCGGCAATCGGGTCCGCCTGGGGAAGCTCGACAGTCCGGGGATTCCGGTGCGCGCCGTTCAAGCGGTACTCGTAGTGCAGGTGGTTGGCCGTGGCCAGGCCCGTCGCGCCGACGTAGCCGATCGTATCGCCCTGCCGGACCCGGCTGCCGATTCGCGCCGACGGCGAGAATCGCGACATGTGCGCATACAGGGTCGTGATGTTGCCGCCGTGCTGCAGGATGATCGTGTTGCCGTAGCCGCCCTTGACGCCACGGAAGATAACCTTGCCGTCGCCCGCAGCCTTGATCGGTGTCCCCCGGGGAGCCGCGTAGTCGACGCCGCGGTGAGCGCGAATCGAATTGAGTATCGGGTGCCGCCGCCGCGGGTTGAAGTTGGAACTGATTCGCGTGAAGTCCACGGGCGCCCGGATAAACGCTTTGCGAACGCTGTGGCCGTCGGGCGTAAAATAATCGCTGCGCCCGCCCTCATCGATAAAACGGATTGCCTGGTGGGTGCGGCCGTCGTTGTTGAACTCCGCGACGATGATTTCGCCGTCGGTCACGAACTTTCCGTCCTGCCAGATCTCCTCCCACTGCACGTAATAGTTGTCGCCGCCGCGAATGTCGAGCACGAAGTCGATGTCCCACGCGAAGATGCCGGCAATGTTCATGATCAGCTTGTCGGACAGGCCGGCATCGGCCGCGCTTTCGAACAGCGATGTCTCGATAGTGCCGTAGGCGAAGCGTTTGCGAATGTCGATCGGCCGCTCGACGAGTTCGGCGGTGAAACCGTCCTCCCGGCGGTCGATCCTCAGGGCGGTCCTCAGGTTCAGCGTCGAATACATGCTGATCAGCTCGCCCTCATCGTGGGTGATCTCGAACACGTCCCCGGGCTTGATTCTGCGAAACCGCTTGCTCGCCTCATCCAGCCGGGAGATCAGCGCCAGGTGACCGATATTGAGGTCGTGTTTCCGAAACAGCTGGTCCAGCGTGTCTCCGGAACGGATTGTCAGCGTCAGCGTGTCGTAGTCGGGTTCGGGCGCCCAGACCAGCGGCTCCGCCGGCGCCACGAATGGTTCAGCGACGAGTTCGGCTGCACCGACCTCGGCCCCGGTGCTGGCGGACATCCCGGGTGGCGCCGTCTGCGGCGTGTCGCTCGACGTGTCGAGCTTGGCTAGCAGTGCCACGCCGAGCAACGGGATACCCAGCCCGACCACGAACCACTGGAGGGCTTTGGATTTTTTCGGCGTTGGGGCCGCCGTCGGTTTGTAATCGTGAAGTAATGGACTCACTGGGCGATGCAAGCCGGCGTCCCCGGGGTGTCTGATCGGGCTACTCTACCCCGAGGTTCGAATCAGGTCAAAGAAACCTATAAAAGTCATAGCGTTAAACACCAAATCTGCTAAATATCATCGCCGGGCTTTCAAAGCGGGCCCGGGATGCTAAAGTTCCGCTCCGATAGGGCTTTGACATGGACCCATGGCATCGATCAAGGAACAACTGCAGGAACTGAGGCGGGGCACCGACGAGGTGCTTCCCGAGGACGGGCTCGAGGCCAAGCTCAAGCTGGGCCGCCCGCTGATAATAAAGGCGGGTTTCGATCCGACAGCGCCGGATTTGCACATCGGCCACACTGTCCTTATTAACAAGATGCGCCAGTTCCAGGAACTCGGCCACGAGGTCGTGTTCCTGATCGGTGACTTTACGGGCATGATCGGCGACCCGTCGGGGAAAAATGCGACGCGTCCGCCGCTGTCGGCGGAGGAGATCAAGGCCAACGCCGCGACCTACGAGGCGCAGATCTTCAAGATCCTCGACGCGGAGCGCACGCGCATCGAATTCAACTCCCGGTGGATGGGCGAGGTCGATGCCGCGGGGTTAATCAAGCTCGCATCCCATCACACGGTTGCGCGCATGCTCGAGCGCGATGACTTCAACAGGCGTTACACGTCGGGGCAGCCGATCTCGATTCATGAGTTCCTGTACCCGATCGTCCAGGGCTATGACTCTGTGGCCTTGAAGGCCGACGTCGAATTGGGCGGCACGGACCAGAAGTTCAACCTTCTCGTGGGGCGGCAGCTGCAGCAGGATTATGGCCAGGAGCCGCAGATCGTCATGACGATGCCGCTGCTCGAGGGCCTCGACGGCGTGCAGAAGATGTCCAAGTCGCTGGGCAACTACATTGGCATTACCGACGCGCCGGGAGAGATGTTCGGCAAGGTCATGTCCGTCTCCGACGACCTGATGTGGCGGTATTTCGAACTTTTGAGCTTCCGGACGATCGATGACATAAACGGTCTGCGGCAGCGGGTTGCCGATGGCGCCAATCCGCGGGACGCGAAGTTCGAGCTCGCGCTGGAGCTCGTCGAGCGCTTCCACGGTGCGAAAGCCGCGGCGGGCGCCAAGGAGGAATTCGTCGCGAGGTTCCAGCAGGGGGCCATGCCGGAAGAGATGCCCGAGCTGACACTGGCCAGCCGGGACGGCAGCCTGGGCATCGCGCACCTGCTCAAAGACGCGAGCCTCGTGAGCAGCACGTCGGAGGCATTCCGGATGATCAGGCAGGGCGCCGTGCGTATCGATGGCGCCCGCGTCGAAGACGGTTCTCTGGCGATGGAGGCGGGGACGACCCATGTCTACCAGGTCGGCAAGCGAAAGTTCGCACGCGTAACACTGACGTAAGGGTAAGGAGACGATGACAAGGCCCACCGGAACATTTGCCGCCTGGCTAATGATCGCCCTGATGCCTGCTGTCGCGGCCGGCCAGAGCCCGGAGGAGCTCGAGGCCGAGCGCCAGGCCACGTTCCGGGACGGGATGGACGCCATCGTGGCCGACCTCGACCGGGGCGACTACGCCTCCGTGATCGCCGCCATCGACCAGGAAGACATGCTGCAGCGAATCTACGGACTGCGGCTCATCGATCAGCAAGTGAAGAAAAGTTTCGCGGAGCGCCTGGAATACACCTGGCACGACATGATCCGGAGCGGCTTTTCCTCGGTCGAGGATGCCTTCGGGGCGACGCTGCTCGGCGTCGAATCGAGGGGGCAGCTAGGCCGTGCCGTCGTCCGTTTCGACCTGCCCAAGTTCCAGTTCAGCTACCACGAATACGAACTCAGGCTCGATGACAGTGGCCGTATGCTCGTCGTCGACTGGACGGATTTCCTGGCCGGCAAGAAGTTCTCGGACGCGATCGGCGAAGCTCTCGTCATGGGTATGCCGAGCAAGCCCGCGATGCGCAAGCTGCTCGATTTTCGCAACGTCAGCGACGTGGACCTGTTTCAGTTCGGGGAACTCCTCAAGGCGGCTCGCGACGGCAGGCTGCCCCGGTACCTGGAGATCCTCGAGCAGTTCGACGAACGCTTCCAGCGGCAGCGTATCGTCGTCGAAACCACGGTCAGCCTGGCCAAGCGCGCCCGCAAGCGCCGGGAAATGCTCGCCGGCCTCGAGACCATGGCCGAGTACTTCCCGAACGAGCCCCTCTACGCGCTGATGCTGCTCGACCACTACTTTCCGAGACGCAAGTACGAGGAAGCCAGCAGGGCGCTCCTCGGCCTGTACCGGAAGCTCGGTTTCGATGACGCGGCCATGGAAGCGAGACTGTCCGCCGCGGTACTTGTCATGGGTAACGCCGGCGATGCTGCCGGCCATGCTGACAAGGCGCTGCAGCTCGAGCCCGGCCTCGAGCTGGCCTGGTGGTCCGCGCTGAACGCCCGCGCGGCGCTGGAAGACTACGCCCAGGCCGCAGCCGCGCTGACGGTGCTGGCGGACGAGTTCGGCCACGAGCTGGGCCGGGACGCGCTGAGCCGCAACCCGTCCTACCGGGGCCTGCTGGACTCTGCCGAATACGAGACCTGGCTGGGTTCCCGGCAGTAAAGCTATCTCACTGATTTTCAAGTCGAAACCGGTTCGGAAGCGGCGGGCCCGCAAAAAACTTCATAAAAGCGTCATTTTCCTGTTGACCACACCCGTATCACCGCTATAATGCCCCGCTCGCTGAGGGTACGGTGTCCCTCGGTGGACCTCCAAATAGAAGTCATTAACAGGCCCCGGGCTGGCCAACAGCCTCCTCTGGCCTGTATAATTGTGGGTCCCCCCCGAGAAAGCTCGAAACGCTGAGCGCTTCTCGAGACCGCTCTTTAACAAGTTGAAACAGATAATTTGTGTGGGTGCTCGCGTTGGAGTTTGCGAAGGCAATATCAACGTGAGAACCAACCTAAATTCTAAGTAATTTAGAGTGGGGATCACGTCTTTGGATAAAGCTCATAGCTTTAAACTGAAGAGTTTGATCCTGGCTCAGATTGAACGCTGGCGGCATGCCTAACACATGCAAGTCGAACGGTAACGGACCGCTGGGATTCCTTCGGGATGACCTTGGTGCCGACGAGTGGCGGACGGGTGAGTAATA
>JBFFSI010000077.1:0-11808 GCA_041572475.1 Woeseiaceae bacterium
CATTGCCGCGATGAAAGCCGATTGTAACCAGAGTAGGAGCGGCCCATGGCCGCGATGATCAAAGCCCGATTGTAACCAGAGTAGGAGCGGCCCATGGCCGCGATGAAAGCCGATTGTAACCGATGAGTAAGCCCAGAGGTTCGAACAAGTCCTGGAGAGAACGCCAGGAGCGGGACCCTTACGTGCAGCGTGCGCGTCGCGAGGGCTGGCGCTCGCGTGCCGTTTTCAAACTCGAGGAAATCGATCGCAAGAACCGGCTTTTCAAACCAGGGATGCTGTGTGTCGATCTCGGCGCGGCGCCCGGAGGCTGGAGCCAGTATGTCTCTGAAAAGCTTGACGGTAACGTCCGCATCGTCGCCGTCGACCTGTTACCAATGGATACACTTTCCGGCGTTGAATTCGTGCAAGGTGACTTCACAGAACAGGAAACATTCGACGAGCTTCGCCGGGTTATCGGCGACGTCCGGGCCGACCTTGTAATGTCGGACATGGCGCCCAATATCTCCGGAACTCGTTCGGTCGATCAGCCGAGGTCCATGTACCTTGCCGAGTTGGCGCTGGACATGTGCCGTGAGGTGCTTGCAGAAGGCGGAGATTTTGTCTGCAAGCTGTTCCAGGGCGAGGGTACAGACGCGTTTATCGCGGAAACCCGAAGGCTGTTTGAGAGCGTTAAAGTCATGAAACCCGGGGCTTCGAGGCCCGGTAGTCGTGAGGTTTACTTGGTAGCGAGAAACTATCGATTGTAGTAGGGTCTAAGGTCTGGAATCTGTCTAAATCTGCAGCGTTTCGGAACCTCTGGCCGCGGAAATCACTGTGAATGACCTGACCAAAAATATTCTTGTATTCGTCGTCATCATCGTCGTGCTGCTCTCTGTCGTGCAGGGGCTGTCCGGCGTCAGTGGCGGCCAACCCCAGAAGCGGGACTACTCAGACTTCCTGGACCAGGTCAGAGCAGGCCAGGTGGCCCTGGTCGAGATCGCTGGCGAGCGGATTCGCTACGGCAACAGCGAGCCGCTGCAGTACTACACGATCAGCCCGGAGACCGACAACAACACGCTGATTGGCCTCCTTGACAAGAATGACGTCCAGTTCAGTGCAGCAGAGCCGAAGTCGCAGAGCCTGATCGGGCAGCTGCTGATCAGTTCGTTTCCGATCCTGCTGCTCATCGGCGTCTGGATCTATTTCATGCGGCAGATGCAGGGCGGCGGTGGCGGCCGCGGCGCAATGTCCTTCGGCAAAAGCAAGGCGCGCCTGCTCGGCGAGGATCAGGTTGGCGTCACGTTCGCCGACGTGGCCGGCGTCGAGGAAGCCAAGGCCGAGGTGGCCGAAGTCGTCGAATTCCTCAAGGATCCCAGTAAATTCCAGCGCCTCGGCGGCAAGATCCCGAAGGGTGTGCTCATGGTCGGGCCGCCGGGCACCGGTAAGACGCTCCTGGCGAGAGCGATCGCGGGCGAGGCCAAGGTGCCGTTCTTCACGATCTCGGGCTCCGACTTCGTCGAGATGTTCGTGGGCGTGGGCGCCTCGCGTGTCCGCGACATGTTTGAACAGGCCAAGAAACAGGCGCCGTGCATCATCTTCATCGACGAGCTCGACGCCGTCGGCCGGCACCGCGGCGCGGGCCTCGGCGGCGGTCATGACGAGCGCGAGCAGACATTGAACCAGATGCTCGTCGAGATGGACGGCTTCGAGGGCAACGAAGGCATTATCGTGATTGCCGCGACCAACCGGCCCGACGTGCTGGACCCGGCGCTGTTGCGTCCCGGGCGCTTCGACCGCCAGGTCGTCGTGCCGCTGCCTGACGTCCGCGGCCGCGAGCTGATTCTGAAAGTGCATATGCGGAAGGTCCCGCTGGATGACGACGTCAAGCCGTCAGTGATCGCGCGGGGCACGCCCGGTTTTTCGGGTGCCGACCTCGCCAACCTCGTGAACGAGGCGGCCCTGTTCGCTGCGCGCGCCAACAAGCGCGTGGTCAGCATGGATCAATTCGAGCAGGCCAAGGACAAGATCATGATGGGCGCCGAGCGCCGCTCGATGGTCATGAGCGAGAAGGAAAAGCTCAATACCGCCTATCACGAGGCCGGCCACGCGATCGTCGGTCACGAAGTGCCTGAGCACGACCCGGTTTACAAGGTCACCATCATCCCGCGCGGCCGTGCGCTGGGCGTGACGATGTATTTGCCGGAAGAAGACCGCTACAGTATGTCGAAACAACGCCTCGAAAGCATGATCGCGAGCCTGTTCGGCGGCCGCATCGCCGAAGAGATGATCCTCGGCAAGGCCGGCGTGACGACCGGCGCGGCCAACGACATCGAGCGGGCAACGGAGCTGGCCCGCAACATGGTCACCAAGTGGGGCTTGTCGGAGCGGCTCGGCCCGCTGACCTACAGCGAGGACGACGGCGAGGTGTTCCTCGGCCATTCGGTCACCCAGCGCAAGCAGGTGTCGGACGACACCGCGCATGCGATCGACGAGGAAGTCCGCCGGATCATCGATACCAATTACGAAACGGCGAGGACCATTCTCGAGAAGAATGTCGACAAGCTGCACATGATGGCGAAGGCGCTGGTCAAGTACGAGACGATCGGCGAAGCGCAGATCAAGGACGTCATGGACGGCAAGGAGCCCAGGCCGCCGGAGGACTGGGAAGAGTCTTCCGGTTCGGATACGGGCGCAGATGCGGAGCAGCCCGAGGCCGGAACGGCCGGACCGATAGGCGGTCCCGCGAGCGAACACTAGTCGCAGCGCGGCAAGTTCGTGAGACACTAGGCCGATGCTGCAGCTCGGCACCCTGACCCTCGAGGCGCCCGCCGTCATGGGCGTACTCAATGTAACGCCCGATTCATTCTCCGACGGCGGCCGACATGCGGCGGCCGAGGCCGCCATACGCCACGCCCTGCGGATGGCCGAGGAAGGTGCGGCCATCGTCGATATCGGCGGGGAGTCCACGCGGCCCGGCGCCGAACCGGTCCCGGAGCAGGAGGAGCTCGACCGCGTCATCCCGATCATCGAGGCCGTCCGCCGCGAGTCGGCCGTACCCATCTCGATCGATACCAGCAAGCCAGCGGTAATGCGCGCAGCCGTTGCGGCCGGTGCAGACATGATCAACGACGTCTACGCGCTGCGCGCTGACGGGGCCCTGGACGCGGCTGTCGAGCTCGGAAAGCCGGTCTGCCTGATGCACATGCGGGGCGAGCCGCGGACGATGCAGGACGCCCCGAGCTATGCCGACGTCGTGACAGAGGTAGCGGAATTCCTGGAGAGCCGCGTACAGGCCTGTATCGATGGCGGACTGGGCAGGGATCTGCTCGTCATCGATCCCGGCTTCGGCTTCGGCAAGACCCCGGATCACAATATCCAGCTGCTCGCGAATCTGCGAAAATTGGCCGGCATAGGGCCGCCGGTGCTGATCGGCGTGTCGCGCAAGGCGACCCTGGGAGCGATCACGGGCCGGGATGTCGGCGGCCGGCTGGCGGCGGGCCTCGCCGCGGCCGTGTTGGCGGTCGGCGCCGGAGCGAGTATCGTGCGGACGCACGACGTTGCCGAGACGGTCGATGCACTGCGCATCGCGACGATAGTTATGGAGCAGGAAAGGAAGGATGACTAGGCATTATTTCGGTACGGATGGTGTGCGGGGCCGCGTCGGCGCCGAGCCGATGACCGTGGACTTCGCGATGCGACTCGCGAGCGCGGCTGCGCAGGTCCTCGTGCCCCAGGGCGGCACGGTCCTGATCGGCAAAGACACGCGGCTCTCAGGTTACATGTTCGAGTCGGCGCTGGAGGCCGGGTTCGTTGCCGCCGGGGCCGATGTCCTGTTGCTGGGACCGCTGCCGACGCCCGGCATCGCCCAGCTGACGCAGCAGTTCGAGGCGGATCTCGGCGTAGTCATCAGCGCCTCGCATAACCTTTATGACGACAACGGCATCAAGTTCTTCGACGGCTCGGGTTCCAAGCTGAGTGACGACATCGAGCGCCAGATCGAGGCGAAATTGAACGAGCCGGCGATCACGCGGGAGTCCGCGTCACTCGGCAAGGCCCGGCGAATTGACTCGGCCCGGCTGCGCTACCAGGAATTCTGCGCATCGACGTTCCCGAAGGGGCTCGATCTCGAGGGCATGAAGATCGTTTTCGACGGCGCCAACGGTGCCGGCTACAAAGTCGGCCCGCGCACGCTCGCCAATCTCGGCGCCAACGTTATCCCGATCGGCTGCTCGCCGAACGGGCGCAACATCAACGACGGCTGTGGCTCGACCAAGCCGGAGCTGCTCAGCCTCACGGTCCCGGCGGTGAAGGCCGATGTCGGCGTCGCCATCGACGGCGACGGCGATCGGGTCGTCATGGTGGATGAAGCAGGTAATCTGGTCGACGGCGACCAGCTGCTGTACATCCTCGCCACCTCGCGGCAGCGCGAAGGCTGCCTGCGCGGGCCGGTGGTCGGCACGGTGATGAGCAATCTCGGCCTCGAGCACGCGCTCGGCAGGGCCAGCATCGAATTCAGGCGGGCCAGCGTAGGGGACCGCTACGTGCTCGAGACGCTGCGGGAGACCGGCGGCATCATCGGCGGCGAAACCTCCGGGCACATGATCGTCCTCGACCGCACGACGACGGGCGACGGGCTGGTCAGCGCGCTGCAGGTGCTCGCGGTGATGAAGGCCACCGGGAAAAAACTCTCGGAACTGGTCGCCGACATGCCCATCTATCCGCAGGAAATGATCAACGTCCGCGTCGCAAGGGGCATGGATCCGGCGGAGTCGCCGGCCATCCGCGAGGCTGTCGAGGCGGTGGAGAACGAGCTCGCCGATACCGGCCGCGTGGTCCTCAGGGCGTCGGGAACTGAACCCGTCATCCGGGTCATGGTCGAAGGCCAGGACAGGGACCAGGTGGTCGAGCTTGCGAAGCGGCTCGCGGCGGTGGTCGAAGAAGCCGCGCCGTGATCCCGGACGGGCCCCCGGCAGGCGCCAATTGCGTTGATTTGCCGGGTTAGCCCCGGTATCCTTGCGCGCCTTTTAGGCAAGGGCGAAAGACATGCGCGACATCCTCGTCGCTGGAAACTGGAAAATGAACGGCAGCGCGGCCTTCAACGCCGAGCTCGTTGCGGGCATTGTTGCCGGTGCGCCACGCTCGGAGCGTGTCAAGTTACTGGTTTGCCCGCCTTTTCCGTACTTGTCGGCGGTTGCCGAGGCGACGTCCGGCACAGGGGTGGCGCTGGGCGCCCAGAATGTGTCGGAGCATGCCTGCGGCGCCTACACTGGCGAGGTCGCGCCGAGCATGCTCAGTGACGTCGGCTGCGAATACGTGATCGTCGGCCATTCGGAGCGGCGGACGCTGTATGGCGAGAGCAGCCAGCAGGTTGCCGCGAAGTTCAAGGCGACGCTCGGCGCTTGCATGAAGCCGATCCTGTGCGTCGGCGAGACGCTCGAGGAGCGTGAGGCTGGCGACACGGAATCCGTGGTCGACGAGCAGCTTGACGCCGTGCTGGACCTGGTCGGCATTGCGGCGTTCGGATCCGCTGTCATCGCTTACGAGCCAGTATGGGCGATCGGCACCGGCATGACCGCGAGCCCGGAGCAGGCGCAGGAAGTGCACGCGCATATTCGTGCGCGGCTGGCCGAACGTGATGCGAGTGTCGCCGAAGGCACACAAATCCTGTACGGCGGCAGCATGAAAGGGGACAATGCGCCTGGCCTGCTGGCCAATACAGATATCGACGGTGGCTTGATCGGCGGTGCATCGCTGAAAGCCGCCGATTTTCTGGCGATCGCCAACGCGGCCGCCGAGGTTTGAGGATATATGGATACAGTTTCTAAATCCGTGTTGATCGTGCATACGCTGATAGCGCTCGGCATCATCGCGCTGGTCTTGTTGCAGCGCGGCAAGGGCGCCGATGCGGGCGCCGGATTCGGCGCGGGCGCTTCCGGGACGGTGTTTGGTGCACGCGGATCCGGCAGCTTCTTTTCGCGCGCGACGGCTGTACTGGCGACGGCTTTCTTTATCAGCAGCCTGACGCTCGCCTACCTGAGTAGCCAGAGGGCCGAAGCGCCCGACAGCCTGCTGGAAGGCGCGCCGATCGTCGAGGACGCGGCAGAGGAGGCCTCTTACACGAGCGAAGAAGTGCCGATCTCGGATATGCCGTCCCTGGAGCCGGCCGAGGATGCCCGTGAGATGCCGGCGGTGGACGAAGAGATGCCTTCCCTCGACGAGGATGCAGCGCCGGCGCCCGATGAGGGCCAGTAGGACCTGTCAACAGTGCTCTGGTGGTGGAATTGGTAGACACGCTGTCTTGAGGGGGCAGTGGCGCAAGCCGTGCGAGTTCGAGTCTCGCCCAGAGCACCAACATACAAATGCTTACACTTGAAGACCCTTTGCAAGGGTGTATTCAGCGCCTGCACTCAGTACAATAGCGCGCATTTTACGGGGCGCAGGGAAGCCCCGGCACGCGGGGATCGATGCTACAAGAATACTTTCCCATCCTGGTATTTCTCGGTGTAGCCGCGGGACTCGGCCTGCTGCTCCTCGGGCTGGGCTTTCTTATCGGGCACGGCCGCAAGGACGAAGAGAAACTCTCGCCCTACGAATGCGGCTTCGAGGCGTTTGAGGACACGCGGACGAAGTTCGACGTCCGCTATTACCTGGTCGCCATACTCTTCATTATTTTCGATCTCGAGATCGCCTTCCTGTTTCCGTGGGCGGTCTCGCTCGATACCGCCGGCCGTTTCGGTATCGCTGCAATGGGCATCTTCCTCGCCGTGCTCGTCGTCGGGTTCATCTATGAATGGAAGAAGGGGGCGCTGGAATGGGACTAGCAGCGCCCACCGAGAAAATGCCTGAGCCGGTAAACGGCGCGGAAGCAGCAGGGGAAAGCCTGCAGGAAAAGGGTTTCGTCGTTACGAGCGTCGACGCGGTCATGAACTGGGCGCGGACGGGCTCACTGTGGCCGATGACCTTCGGGCTGGCATGCTGTGCGGTGGAGATGATGCAGGCCGGTGCAGCCCGGTACGACCTCGACCGCTTCGGCATCATCTTCCGGCCGAGCCCGCGCCAGTCCGACTGCATGATAGTGGCCGGCACGCTGACCAACAAGATGGCTCCGGCCCTGCGCAAGGTCTATGACCAGATGCCGGAGCCGCGCTGGGTCGTTTCGATGGGTTCCTGCGCCAACGGTGGCGGCTATTACCACTATTCCTATTCGGTCGTTCGCGGCTGCGACCGCATCGTGCCGGTCGACGTCTACGTGCCCGGTTGCCCGCCGACGGCCGAGGCCCTGATCTATGGCCTTATCCAGCTGCAGAACAAGATTCGCCGCACGAGCACGATTGCGAGATAAAGACCGCACATGACCACTCATTACGAGACATTGGCGGCTCGAATCGACGAGCGTTTCGGCGAGCAGTTGAGCCGCGCGCCTTCGATCTGCGGCGAACTCACCTACGAGGTCGGCAAAGACGACCTGATCGAGGTTGCCACGGCATTACGCCACGAAGCGGAATTCGGCTTCGAGATGCTGATCGACGTGTGCGGCGTCGATTACCTGACCTACGGTAGCGACGAGTGGACCACCTCGGACGCTACCGGCACCGGCTTCAGCCGCGGCGTGGAGCGGGAGCCCGTCATCCTGGACGAGGCCGACGAGTTCGATCCGAAACGCTTCGCCGTCGTCTATCACCTGCTATCCGTGCAGCACAACCTGCGCCTGCGTTTGCGGACCTACACGGGCCGCAGCAATCCGCCGATCATCAGGTCCGTCGTCGAGATCTGGAATTCGGCGAACTGGTTCGAACGCGAGGTGTTCGACCTGTACGGTATCCTCTTCGAGGGGCACCCGGACCTGCGGCGCATACTCACCGACTACGGCTTCATCGGGCACCCGTTCCGCAAGGACTTCCCGCTGATTGGCAACGTCGAGGTCAGCTACGACACCGAGAAAGGCCGGGTCGCCTACCAGCCCGTCAGCATCGAGCCGAGAACGCTGGTGCCGCGCGTCATCCGCGAGGACAACCGGTATTCGGATGAACTGAAGGACGGCGTCGATGGCTGAGATCCAGAGTTACACGATGAACTTCGGGCCGCAGCACCCGGCGGCGCACGGTGTGCTGCGACTGGTCCTCGAGCTCGAGGGCGAGGTCATCCACAAAGCGGACCCGCACATCGGCCTTTTGCATCGGGCGACGGAAAAGCTGGCGGAGTCCAAGCCGTTCAACCAGACGATCGGCTACATGGACCGCCTCGACTACGTGTCGATGATGTGCAACGAGCACGGCTATGTCATGGCGCTCGAGAAACTCCTCGGCATCGAGGTGCCGCCCCGGGCGCAGTACATCCGGGTCATGTTCGACGAGATCACGCGCATTCTGAACCACCTGATGTGGCTGGGCGCTCATGGCCTCGATATCGGCGCCATGACGGTGTTCCTGTATTGCTTCCGCGAACGCGAAGACCTGATGGATTGCTACGAGGCCGTGTCCGGCACGCGCATGCACGCCACCTATTACCGGCCGGGCGGAGTCTACCGTGACCTGCCGGAGACGATGCCCAAGTACCAGGAGTCGAAGTTCCGCAGTGCGAAAGAGATCGCACGGCTGAACGAGGCGCGCGAGGGATCGCTGCTGGACTTCATCGAAGACTTTACGGACCGGTTCCCGGCCTGCGTCGCCGAGTACGAGACACTGCTCACCGACAACCGCATCTGGAAGCAGCGCACCGTGAACATCGGCGTGGTCTCGCCCGAGAGGGCCATGCAACTCGGCTTCACCGGCCCGATGCTCAGGGGTTCCGGTGTCGAATGGGACCTGCGCAAGAAGCAGCCGTACGAGGTCTATGGCGAGATGGACTTCGACATCCCGGTGGGCGTGAATGGCGACTGCTACGACCGTTACCTGGTGCGCGTCGAGGAACTGCGGCAGTCGAATCGCATCATCAGGCAATGCATCGAATGGCTGCGTGAAAACCCGGGCCCGGTGATGATCGACGACCACAAGATCGTGCCGCCACGCCGCGTCGAGATGAAGGACGACATGGAGTCGCTGATTCATCACTTCAAGCTCTTTACCGAGGGCTACAGCGTTCCCGAGGGCGAGGCCTACGCCGCCATCGAGCACCCGAAAGGCGAGTTCGGTGTGTACGTCATATCCGACGGCGCCAACAAGCCGTACCGGGTGAAGATCCGTGCTCCCGGCTTCGCACACCTGTCGGCTATGTCGGAAATGGTGGAAGGGCACATGCTGGCCGATGTCGTCGCCGTCATCGGTACCCAGGACATCGTTTTCGGCGAGGTGGACCGATGAGCGCCACGCCGGCTGATTCTGGGCCATTGTCCGCGCACGTCATCGATGAGATCGAGCGCTGGAAGGCGCGTTTTCCCGAGGACCGGCAGCGCTCGGCGGTGATCGGCGCGCTGCATGCCGTGCAGCACGAGAACGAGGGCTTCCTGACGCCCGAACTGATGAACGGAGTTGCGGACTACCTCGAGTTGCCGCCGATCCAGGTCTACGAGGTCGCGACTTTCTACTCGATGTTCCAGACGAAGCCGGTAGGCCGTCACAACGTCGCCATCTGCACCAACGTCTCGTGCATGCTGCGCGGCGCGGACGAGCTGGTCGACCATGTCGAGACCAAGCTGGGTATCAAGCTGGGCGAGAGCACCGAGGACGGCCGGATCTATCTCAAGCGCGAGGAAGAGTGTCTCGCGGCTTGCTGCGGCGCGCCGATGATGATGGTCGATCACAAGTATCACGAGAACCTGACGCTCGAGCAGGTCGACGACATCCTGGACGGACTCGACTGATGGCCTGGGAACAGAATCTCACGTGTTTCACGACCTTCGGCGAGCCCGAGCCGTGGACGATGAACGCCTACGAGAAGCACGGCGGCTACAAGGCCTGGCGCAAGATCCTCGAGGGCAAAATGACGGCCGACGAGGTCCTCGAGGAAGTGAAGACTGCCGGCCTGCGCGGCCGCGGCGGCGCAGGCTTCCCGACGGGACTGAAGTGGAGCTTCATGCCGCGTGGCGCCGACGTGCAGAAATACCTCGTGTGCAACTCTGATGAGAGCGAGCCCGGCACGTGCCACGACCGCGAGGTTCTGCGCTACAACCCGCATTCGCTGGTCGAAGGCATGGCACTGGCCGGCTACGCCATGGGCGCGACCGTGGGCTACAACTACATTCGCGGCGAGTTCATCGATGAGCCCGTGCCCCGGTTCGAGGCGGCCGTGAAGGAAGCCTACGATGCCGGTCTGCTGGGCAAGAACATCAAAAATTCGGGAATCGATTTCGACCTCTACACGTTCGTCGGCGCGGGCGCTTACATCTGTGGCGAGGAGACCGCGCTGCTCGAGTCGCTCGAGGGCAAGCAGGGCAAGCCCCGCTTCAAGCCGCCGTTCCCGGCCGGTTACGGCCTCTACGGCAAGCCGACGACGATCAACAACACGCAGAGCCTGGCCAGCGTACCCGCCATCATTCGCAACGGCGCAGACTGGTTCGCGGGCCTCGGGCCCGAGGGCTCCGGCGGTACGGCCCTGTTCTCGGTGTCCGGCCATGTCGAGAAGCCCGGCAACTACGAGCTGCCCATGGGCATCCCGTTCACGGGGCTGCTGGAGGTAGCGGGCGGCGTCTGGAAAGGCCGCAAGCTGAAGGCCGTAATCCCGGGCGGCTCCTCGTGCAAGGTCCTGCCGGCCGACGTGATCATGGGCTGCACGATGGACTACAACTCCCTGCAACAGGCCGGCTCGTCGTTCGGCACCGGTGCGGTCATGGTCATGGACGAGACGACCTGCATGGTGAAGGTGCTGCGCCGCATCTCGCGTTTCTACATGGCCGAGTCCTGCGGGCAGTGCACGCCGTGCCGCGAGGGCACGGGCTGGCTGTACCGGATGCTGACACGGATCATGGAAGGTAAGGGCGGGGAGGAAGACCTCGACAAGCTCGTCGACGTCGCCAACAAGATCGAGGGCCACACGATTTGCGCTTTGGGCGATGCGGCGGCGTGGCCCGTGCAAAGCTTCCTGAAGCATTTCCACCACGAATTCGTGTACATGATCCGGCACAAGGGCCGGAGCATCGTCGACGCCGGCGCCGAGGCCGCCTAGCCGCCATGAGTGACGACATCGTAAACATCGAGGTTGACGGCAAGCCGGTCGAGGCTCGCAAAGGGCAGATGGTCATCGAGGTGACCGACGAGGTCGGCGCCTACGTACCGCGCTTCTGCTACCACTCGAAGCTGAGCATCGCCGCAAACTGTCGCATGTGCCTCGTCGAGGTGGAGAAGGCGCCGAAGCCTCTGCCCGCATGCGCCACGCCGGTGGGCGAGGGCATGAAAGTCTTTACGAAGTCGCCGAAGGCCATCGCCGCGCAGAAGGCGACGATGGAGTTCCTGCTGATCAACCATCCGCTGGACTGCCCGATCTGCGACCAGGGCGGCGAGTGCGAGCTGCAGGACCTCGCAATGGGCTATGGCCGCGACGTGTCCCGTTACAACGACGGCAAGCGGGTGGTGAAGGACAAGGACATCGGCCCGCTGGTCTCGACCGACATGACGCGCTGCATCCACTGCACGCGCTGTGTGCGCTTCGGTGAGGAGATCCAGGGCATGCCGCAGCTCGGCACGACGGACCGCGGCGAGAACATGCAGATCGGCACCTACATCGAGCAGAGCGTCGATCTCGAGCTGTCGGCGAACATCATCGACCTGGGCCCTGTCGGTGCGCTGAACAACAAGCCGTACCGCTACAGTGCGCGCGCATGGGAGATGACCCAGCGGGCCGCGGTATCGCCGCACGACTGTGTCGGCACGAACATCTACGCCCACGTCCTGCGCG
>JBFFSI010000078.1:0-11532 GCA_041572475.1 Woeseiaceae bacterium
AGCCGGCCTCCATGGTCGTGAAGGTGTCGCCGCTGAAGGCCCTGACGGACTTGGTCTAGCCGGCGCCTTGTCATCAGCGAACACCGAAAGCCGGGGCATCACCCCGGCTTTTTTTGTGCCGCCGCGACGAAGTCCATGACCGCTACTCGCAGGTCGTTCAGCCGGCCATGGAAGAAGTGCTCGGCACCCTGCATGACGAGGAGTTCCGGGCCGGGCTCGAGGTCGTTGAGCCATTCGATCGTTTCCTCGACGTCGACCAGTTCGTCCTCGTCTCCCTGGATGATGAGCCACGGGCATCTCGGCTGCGTTTCGAGGCCGCTCGCAAACCGGTAGATCGCGGGCGCGACACTGACGAGGCCGTCGACCTCGGTCACGACGGCCGCGCGAACGCCGATCGCCGCACCGAAGGAAAAACCCCCCAGCCAGAACGGGCCATCCGGGTAGCGGTCTCGCATCCACGCCAGCGCCGCCAGTGCATCGTCGAGTTCGCCGTTGCCGTGGTCATACTCGCCCTCGCTGCCCTCGGTACCGCGGAAATTGAAGCGCAACGCCGCGAAGCCACAGCGAACGAACGCCCTGCCCAGCGTATGCGCCACCTTGTTGTGCATGGTTCCACCATGCCGGGGATGGGGATGACAGACGACCGCGGCGCCGTGGACTTCCGCGGCGCCCGGCGTGTCCAGCATTGCCTGGAGCTTGCCAGCGGGCCCGGGCAGCCATAGTGCTTCGGTCTGCGGCGCCTTGTTCACTGGATGAGCGATCTCCGTTGGCTTAAGTAGATGTTATTGCTGTAAAATTTATTTATGAGCGATCGCATCGATCTCGAGGCACGTTATTGTGCACACAATTATCACCCTTTGCCCGTCGTATTGACGCGCGGTGAAGGTGTTTTCGTCTGGGACGAAGCGGGTAAAAAATACCTCGACATGATGAGCGCCTACTCGGCGGTGAGCCATGGCCACGCGCACAAGCGGCTGGTCGCACTCGTTCGCGAACAGGTCGGCCGCCTCAACATCGTCTCCCGCGCGTTTCATACCGACAAGCTCGGCCCCTTTCTCGAGCGCGCCTGCGAACTGACGGGCCAGGACATGGCCCTGCCCATGAACACCGGCGCCGAGGCCGTCGAGACCGCGATCAAGGCGGCCCGCAAGTGGGCGTACACGGTCAAGGGCGTCGCCAGAGACCAGGCCGAGATCATCGCCTGCACGGGCAACTTCCATGGGCGGACGACAACGATCGTCGCGATGTCCGACGAGCCGCAGTACAAGGAAGGCTTCGGGCCCTTCCCTGCCGGGTTTCGTCTCGTCGAGTACGGCGATATCGATGCTCTCGAGGCGGCTATCAACGACAACACGGCTGCGTTTCTGATCGAACCGATCCAGGGCGAGGGCGGCATCGTCGTTCCTCCGGCGGGCTATCTCAAGGCGGCCTCCGAGTTGTGCCGCAAGCACAACGTGCTGTTGATTGCCGACGAGATTCAGACCGGTCTCGGCCGCACCGGGAAGCTGCTGGCCTGCCAGCACGAAGCGGTGCAGCCCGATGGGCTGATCCTCGGCAAGGCGCTCGGGGGCGGGATACTCCCTGTGTCCCTGTTCCTCGCGAGAAAGGAAGTCATGAACGTGTTCACCCCGGGTGATCACGGCAGCACCTTCGGCGGCAATCCGCTCGCGGCGGCGGTCGGGCTCGAGGCCCTCGACATCCTGGTGGAGGAGAAGCTCGCGGAGCGCAGTGCCGCCATGGGCGATTACCTGATGAGCGAATTACGCAAGATCGAATCGCCCCTGGTCACCGATATACGCGGCCGCGGCCTGTTTCTGGGTATCGAGGTCGACCCGGCGCTGTGCAGCGCGCGCAGCCTTTGCGAAGCACTGATGGCGCGGGGCCTGCTCAGCAAGGAAACCCATGAAACGGTCATCAGGCTGGCGCCGCCTCTGATCATCAGTCGCGAGGAGATCGACTGGGCCGTAGCCCGGATAGGTGAGGTCCTCGCCGAGACCGAGAAAGTCCGGCTCGCTTCCTAGGAAACATGCCATGCTCGATCTGAATGTCACCACCATCATCCTCCTGATCGTGGCGCTCATGATCGGCGCCGTCGTCGGGTGGCTGTTACGCAGCCGCCGCGGCGTCATCGAAAAAGCGACGATCAACGCCGGCTGGCAGGAGCAGCTCGAGGCGCAACGCAGCGAGCACGGGCGGCTGATCGAACAGAACAAGAGCCTGATGGAGCAGAACACCCAGTACCAGGCCTCCAACAAGGACGCCAAGATGCGGACGAGCGAGCTCGCCGACGCGCTCAAGGAGGCGTTCGAGCGGCGCGACGAGCTGCAGCGTCAGATCAAGGAAATTCGCAGCAACCTCGAAGTCGCCGTCCGGCAGAGAGACCAGCTGCAGAACCAGGCCAGCAAGGGACAGGGTGCCGAGGCGTCCATTCGTGAACGCGACGAACAGATCGAAAAGCTGCGTCGTGAGCTGGACAACTGGCAGGAGCGGCTGCCGCCGCTCATCGAACGCTATCGGCAGCGTAACGCCGAAGCCGAACAGCTCGAAGCCGACCTGGAAGAGGCTCGCAACAAGGTATCCGCCCTGGAGTCGATGGTGGGCTCCGACGATACCCGGGTCGAACCGGTCGATCCCGAAGCACTGGGCGACAACCTCGATGCCTCGAATGACCCGATCGATGCCGCAGCGGAGCGAGAAGAGACTCCGGAGGCTGCCGATGTTGCGGACGAACCCGGGATCGAGGGCGACGGCGCCGACGAAGATGCGTGGGACGAAGCGGATGAGGATGAACTGGAATCGCCGACAGAACACGATACCGACGACGGCCCGGAGCAGTTCGGGGCCATTGCCCGTGACAACCTCAAGCTGATCAAGGGCGTGGGGCCCGCCATCGAGAAGACGCTCAATGAAATGGGCATCTTCCGCTTCAACCAGATTGCCGAGATGAGCGAGTACGACATCGACCGCGTGGCGCACCGGCTGAAAGGCTTCCGCAGCCGCATTTATCGCGAAGACTGGATGGGGCAGGCCCGCGAACTGCTGACTCAGAAAGCCAGCGGCTAAGCCCGGCGCATGGGCTTGAAGTCACCTGAGATCCTGGCGGTCACGGTGCTCGCGGCCGTCGCTCTGCTCTTCGCCCCGGCGATCGACCCCGGCACAGACCGCCTGCAGGTCCGGCTTGGGGACGGCGCCGCGCTCGAGCAGCCGCGGCTGGTCTTCGACCGGCGCGCCGGCACGCTACTCATCGCCGGCGAGTCGGCCTCGGCGCAACACGAGTCCGCGCTGCTGCAGGTTGCAGAGCAGGCTTTTGCCGGCAGCAGTATCGAGACGGACCTGCGGCACGGCGTCGTGTTCCCGGACTACTGGGAACCGGCAAGCATCCGTCTCCTGCAGGCGCTGGCGGCAACCGAGTCAGCCGTCGCCGTCCTCGAAAGCGGCCAGGCCCGGATTCGCGGCGTAACGTCGGACCCCGCGGCACTGCGGGCGCGGCTGGCGGTCGTCAGGGAGTCCCTCCCGGCCTCTGCGCGGATCGTCGAGGACGTCGCCGTCGTCAGCAGCCCGGTCTCGCTCCACGAACTTTGCCAAACCAACTTCGCCAACGCGGTAAACCAACCCGTTGCTTTCAGGCAGTCGAGTGTCGAATTGCGCACGTCGTCCTACGCGCTGCTCGACAAGCTCATCGAAGTAGCCAGGGACTGCGGCGCCAACCGCATCGCGATCACCGGGCATACCGATGCCACCGGCAACGAGGACTGGAACCGCGCACTGAGCGTCGCGCGGGCGCAGGCCGTCGCGGACTACCTGGTTCGCAGCGGCATCCAGCCGCAGCGGCTGATCGTGGAAGGGGCGGGCTCGGCCATGCCGGTCGCTGACAATACGACGCCTTATGGCCGCAGCCGGAACCGGCGCATCGAATTCGAGCTGCGCTGAGGCCGGGGCCGAGTCTACTCCACTGCGTCGGCAGGTCCCTCGAGCCGGAATAACTCGACTTCGAAAATGAGCGTGGCGCCCGGCGGGATAACAGCGCCCGCGCCGCGATCGCCATAGGCCATCTCGGGCGCGATAGTCAGCTCGCGCTTCTCGCCGATCAGCATCCCGACCACGCCCTGGTCCCAGCCCTTGATCACCCGGCCTGCGCCCAGTGGAAACTGGAATCGCGTACCGCGGTCGACCGAGCTGTCGAACTTGGCGCCGCGCTTGCCCGTCGCTGTCTCGTCGTAAAGCCAGCCCGTGTAATGCACTTCGGCGAGGTCGCCAACCTCCGCAGCCCGGCCGTAGCCGTTTTTCAGGGTTCGCGCACTCAACCCGGGAGCGATGGAGAAGGCTTCCGGGGCCAGCGCCGCCGCCTCGGCCTGCGCGGGTTCGGCGACCGGCGCGGCGTCGCTGCCGGGATCGATCGCCTCGTAACCGGAGTCGCACGCGACGAGGCCGGCGACAAATGCCGCGATAAATACGGGGCCAATCGACTTGATCATGTTCATGAGTCGGATCCTTTGAAGTCCAGTGATGCGGAGTTAATGCAATAACGAAGCCCGGTCGGCTGCGGGCCGTCTTCGAAAACGTGCCCGAGATGCGAGCCGCAGCCGGCGCATACGACCTCCTGCCGCATCATGCCGTGGCTCGTGTCGGTCACTGTCCTGACCGCCTCGCCGGCCAGCGGGAGCCAGAAGCTCGGCCAACCCGAACCGGAATCATATTTGTGCTCGGAAGAGAACAGCTGGGCATCACAGCAGACGCAGCGGTAGGTGCCGTCTGCCTTGTGGTCGACGTACTTCCCGGTAAAGGCTCTCTCGGTGCCCTTGTTCTGCGTGATTGCATATTGCTCGTCGGACAGTCTCGCCCTGAGTTCGCCATCTGACGGTTTGTCGTCGCTCATCCGCTGCTGTCCGTCGCTAAAAGGTGGGCCCGTTTTAGCCCGAGCCGGCGCTCGAATCAAGTTCCAGCAACAAGGCGTTCATGCGCTTCACGTATTCAGCGGGATGCTCCAGCTGAGCGCCTTCGGCCAGCAGCGCATGGTCGAGCAGGATGCCGCCGAGCGCGGCAAAACGGTCCTCGTCGGTCTCGGCGGATAGCCGGCTTACCAGCGGGTGACCGACATTGATCTCGAGGATCGGTTTCGACTCGGGCAGACTCTGACCGCTCGCCTCGAGCATGCGGCGGATCTGTGGGTTGAGCTCGTGTTCACCGGCCACGACACAGGCCGGCGAATCGACGAGGCGCTGGCTGACCTGGACAGCCTCGACCCTGTCCCGCAGCGTTTTCTTGAGCTTCTTGAGCAGCGGCTTGTGCTCTTCGTTGAGCGCGTCCTGGCTGATTTTTCCCTCGCCGCCCGGCAATTCGATGCCGTCGCGGGCAACGTCCCGCAGGGGTTTGCCGTCATACTCGCCGAGTGCATCGACGACCCAGCCGTCGATGCGGTCGGACAGCAGCAGCACCTCGATGCCCTGCTCGGCCAGGCGCTCGATATGCGGGCTGGCGGCGGCCGTCGCATGGCTGTCCGCGAGCACATAGTAGATCTTGTCCTGGGAGTCGGCGGCGCGTCCGAGATAGTCGTCGAGGGACTGGTCCTGCTCGTCCTTGCCGCTGTGCGTCGTGGCGAAGCGCAGCAGTTTCGCGAGTTTGTCCTTGTTGCCGTGGTCCTCGACGACACCCTCCTTGAGGGTCTGGCCGAACTCGCGCCAGAAAATCGCGTAGTCGTCGGGCGCATCCGCCGCCAGCTTCGACAGCATGCCGAGCGCGCGCTTGGTCAGCGCCCCGCGCATCGCCGTCAGCTCCGGGTTCTTCTGCAGCATCTCGCGCGAGACGTTGAGCGGCAGGTCGGACGAGTCGACCACGCCCTTGATGAAACGCAGGTAGAGCGGCAGGAACTGCTCCGCATCGTCCATGATAAATACGCGCTGGACGTACAGCTTGAGCCCCCGGGGTGCTTCGCGGTTCCACAGGTCGAAAGGCGCCGTCGACGGGACGTACATCAGGCTCGTGTATTCGCGCTTGCCTTCCACCCTGTTGTGACTCCATGTCAGCGGGTCCGCGAAGTCGTGCGACAGGTGCTTGTAGAACTCCTTGTACTCGTCGTCATCGATTTCCGTGCGGGGACGGGTCCAGAGCGCGGTGCCTTCGTTAACGATGCTCGGCTCTTCGTCGGACCCGGCCGCGTGCAGGCTGACGGGAAAGGCGATATGGTCCGAATACTTGCGAATCAGGCTCTCGACACGCAGCGGCTCGGCAAACTCCTTCTCGGCGTCCTTGAGGTGCAGGGTAATCGACGTGCCCCGCTCAGTGCGCTCGATGGGCTCGACCGTGAACTCGCCCTGCCCATCGGATTCCCAGCGCACGGCGGCCGCTGCCTCGAGTCCGGCGCGGCGCGTCTCGACAAGCACTTTGTCCGCGACGATGAACGCCGAGTAAAAACCGACGCCGAACTGGCCGATAAGCTTTGCATCCTTTTTCTCATCGCCGGTCATCTGCTGCAGGAATTCGGCGGTGCCTGAGCGGGCGATCGTGCCGAGGTGTTCCACGACCTCATCGCGGGACATGCCGATACCGTTGTCGACGATCGTGACCGTCTGCTTGTCCTTGTCGGTCTCGATGCGTATGCGCAGATCCGGTTCTTCCTCGAGCAACGCCGGGCTGCCCAGGGCTTCGAAGCGCAGCTTGTCCGCGGCATCGGACGCGTTTGATATCAGCTCTCGAAGGAAGATTTCCTTGTTGCTGTAAAGGGAATGGATCATCAGCTGCAGCAGCTGACGAACTTCGGTTTGAAAGCCGAGCGTCTCCCGGCTGGCTGTCGCGTTCACGCGTCTCTCCCTCGGTGTGCAGTTCTCGCCGACCCGCCGTACCGGCGGCGGCTACTGTGAAGGAAGACGATAGGGTCTTACGAGGCTATTTCAAGGGGCTGATGGAGGCCGGTGACCGAGTGGTACAGCAGACCCACGAACAACAGCAACGCCACCGCCAGTGCGAGCGGCGGCTGGCTGAGGGCAAGCAGGATGCCGCCGGCCTGTATAGCCAGCAGAACAGTCGTTGTGAAGAATTTGAGGATTGCGCTGCGAATGGGCTCGCTCAGCAACCGTAGCATCGACACGAGGTCGTCCAGGTCATCGAGCAGTTGCACGAGCCGTTCCATGCGAGCTTAACGGACGAGTGACAGGATTGGTCCGTCCTGCTTGCCTTCGTGCTTGACGGCGTCGGCATCATCGAGCGCGGCGGCGTTGGATTGCTTGGCCGTGGCTATCGCCTGGTGGAAGAGTTCCCAGCGTTGCCGGGCAGACTCATCCTTGAGAAAGACGACAGGCTTTTCTGCTTCCTTGCACTTGTTTGACATACTGTTTCGATCGCGAATGTAAGCCTTATGAGTCGAACTATAGTGAGCCGTTCTGGCATTCGGCGTGAGGCAGATCACAGCTTGATTGCGAAAATGCGGGGCCGCGGCGGCAATATCCAAAAGTAAGACGCAGTACCGATTGTGCAGGTGCCGCGGCGCTCATTTTCTTGGGCGGCGGCAGCCGTCAGCGACCACCTCGGGCACAAAGCAAAACGCCGGCGCGAGGCCGGCGTTTTGCAAAGCTGTCATTGTCCGTGACTAGTCGGCGTCCTCGACCGAATCCGGATTCCAGTTGCGCTTGACCTTTTCGGACCAGTTTCGATAGCCCTTCCAGGTGTACAAGGCGGGATCGATCCCGGTCCGGCGCCCTCGCGGCGCTGGTGCCTTCGTGACCCATTGGCGATATTGCTGCCACCCGTCCGCGTCGTTCGCGGCGGGCTGGTTGGGCCTCACGTTCTCGCCCGGCTGCTCGTTGTGGGACTCAGCATCCGTGCTGAAGTCGTCTGCCCACTTAAGGTGTTTGCTATCCGGCATGTCACAGACTCGGTCATTCCTTTGATCGAATGCTAAGTGGGGAGACCCTTGATTCACAGGAACTGCATCACACTGCCGGCCGGGCTTTTCACCATGTAATTCAGCAATTTACACGAGTTTTTTACTTAATCAGCCGGCGCAAGCCCTTCCGCGGCGGGACAATTTGACAATAACGCGCAGCGCGCTTCAGGAGTTGACGCGGTAGCAGGGCACGTAATCACCCGCTTCGATCTTCATCCGCTTCTGGTCGACGAAGGCCGCGAGCAGGTCATCGAGGAGCGTCATGTAGCGGGGCGATCCCGTGATCTGGAAAGGGCCGAGCTCGTCGATCATTGCCGCCGTGTCCTCGCGCACGTTGCCCGACACGATCCCCGAGAACGCCCGTCGCAGGTTGACCGCCAGTTCGTGCACCGGCAGGCCTGCACTGATGTTCAGCTTGCGCATCGCGCTGTGCGTGGCGCTGAACGGCTTCTGGAACTCGCGATCGATGACGAGTCGCCAGTTGAAGTAGTAGGCATCGCCGTGCGCCTCGCGGAATTCCCGCACGGCGCCCAGGCCGCTGGCGATGCTTCGCGCGACGTCGCGCGGGTTGTCGATGATGATGGAGTAACGGGACTGCGCGGCCTCGCCGAGCGTCGCACCGATGAATTCGTCGATCCTGCGGAAATACGGCTCCGCCGATTCGGGACCCGTCATGATCAACGGCAGCGGCTGCGCCTCGTTGTCAGGATGCAGCAGGACGCCGAGCAGGTAGAGTATCTCCTCGGCCGTGCCGACGCCGCCGGGGAACACGACCATGCCGTGACCCACGCGGACGAACGCCTCCAGGCGTTTCTCCATGTCCGGCATGATCACCAGCGAATTGACGATCGGGTTCGGCGACTCCGCCGCGATGATGCCGGGCTCGGTGATGCCGACATACCGGCCATGGCGAATTCGCTGCTTAGAGTGCCCTATCGTCGCGCCCTTCATCGGGCCCTTCATGGCGCCGGGCCCGCAGCCGGTGCAAACGTTCAGGCCGCGCAGGCCGAGCTCGTAGCCCACCAGCTTGGTGTAGTCGTATTCCTCGCGCGAAATCGCGTGCCCACCCCAGCAGACGACGAGATCGACATCCGCGGGCAGCTTGAGCAGCCCGGCATTGCGAACGATATGAAACACGGCGTCCGTCGTGCCGCCGCCGGACCCGAGGTCGAAGCGCCCGCTGTCGATCACCTCGTTGCGCGTATAGACGATGTCACGCAGCACCGCGAACAGCAGCTCCCGCGTGCCGCGAATCATCCTGCCGTCGACGAACGCGTCGCCGGGAGCGCCCTTGAGCGCCAGTTTCAGGCCCCGCGCCTGCTGGATGAAACCGATGCTGAAGTCCTTGTACGCCTCCAGCATCGCGCGCGCGTCGTCCATCTGGCTGCCCGAGTTCAGCACGGCCAGCATGCAGCGGCGCAGGAGAGTATAGAGGCCGCCTTCGCCGCTCGACATCAGCTGGTCGACCTCGAGCTGTGACAGTACCTCGAGGCTGCCTTCGGGCCGGACTTCGGCGTCGATGGATTCGAATGTTCTCAAAGCTCGCTCTTCAGGGACGAATCTCGATCGGCGTATCGTTCGGCGTCATCAGCCAGATATCGATCATGTCCGAATTCGATACGGCGATGCAGCCGTTGGTCCAGTCCTGGGTCCGGTAGTAGGCCTCCGACCTCGTGGGAATGTTCGGCTGACCATGAATCATGATTGCGCCGCCGGGATCGAGGCCGCGTTCGCGGGCCTGGCTAAAGTCCTTGTTGTTCGGGTAGGAAATATGAATGGACAGGAAGTATTCGCTGTTCGGGTTGCGGGCGTCGAGAAGGTAGGTGCCTTCCGGGGTCCTGAAGTCCCCCTCCTGCTGCTTGTCGCCAACCGGGCGAATCCCCAGCGCGATCCTGAAGGTCCGGAAGGCCTCACCATCCTTAATCAGGTGCAGTTTGCGCGCCGCCTTTTCGACGATGACCCTGTCGGCCATCGGAAAGTCACCCGCCGCCACGCCGCCGGGAACCAGCAGGGTGCAGAGAAACAGGGTCAGGGCCGCGAATCGCATGCGCCGAGATTAGCAAACCCGGCGCGCAGGGCAAGTGACGGAATTCAAATGTTGCGGCCCGCGATCCAGCCGATCGCGAAGCCGATGCCGCCGGCGACGATCGTGTAAAGCGGCAGGAAGCGAAACAGCTGATCGGGGCGGGCCGCATCGGTGAACATGCCGTTCAGGTTGACCGCGTAGGCGTAATGCAGGTAAGCGGACAGCCCCAGCGCCGGAATCGCGAAGCCCAGCGTGGCGAGAGGCCAGCGCCAAGCGACGCCGGTCCAGGTCCCGTTACCCCGGCGCAGCGTTACGAAGGCCAGGCCGAGCAGCAGCGCCGGCGGCACCAGGTTCCGCGCGACGTAGGGGCCGCCGTCCTGCACGTCGTGAAACCAGAAGCCGGCGGCCAGCAGCAACAGGACCAGCGGCAGGAGCCGGACGAAAAACAGGCGCACCATCAGGACGCATCCACCGGCTGCAGCACGGGAAAGCGGACCGTCGTGCCCGGAGTGATGCTGTGCAGGTCGACGCCCGGATTGTATTGCCGGAACAGCCACATCGGCACGTCGTATTCGCGCAGCGCCAGGATCCAGATCGACTCGCCGGGTTCGATGACGTGTTCCTGCATGCCGGCTATCACGTGTTGCCGGAAGAAGCTGTCCTGCTGCTCCCTGTGCCAGGCGACGCGGCGGTCTTCGAACGTCGTCGCATCGACCTTGCCGAGGTCGAGCCGCAGGCGCTTGCCCACCTCGACGGGCGTTCGAAACGCCAGCCCGTTGATATCGCGCAGCCGCTGGGTGCGAATTTCCAGCCAGTCGGCAAAGTGGCCGAGCGTCTCGAGCGGTTGTATCTCGATCGTATTGTCGGCGGCAACGCTGTAGTCGCTCGGGTCCGACAGCAGCGCAGTCTGGATCGTCCCCAGCAGCATCGAGGCGATGCCGCCCTCGGGCGCCGCCGCCTCTTCGGGCGCTTCCGCTGCCGCCTCGGTCGATGGCACAGCTGCAACGGCGACCGGCGCCGGCGCGCTGGCAGGGGCCGGGCCTGCTGCCGGCAGGCGCAGCCGCTGGCCGGCGCGGATGCGATGCGAACTGCTGAGGTTATTCAGCGCCACCAGTGTCGACACCCGCGTCTTGTATGCTTCGGCGATTTGCGACAGCGTGTCGCCGCGCTGCACGGTATGGAAGAGGTCGGGCAGCTGCGCTGCCTGCCACAGGTCCGGCGATATGCCGGCCAGCAGCGCCGGCGCCGTCCCGGTGACGAGGCTCGACGGGAGCCGGGCCTCGAAGCCCTTCGGCACGTGCTTGCTGGCCTGCAACACCGTGCCCTGCAGCGCGGGGTTGTGCGCCGCGAACTGCCTGGTCGTCACGCCGAGCGCATCGCTGAGAGCCTCGACCGCGATATAGTCCGGCATCGTGATGCGAACGTAATCCGTCGGCTGCTCGGGTTCGAGACCAGGGAAGTATTTCTCGACATTCTGGTCCACTTCCCTGGCGGCGAGGAAGGCGACGTAGAAGTTTCTCGAGGCGAACCCGAAGGTCCGGCCTTTATAGTTCCTGAGAATGTCGGCATACGCCGTGTCCCCGAATTGCCGCATCGCCCGCCGCACGCCCGCAAGGCCGTGGTTGTA
>JBFFSI010000079.1:0-11430 GCA_041572475.1 Woeseiaceae bacterium
GAGGCAGCCGTAGGCGGCGCCGACCTTGTGGGCGCCAGTGGGGAACCACTGGCCGAGGATGCCCACGATGCGTGCGTCGACCCCGGTGAGCGCTGGCGGAAATTCCAGCCAGTTGCCCTCGTTGAAGCCGCCGCCGTGCTCGACCGGCTCGTTCTTCCACGTGATGCGGAAGAGGTTGGCAGGGTCCACGTCCCAGAGGCCGACGTCGTCGAGGCGCGCTCGGATCGCGGCCGGCACGAGCGTCGGGTCTTTCTGCTGTGCGATCGTCGGCAGCAGGATATTCTGCGCCTTCGCGCGCGCGACACTCCTGTCGAGCACGTCCTGGCGAATGTCTGGAATCAGCTTCATGCGTCGTCTCCGATGACGGGGATCGGCTCCCGGTCGCCCCAGGCGAGCTCGAGTTCGTCGGCCGAGTCCCCGAGCGCCCGCAGCAGTTCATCCTGGTCTACCGGCAGGCTGCGCACGTGGATGCCGGTGGCGCGCCGAATCGCACCCGTAATCGCCGGCGCGACCGGGATGCTCGGCAATTCGCCGACGCCCTTGGCGCCGAACGGGCCGGCGGCAACCGGGTCTTCGACAATGTGCGACGAGATGGCCGGCGCGTGCTCGATACTCGGCGTCTTGTAGCGGGCCAGCACCGTCGTCCACGGTTTGCCGCCCTCCTGGATGTAATGCTCGGTCAGCGCCAGGCCGATGCCCATGACGATGCCGCCCTCGACCTGGCCCTCGAGCGTCAGCGGGTTGAGCGCGCGCCCGACGTCGTGGGCCGCGACCACCTTGCGCACGAGGACCTCGCCCGTGCGCAGGTCGAGTTCGCAGAGCGCCGCCTGCGCCGAGTAGCTGAACGCCACGTGCATGTCGCCGCCGGTGCCGAGCGGCTGTGTCGCCGGCGCCTCGTATTCGAAGCGTGCATTAGCCAGCTTGCCCGGCGTCACGTCGAGCTGGCGCGCGCAGTCCTCGGCGGCGTAGCGCACCGCGTTGCCGCTGACGAAGCTCTGCCGGCTGGCCGTGGTGGGCCCGCCGTCAGGACAGACGTCGGTGTCGCCCAGCAGCACGCTGATGTTCTCTGCCGCGGTGCCGAGTTCTTCCGCGGCGCAGGCCGCGAGCACGCCCGGCAGCCCCTGGCCCATCTCCGCGGAGGAGATCCGCACCTCGGCCATGCGCCCGCGCCCGGCATCCTCCCAGGCCTCGACGATTGCCGTGGCCTTGTCCGGGGCGCCGCCGCCCAGGCCCGTATTCTTGTAGCCGACGGCGATGCCCCACGCGAAACGCCGCGGGCCTTCATTCCAGCTCCAGCGGAAATCGCCGCCGCGCATCTCGGCGTCCACCCTGTCGATGCATTCGAGCAGCCCGGTGCTCTCGCGGAGCACCTGGCCGGTCGCTGTGCTGGCACCGACGCGCAGCGCGTTGCGCCGCCGCAGTTCGACCGGATCGAGCCCCAGCGCGTCGGCCAGGAGGTCCATGTTGCTCTCGACGGCGAAGCAGCTCTGCGTGACGCCGAAGCCGCGGAAGGCGCCCGAGGGCACGTTGTTGGTGTAGGTGGCGTAGCAGTCCACCCGGACGTTGGGCACGTCGTAGGGTCCCGACGCGTGGGTCGTCGCGCGGGTCAACACCTTCTCGCTGAGGCTGGCGTAGGCCCCGCCGTCGCCGTAGAGCGTCGCGTGCACGGCAGTGAGCGTGCCGTCCTTCTTTGCCCCGGTGCGCATCCGGATCACGGTGGCGTGTCGTTTCGGGTGTACCTGGAGGCTCTCCTGCCGCGAATAGCGTATCTTGACGGGGCGGCCACATGCCTCGGCGAGCAGCGCGGCGTGCACCTGGCCCGCGATGTCCTCCTTGCCGCCGAAGCCGCCACCGGTCAGCGTCGCGACGATGCGCACGTCGCCGGCGGCCTTGCCCAGGCTCGCGGCGACCTGGTCGCGATCGGCGTACGGGATCTGGCTGCCGACATACACCGTGGTTTTAACGTGGCGGGCGGTTTCGCCGCGCTCGGCGTCCACGTCCAGGCGGCCGCCGAAGTCGGCCGGGTTATAGCCTGCCGGTATGCCGATCGAGCACTCCGGCTCGAGAAACAGGTGCTCGGTCGTCGGCGTGCGGTAGGTCCGGTCGATCACGACCTCGGCGTTCTCAAAGCCGGCGTCGACGTCGCCCTTGCGAACCTTGATGTGCTTGAGCAGATTGCCCTCGCTGCGGTCCTCGTGCACCCGCGGCGCGTCATCGTCGAGTGCGCTCACCGGGTCGGCCACGACCGGCAGTTCCTCGTAGTCCACCTCGATGAGGTCGAGAGCATGCGCCGCCGTTTCTGCGCTGTCGGCCGCGACGATCGCCACGGCGTCGCCCACATAGCGCACCTTGTCCCCACACAGCACCGGCCAGTCGACGGTGACCAGCCCGTGCAGGTTGCGTCCCGGGACGTCTTCGTGCGTCAGCACCGCGTGCACGCCGTCGAGGGCGCGCGCCGCCGAGCTGTCGATCGAGCGTATGCGCGCGTGCGGGATGCCGGCGCGCAACGTGCAGCCATAGAGCATGCCGGGGAACACGTAGTCGTCGGTGAAGCGCGCCGCGCCGGTGATCTTGGCGAGGGCGTTCGGGTTGGGTGCCGGCCGGCCGATCGCCTGCGCCGCTGCGGCAGTGGCGGGCAGGTAGGGCGCCACGTCCTGGCCGGCCGCCTGCAGGATCGCACGCGCGATCGCCTGGTAGCCGGTGCAGCGGCAATAGGTGTCCTTCAGCGCGACGCGGATCCCGTCTTCGGTCAAGGGCTCGCCGCTCGCCGCGTGCTCGTCCAGTAACGCCTTGGCCGTCATCAGCATGCCGGGCGTGCAGATGCCGCACTGCGTGGCGCCGTGCTCGAGGAACGCGCGCTGCAGCGCGTGCAGTTCGCCCTTGGCCGACAGCCCTTCGACCGTCTCGATGCTGGCGCCGTGCGCCTTGAACGCCGGGTACACGCAGCTGTTCACGGGGGTGCCATCGACCAGCACCGTGCAGATGCCGCATTCGGCCTCGTTGCAGCCGACCTTGGTGCCGGTCATCCCGAGATCCTCGCGCAGCACCTCCGAGAGGTAGCGAGTTTCCGGCACGTCGACGCTGACGGGCCGGCCGTTCAGGGTCAATTCGAGCCGGCTCATCGCGCGCCCTCCGCGCGGCTCGCCGCGCGCCCGAGACTGGCAGGCAGCCAGGTTCGAATCATCTGCTGCCGGTACCCGCTCGTCGCGCGGTACTTGCTGGTGCGCAGCGACACCTCGCCGAGCACGGCGTCTGCGGCGGCCGCAAACAGCTCGGGTGAGGGCGACTCGCCGAGGATCAGCTGCATCGCCGGCTCGGCGACCCAGGGCACGGGACCGACCGGGCCCAGGCTGACCGTGGCGGAGTCAATACGGCCATCGGCATCGAGGCGCAGCCTGGCCGCCAGCGACACGATCGGCAGGCACAGTCCCTGTGGACGCATCACGCGGTGATGCGCAGAGCCTTCGTTATCGCCCGTCGGCCGGAAGCGCAGCCGGGTCAGGACCTCCTGGTGGCGATCAATGACGCTGCGGCCCGGCCCCACGAAGGTATCCCGGACAGGCACCCAGCGCGTACCTTCGGCCGAGGCCACCTCGGCCTCGCCGTCGAGCGCCAGGAGGCCGATCGTGCCGTCCCCGGCGGGCAGGGCATGCGCGACGTTGCCGGCGAGCGTGCCCACGTTGCGCACCTGCGGGCCGCCGATGACACCGCAGCTCTCGGCGAGGCAGGCGCCGTGTGCACGGATCAGCGGGTGTCGGATGATGCGGCTGTGCGTGACGCCGCAGCCGATGGTTAAAAAGCCGTCGGATTGGGCGATCTCGCCGAGGCCCTCGATGCCCGTCGCATCCACAATGGCCTCCTGGGGGCGGTGCAGGCCCCGCCGGGTCTCGACGAGGAAGTCGGTGCCGCCGCCGATGACGCGACCGTTGCCGTCGTAGTGCGCCAGCAGATCGAGCGCGTCGTCGATGCTGCGCGGCCGGTGATAGTGCTGCCAGGCATGCGTCATGTGGCCGCCCTCCGCCAGATTGCGGGTGCGCGCTCGGCGCAGCGGGCGCGGATAGCCGCCTCGTCGAGCGGCAGGAACCGGCCGGCATCGACAATGACTTCACCACGGGCGATCGTCGTCAGCACGCGGGCGTGCGCCAGTCCGAATAACAGGTGGCCGAACAGCGTATCGCCGTACAATGGCGTGGGCGGGACATAGTCGTAGATGATGACGTCGCCCAGGCTGCCCGGCGCCAGAATCCCCCGGGTGTCGCGAAACAGCCGGTCGCAGATCTCAGCGTTGTTGACCAGCAGCATCTCGCAGGCCTCGACGAAGCCGGCCGCAGGGTCCTCCCGGGTCAGCCGCTGCTGCAGGTATGCCGCCCGCGCCTGGGAGAGCATGTTCGAGGACATGCCGTCCGTGCCGAGGCCGACAGCGATGCCCCGCTCGAGCATCGCGGGGACGTCGGCGACCCCGACCGCATTGTTCATGTTGGACTCGGGGCAGTTGACGACGACCGAGTTCGTGGCGGCGATGATATCCAGTTCGACCGGCGCGAGATGCACGCCATGCACGAAGATCGACTGCGGGCCCGTGATGCCCCGGTCGGCGAACACTTCCATGATGTGCCGGCCATGTCGTTCCCGCGCAAGGCGCACGTCGATGCCGTCCTCGGCCACGTGCACATGGAAGCCGACGCCGTGCTCCCTCGCGATGGCCTCGCAGCGCTCGAGCGTCGGCTCGCCGAGGGTCATCAGCGCGTGCAGGCCGAAGAGGGCCGTGAGCTGGTCGTCCCCGGCGGCTCGGCACTTGTCGATGAAGCGCAGGTTTTCCTCGATGCCCTGGCCTTCGGCATTGCGGTCCGAGACTTCGTAGCAGAGGCAGCCGGACAGGCCGGTATCGCGGAACGCGCGCTCGATCGCGTCGAGGCTCTCGTCGCAACAGGATGGCGAAGCGTGATGGTCGATAATGGTCGTGCAGCCTGCGTGCGCGCCCTCCATCAGCGCCAGCAGCGCCGAGTCGTACACGTCTTCGGGATCGAGCGCCTTGTCGAGCTTCCACCACAACCGCTCCAGGATCTGCGCGAAGTTCTCGGCCGGCGCGCCGGGTGGCGCGTAGCCCCGCGCGAAGGTCGAGTACAGGTGATGGTGCGCATTGATCAGCCCCGGCATGACCACCTTGCCCGCGGCATCGATGACGCGGTCGGGTCGGGTGTCAGCGCCGGTGCTTTCGCCGAGTTCGACGATGGTGCCGTCCTCGATCAGCAGGCTGCCCGACTCGATGCAGCGCTGGTTCGCATCCAGCGTCACGAGCAGGCCGTTGTCGATCCGCAACGTGCTCACGACATCGGCCCCGGCAGGAAGGGTGCCGATCGGCTCAGGCCGCGCAGCAGCGTCAGCATCGTGCGTTCCTGCTCGTCCCCGGCGTCCGCCGCGTCGAGCCGCGCGTGCCGGGTCGCGCCGGCGAAGCGGGCGTCGATCGCCCAGGCGCCGTCTTTACGAACCACCATGAATGCGTTGTCGTCCTGCGCCTCGAAGTCGGCGCGGTCCAGGTACAGCCGCGGCTTGTCCCGATAAGGTCTGCCCGACGTCGGGCAGAACGTCGTGCAGTTGCCGCATTCGTTGCAGAGGTCCGCAATGACCGCCACCTGGTATGGCTGGTGTCCCGGTTCGTCACAGCGCCAGGTCTGCACCGCGAGATTCGGGCATACGCTGACGCACAGGCCGCAGTAGGCATCGCACCCGAGGCAGCGCGACGCCTCGGTCCGCGCCTCGGTCTCGGGGTAGGTCAGCATGACCTCGGTGGTACCGTCGCGCGCCTCGACCGGCGCCACTGGCGCGGGCGAGCGCCGCAGCCGGTGACTGCGCTGCCTGATCAGGTTTGCGAGGTCAGGTAGCGGATGTCCTGCGGCGGTCTGCGGCACCGCGTCCACGCCGAGGATGTGGTTGGCGATCGCTTTCCCCGCGGCAGCGGCCTTGACGATGGTCGCCGGACCCGCGTTGGCGGCATCGCCGCCGGCATACACGCCCGGCAAGGACGTCTCGAAAGTAGCCGGATCCGCCTCGATGTAGCCACGCTCGTTCAGCCGGATCCCTGTGTCCGCAAGGAAGTCGAGCATGGGCTGCTGGCTGATTGCCAGGATCAGCGTATCGAGCGGCAAGTCGAACTCGGACCGCGGCAGGTCTTCGACCCGTTTGCGGCCGGCCGCGTCCCGTTCGCCGGTGTAGTGTGTGCGGGAGCACTCGAGAGCCGACAGCCGGCCCTGCCGGGACCGGATCCGCACCGGGCGTGCGAACTCGACCACGTCGACGCCTTCCTCGAGCAGCTGCTCCAGTTCCTCGCGGTCAGCGGGCATCTCGTCCATGCCGCGGCGATAGATCAGCTTGACGTCCGTTCCGGGCAGGCGGGCGGCCGTGCGCGCACAGTCCATGGCCGTGTCCCCGCCGCCGATGACCCCGACGCGCGGGCCCGTTTCGAGTGGCGCACCGCCTTTCGCCCGGCGCAGGAAGGCCAGCGCATCGACGATGCCGGCGCAATCCTCGCCGTCGAGGCCGAGGCGTCGGCCGGCCTGCGCGCCGACCGTGATGACGATGTGGTCGAATCCATCCGAACGCAGCGATGCCAGCGTGAAATCCCGCCCGGCCTGCGCGCCGAAATGGACATTGACGCCGAGCTCGGTGAGCGACCCGTAATCGCGTTCGAAGACCTCCGGCGGCAAACGATAGTCGGGCACTACCGTGCCGACCATGCCGCCCGCGCGGGCCTGTTGCTCGAAGATTTCCACGCTGCAGCCGCCGCGCGCCAGTTCGAGTGCGGCGGCGATGCCCCCGGGGCCGGCGCCGATGATGGCCACCTTGCCATCCGTCCGCCGCGTCGGCTCGCGTTCGGCTGCGCGCTCCGCGGAATCGGTGACGAAGCGCTTCACGTCGCGGATTGCAACCGGCTCATCGAGGTGGTTGCGCACGCAGACGTACTCGCACTGGTGGTCGCAGATGCGGCCGAGCACGCAGGGCAAAGGGTTATCCGCGTCGACGATGCGCCGCGCCTTTACGTAGTCGCCGTCACGCACGGCGTGAAGGTACTGCGGCACCTGCTGGTGCAGCGGGCACTCGCCAACGCACGGCGCTTCGATGCAGTCGAAACGGCCCAGCTCCCGCGCCGTCTTGGTATGGGCCGTATCCAGTGTCGTCTTGAGGTAATCCGGGTCGCTCCTGACGGCCTCCGCGTAACGCTGCAGGTTGGCCAGCGCCGCGGCGCGGACATCGCCACGCGTGCCGGCGACCCGGAGTATGTGTGCGTCGATGCTGCCGGCATCGGCCAGGCTCGCATCGAGGGCCGCGACGTAATCCAGCAGGCGCAGATAGCCGCCGGTCTTCAGGAGGTCCGAACAGGCGGTGACCGTCTGCATGCCGGCGGCCAGCAGGCTGGCGACGTTGTAGCAGCTCGCACCGGCGGAGAAGGACATCGGCAGCCCGCCGTCGAATTCCTCGGCGAGGGTCGCGGCCAGGTTGACCGAGAGCGCATGCAGCGGGCGCCCCGACAGGTAGCTCGTCTTTTCCGAGGTGGCGAACACGCTGCGGGTATTCTCGACCTCGAGCGTGTTGGTGAGCTTGACGCCGAACTCGCGCCCGGCGTCCGAGGCCGTGTCCCGCAGGCGCCGCAGCATCGGCACGGCGTCGGCAAATGCGAGATCGTGTTCGAAGGCCGCGTCCGGCACGCTCACGTCCGCATAACCGAGGTCATCGAGCAGGATCGAGCGCACGCGCCCCGCGCCGAGCAGTGTCGGGTTGAGCTTGACGAGGGTGTGCAGGCCGCGCTCGCGCAGCAGGTAGCGGCAGATGCTCTCGATGTCCTCGGGCGGACAACCGTGCATCGTCGACAGGGTGACGTTGTCGGACATGCGGTCCGGAATGTCGATATCACGAACAGCCGGGCAGTACTCCGCGACCAGGTCGACGATTGCCTGTTTGCCGGCCGAGCAGTCCTCGACCTGGTCGAGAAACCACTGGACGTTGGCTTGCCGAATGCCGGCCAGGTCGTAGCCGACACTCAGGTTGAATACGACCTCCGGCGTCGTGCCGGAAAAACCGAGGTAATGGTGCAGCGCATGAATGAGCACCCAGGCCCGCAGGTACTCGTCGAGCGATTCGTGCACTTTCAGCTCCTGCGACCACTCGACGTTGTAACCTTCGTCCTGCATGTCGATGCACGGCTTGCTCACGTCGAGTTCGTCGAGCGTTTGCACGGTTTTGAGCTCGATGTAACGGGCGCCGCAGAGCCAGGCAGCGATGATGTTCTGCGCCATCTGTGTGTGCGGGCCGGCGGCCGGGCCGATCGGTGTGGCGAGCGGTTGGCCGAAGGCCTGCGAGCGGTATGGCGCACCGGGGGCAGGTACGTGGAAATGGCGGCGCGGGATGCCGAAAATGCTGTCCCGGCTGTCGAGTTCGGTGAAGATCCACGCGACCAGTTGTTCCGCCGCGATCGATCGGAACAACTCGGTCATATTGCGCACCTCCGGGCAGGATATTGCCGTCAAAAACTTCCCTGATTGAACCGCAAATCAACAACTTATAACCATACGCAGTTGCCGCAAGCGCTTGCGAAAATGCTAGGCTAACGGCCCGGAAAGCTGGTCACGACGTGCAAGCGAAAGGAGGCACATGAATTATCGACACCTGGGAAAAGCCGGGATTCGGGTCAGCGAGTTATCGCTGGGATCCTGGGTCACGTTTCATAACCAGACGGACCTGAAAGGGTCGATGGAGCTGATGACGGCCGCATATGATGCCGGCGTGAACTTTTTCGACAACGCCGAGGTCTACGCTGGCGGCAAGTCGGAAGAGATCATGGGCGCGGCACTGGGCAAGCTCGGCTGGCGCCGCGGCAGCTACCTGGTCTCGACAAAGCTGTTCTGGGGTCTCAACGACGGCCCCAACGAACGCAACACGCTCAATCGCAAGTACCTGCTCGAGGCGATCGACGGCTCGCTCGAGCGCCTCGGTCTCGACTACGTCGATCTGCTGTACTGTCACCGCGCCGATCCGGAGACGCCGGTCGAGGAGACGGTATGGGCCATGCACAACATCATCGAGCTCGGCAAAGCGCTTTACTGGGGCACCTCGGAATGGGAAGCCCACGAGATCGTCGCTGCCATCGAGGCCGCCGAGAAGCACCACCTGCACAAACCCGTCGTCGAACAACCCATTTACAACCTGTTTGCGCAGCACCGCTTCGGGCCCGGGTACGACGTGGTTTACGAGCAGCACGGCTACGGGTCGACAACCTGGAGTCCGCTGGCTTCCGGGATGCTGACCGGCAAGTACCAGCAGGGCATTCCCGATGGCAGTCGCGGTACGCTGGAGTCCGTGAGCTTCCTGAGGGACGAGCTGACCAGCAAGGAGCGCATCGACAAAGTCGCTGCGCTGGAACCCATTGCGCAGGACATGGGTGCGAGCCTCGCCCAGCTGTCGATCGCCTGGTGCCTGCAGAACCCGCGCGTCAGCTCGGTGATACTGGGCGCGAGCCGTATCGAGCAGCTGCAGGAAAACCTGCGTGCGCTCGAATTTAGCGACAAATTGACGCCGGAGGTGATGGCGGCGATCGAGCGGATCTTCAGCTGACAGCAGAATCGGCACCCGGGGGGTATACTGAAACCGCAAACAACCAGGGGATAAAGAAGACAAGCATCCTGAAGGGGGATCCAATGAAAACAATAAGCTTGTACTTTGCACTGGCGGCAGTCGCGCTTGCCGGCGCGGGCCCGGCAGCCGCTGACGACAAGGGCAATGGCAGCCAGGGCCTCGGCAAAGATGCGAGGCAGGAGCTGGTTGCATCCGGTGCGACCCAATACCTCGGCATGTTCTCGCCCGCCGTCTCCGCAGATTTCGGGGATGGCTGGGTCAAGCACACCTACGGCAACGGCCTGGATGTGCTGTTCGGAGACGGGCCGCTCTGCATCGCGGGAACGGAGTATTCGATCTTCACCAAAGCGAAGAATCCCAAGAACCTGCTGATTTTCCTGCAGGGTGGGGGTGCGTGCTGGCAGGATTTCTATAACTGCAACCTGTTTGCCGAAGAGCAGGAGCCGAACCCAGGCCAGTATTTCGGAATCTGGGACGAGACGAACCCGGGCAATCCGTTGGCAGACTACTCGATCGTGTACATGCCGTATTGCGACGGCTCGGTGTTTACCGGCGACAACGATGTCCTGGATCCGATCTTTCCGCTCGGCGTGCGCTTCCATCGGGGCTTGCAGAATGCCTCGGCGGGCATTGACGCAGCAAAAGCCCTGTTCCCGGAGGCCCGGCGTATCCTCGTGGCCGGCTCGAGCGCCGGTGGCGTGGGCGCCGCCTCGTTCGCGCCGTTCCTGACGCGGATTTCCTTCGGCAACCAGGTGCAGCTGTCCGTATTCAACGACGCCGGACCCATCGCGATCGACCTGAACGATTTTCGCGGCGGTATTCCGCTGCGCGCGGCCGACTGGGCCTTCGGCCAGTTCTACCCGGCAAGCTGCACGGACTGCAGCGACCTGGGCCAGCAGAACGAACTGGTCAAGTGGCGGCTGGCCAATGACACGACGATTCGCGAGTCGTTCTATTCGACCGACGGCGACGCGACGGACCGTTTCTTCCTCGGCATATTCACCCAGGAGGCCTATCGGGACCTGATCGTGACCGAGCATGGCGAAATCAACGCCGCGTTTCCGGATCGCTACAAGCGTTTCATACGCAGTGGCGACGACTCCCATACGGCGTTGCAGAACCCGCTTTTCTACCTGGGTACTGCAAACGGCGTGCCGCTCAACGAGTGGGTAGAGGATTTCCTGCGGCCGGGATCCCGGTCCTACCGCGAGCGTGACGATCGCGGCGGGAAGCTCGGTCCCAAGGGAAATGCCTGGGTCGATATCGTCGAGGACTTCGAACCGATACCGTGAAGCAGGCCCTCGGGCCCCGAGGGCCCTTGCGCCGCGACGAGCTTGCTTAGTTAACGGGCCTGTAAGGGTTCGGCGGTAGCTGCAGCTCGAATTCCTCGGTCAGGCGCTGGGCGGTCCTGACCCAGGCGCAGGGCTCGCAGTTGCAGATCGATTCGTCGTGATGCAGGTCGCCGTGCATCGACTCGACGAGCCGGATGCCATAGCGCAGGGAGGCGTTGAGCAGGTATGCCGGCTTGCCTTCGAAGTCCGCGAAGTCGTCCAGGCAACTGACCCAGTGACATTGCTGCTTGATGTCGCAGTTGAGGCAGCGTTCGCTGGTCGCATCGAACAGGCTGTCGTGTGGGCAATCCTGGGTGTCGATGATGTGCTGTACGAGCAGCCGCGGATAGCTCAGTGCCTCGATCAGTTCCCGTCGCATGCAACCCTCCTCACGCAGCTACGTGCTTATTTCTTGCGACCCATATCGACGATAGGCGGCTGCAGACAGCCTGTCCATCGTGGCATGCCCCTA
>JBFFSI010000080.1:0-11361 GCA_041572475.1 Woeseiaceae bacterium
GATGAATGCATTACGTGTAATTGTTCGCGATGTCAGCCCCTCGGCGCGGTTCTGGCATTCGCCCCGCGTTCGCAGTTCAAGCTTTTGAAGGGCGAAGACAACCTTACGGAGTATCGATTCAACAAGGGAGCTATCGCACACTTGTTCTGCAAGACGTGTGGCATACAGAGTTTCGCTTACGGAGCCATGCCCGATGGTACGGAGATCGCAGCGATCAATGTCAATACGCTGCAAGGGCTAGACCCCAGGTCTTTGAGCCCTAAACACGTCGATGGACGGTCGATATAGGCGTAATGGTGTCGGTCGGGAATCGGCCTGAGCAGCCCGTAATTCTGGTAGCAGCGTAGATAAGCGACTTCGTTTAGCAGCGCCGATACCAGAGCACCCCGTCAGAGTCAGCCTCACCCTGCAGCTGTCCAGCTTCGACAAGATAGTTCAGGTGGGCTATGGACTCGCCCGTCGCCATGATCAGGTTGCCGTCGGAGATGCGGCCCTTGAAAAGGGCGGTAAACACGTCGACGGCGCGCTTGGGTTCGGCACACAGCTCCAGGCATTTCTCGAGGCCCGTGTCGTGCTCGTGGATGAGCTCGTCGAGGCGCTCGTGGACGCCGCGAAACGGTTTGCCATGTGCCGGCAACACGAGCACGTCCTCAGGCAGGCGCGTCTTCAGGTGTTCGAGTGAATTCATCCAGTCCTGCAGCGGATTCGCGTGCGGCTCCGTCGGGTAGACGCTGACGTTGGACGAGATCGTTGGCAGGATCTGGTCGCCGGAAATCACGAGGTTTCGCTCCGCGTCATACAGGCACGCGTGTTCGGGTGAGTGACCTCTGCCGACGATGACCTCCCACTGACTACCGCCGATAGTGATGCTGTTGCCATCGACCAGGCGATGATACGCCTCGGGCAGCGGCGACACGTACCGTCCGAACATGCCGAACATGTCCTGGTAGCGTTGTAGCGCTTCGTCCGCTAAGCCGGCCGCTTTGTAGAAATGCAGGCCGGTCTCGGGCGCCTCGCGGCCGGTGTCCGCTATCAGGATGCGGCAGAGAAAGTATTCCTCGCGGGTCATACATAATTCGACACCATGCTCGCGTGCCAGCCAGCCTGCGCACCCCACGTGGTCCGGGTGCAGGTGGGTCACGATCACTCGGGTCACGGCCGTTCCCTGCAGCGGACCGGCAAAGGTGTTGGCCCAGACCTCGCGATTCGAATCGATGTTGACGCCCGTATCGACGATCACGCAGCCATCCCCGTCATCGAGCAGCCACAGGTTGATGTGCTCGAGCACCATCGGCAGCGGCATGCGCAGCCAGCGAATGCCGTCAACGACGTCGTAGACGGCGCCGTGCTTGGGTTTGAAGTCGAATTCGTAGCGGACGGTCATCCGCGCATGATCGCATGCGAGGCGATCTTTGCGCGAACTTCCCCGACGGCCTGTTCCTTGACCGGGCCGTAACCGCGGATGTCCATGTAGTAGCCGACGAGTTCGGCGGCGGCACCGAGGTTCTCGCCGTTCAGCGAGGGCAGCAGCGTGTCTATGAGCGTCTCGAACTCGTTGATCAACTCGCGCTCCATGCGCCGCTCTGCGGTGTAACCGAATACGTCGAAAGGCGTGCCGCGCAGCCGGCGCATGCCGGCGAGTATGCGCATCGGAACCTTAAGCCAGCCGCCAAATTCCTTCTTCAGCGGTCGGCCGCGCGCGTCCTTTTTGCGGCTGAGCAACGGCGGCGCCAGGTGGAAGCGAATGTTTGCCTTGCCGCCGTACGCGGCGCGCACCGAGTCGAGGAACCCTGTCTGCGTGTGCAGGCGAGCCACCTCGTATTCGTCCTTGTAGCTGAGCAGCTTGAAGTAGCTTTTCGCCACGGCGGCAGTCAATGCATCGTCGTTCGCCGCGTCGCGGACTCGGTGCAGGAGCGCAAGGTAGCGCTCTGCAAGCGCCTGGTTCTGGTAGTCGACAAGGAAGTCGGCGCGGCGCTGGATGAGGTCGTCGAGGGTCTCGTCGCGGCCGAAGCCGCTCCCGCCGGGGATTGCGCCAGGGCTCGCGGCTGCGAGCCGGCCCCAGCCGAACGCCTGCTTGTTCCTCTCTACCTCGACGCCATTCAGCTCGATGGCGCGCATCATCGCATCGTGGCCGACAGGGACCAGGCCCTGCTGCCACGCGGCGCCGAGCAGCAGCACGTTGGCATAAATGGTGTTGCCCAGCAGCTTTTCGGCGAGTGCACTGGCATCGACGGTGATCACGTTGTCGTCGCCAACGATGTCCCGTATGGCTCCCACGCGGTCGCCGACGCGAAGGCTCGCGTCGCGGTATTGCACGAAGTCGGCAGTCGGCATTTCCGCCGTGTTGAGCATCGCCCGCGTGTGTCCCTTGCGAAAACGCGACGATGCGCGTGGCGAGGAGCTGACGACGATGTCGCCGCCGATCAGGGCGTCCGCGCTGGCCTGCTCGATGCGAACCTGGTTGATGTTTCTCGGCTCGTCGGCGAGGCGAATGAAACTGACCACCGTGCCGAACTTCTGCGCGAAGCCCATGAAGTCGAGCACGCTGGCGCCCTTGCCCTCGAGGTGCGCGGCCATCGTGACGAGTTGGCCGACCGTCACGACGCCGGTGCCGCCGATGCCGGTGACCAGCAGGTCGAATCCACGCGCGAGATCGACGGCCGCGGGCGCCGGTAACGTCGTCAAGGCCTCCTCCAGCACCTCGACCGGCCCTTGGCCCTGCCGCTGCCTGAGCTCGCCGCCCACGACGGTCACGAAGCTCGGGCAGAAGCCGTTGACGCACGAGTAGTCCTTGTTGCAGGAGTTCTGGTCGATCTGCCGCTTGCGGCCGAACGGCGTTTCCTTCGGCACGACAGAGAGGCAGTTCGACTCCACCGAACAGTCGCCGCAGCCTTCGCAGACGAGGTCGTTGATGACGACGAAGGTGTTAGGGTCCTCGAGTGTGCCGCGTTTGCGGCGTCGGCGTTTCTCGGTGGCGCAGGTCTGCGCGTAGATCAACACGCTGACGCCGGGAATCTCGCGCAGCTCACGCTGGATCGCGTCCATCTCGCGGCGGTGAGAGATCGTCGTGCCCGACGGGAAGTCGGCAGCCCGGAAGTTTTCCGGTTCGTCCGAAACGACAGCGATACGCTGGATACCCTCGGCGCGCGCCGAGTGCGCGATGGCCGGCACCGTGATCGGCCCGTCGACAGGCTGGCCGCCGGTCATGGCGACCGCGTCGTTGAACAGGATCTTGTAGGTGATGTTGGTGCCGGCCGCGACGGCCTGGCGGATCGCGGTCGAGCCCGAGTGGTACCAGGTGCCGTCGCCCAGGTTCTGGAACACGTGGCGGTTGCCGTTGAACTTCGCGCGCGTCACCCAGTTGACGCCTTCGCCGCCCATCTGGATCAGCCCCGAGGTCTCGCGGTTCATCCAGCTGGCCATGAAGTGGCAGCCGATGCCGGCCAGCGCTTCGGAGCCTTCCGGCACTTTCGTCGACGTGTTATGCGGGCATCCCGAGCAGAAGTAGGGCATGCGCGTGGCCCCTTCGATCTGGATGACGTCGGCGCTGTCGGCTTTGAGTTTGTCCGCCCGCGCCCTGAGGTTCAGCCCCGGGAACTGCGCGTCCAGCCGGCGCGCGACGATGCCGGCGAGCTGGATCGGGCTAAGTTCGCCGACCCAGGGCACCAGCTTCTCGCCGTGTTCGTCGAACTTGCCAACCATGTGCTCCGGCTTGCGTCCCGGGTAGTCGTAGAAGTACTCCTTGAACCAGCTCTCGATGATGCCGCGCTTCTCCTCGACGATGAGGACTTCCTTTTTACCGTGCACGAAGTCCAGTGCGCCGTCATGCTCGAGCGGCCACACCATGCCGACCTTGTAGACGTCGAGGCCGATGCGCTTGGCCTCGCGCTTGTCAATTTCCAGAAGCCTTAGCGCCTCCATCAGGTCGAGATGGCCCTTGCCTGTCGTGACGATGCCGTAGCGGGCTTTCGGGTTGTCAAAGATTTTGCGGTCGATCGGGTTGGCCGCGGCGAAGGCGAGGGCTGCGGCCTTTTTGTATTCGAAGCGTTCCTCGATCTGCAGGCCCGGCAGGTCAGGCCAGCGGTAATGCAGCCCGTCCGGCGGCGGCGTGAAGTCGGGTTTCGCGAACACGGGGTAGGGCGGCAGTTCGAGTGACATCGCCGACTCGACGGTTTCCGAGATAGCCTTGAAACCGACCCACATCCCCGAGAAGCGCGACAGCGCTATGCCCCAGAGGCCGAACTCGAGGTACTCGGCGACGTTGGCCGGGTTCAGGTGCGGCATCATGAAAGTCAGGAACGCGACGTCGGACTGGTGCGGCATCGACGAGGATACGCAGCCGTGATCGTCGCCCGCCACGACCAGCACGCCGCCGCGCGGCGAGCTGCCGTAGGCATTGCCGTGCTTGAGTGCGTCGCCGGCCCGGTCCACGCCCGGCCCCTTGCCGTACCAGATGCCGAAGACGCCGTCGACGGTCTTGTGCGGGTCGGTCTCGACCTGCTGCGAGCCGAGGATCGCGGTCGCGGCCAGGTCCTCGTTGACGGCGGGGAGAAACTCGATGTTGGCCTCGTCGAGGAACGCTTTGGCGCGCCAGAGCTCCTGGTCTACCGCCCCGAGCGGCGAGCCTCGGTAGCCGCTGATGAAGCCGGCCGTGTTGAGGCCGGCGGCGCGGTCCATCGTGCGCTGCGTGAGCGCGATGCGCACCAGCGCCTGGGTGCCAGTCAGGAAGACGCGCCCGGACTCGCGCCGGTAACGGTCGAGGAGTTCGTAGTTGTCGAGCGGGTAGGAGGGGCGGATCTCGTGTGCTGCGGTGGCCATAAGTGTGCTTCGGACGTCGATTTACGCACAGTGTCTCAGATACCGGCCGCGAATCGGTACCAATCTTCCCGTTTTTAGCGACTAAAACGGATTAAAAATTCATAAAAATGATAAAAATGATAAAATATCCCGAATCAGGGTGCTATGGAGGGATCAATGCTCGGTACCAAGGACCGGCGCATTCTCAGCGAGTTACAGCGCGATTCGCGGCTGACCACGCAGGAGCTCGCCGACCGGGTCGGTATGTCGAGCTCGGCAACCTGGCGCCGGGTCAAGAGTCTCGAAGAGGCCGGCATTATCGATCGTTATGCCGTGATCGTGGACCCGAAGAAAGCCGGCTTCGGGCTGGCAACGATTGTGCAAATCTCTCTGGCTCGCCACGAGCATGCCAACGTCGACCAGTTCATCCACGAAGTGCTGCAGCACCCGGAGGTGCTCGAGTGCTTTGCGACCAGCGGCGAGGCGGATTTTCATTTGCGGGTGGTCGTGGAGGACATCGACGCATACAATCGCTTCCTCGACGAGTTCATCTTCAAGCTGCCGGGCGTATCCCAGGTGCGCTCGAACATCGTCCTGAAGGAAATCAAGACAGATACCGCACTGCCATTCAAAGATTGAAAGGACCCAAGCAATGACACATCTGCCGAGGCGGCTTCGCCACGGATTCGCATATTGCGGCCTGCTGCTTCCGCTGCTCGCCGCTGCCCGGGAAGACCAGCTGGCCGCGATCGACGAAATTGTCGTCACGTCGCAGAAACGCAGCCAGACGCTGCAGGAAATCGCGGCTGCCGTGACCGTGCTCGATGCGACCAGCCTCGAGGCGCGCGGCGTGACGACGCTGGCCGACGCGCAGAACCTGATTCCGTCGGTGCGCCTGCAGAAGGAGTCGGCCTCGACCGAGATCTACATTCGCGGCGTCGGCTCGACGCTCGACGTGCCAATGATCGAGCCGCCGAACGCCTACAACATCAATGGCGTCTATGTCCCGCGCGAAGTGAGCTCGGCAACGCTCGTCGACGTGGAGCGCATCGAAGTGCTGCCGGGACCGCAGGGCACGCTCTATGGCCGTGGCACGATCGGCGGTGTCGTGAACACCATCACGCGGCGCCCCGGCGATGAATACGAGACGCTCGCGATGGTAGAGGCCGGCGACTACTCGTTGCTGCGCGCCACCGTGACGCAGAACATTCCGGTGAGCGACAACGTCGCGTTGCGCGGTTCGCTGAGTTACCACGAACACGACGGCTACCTGAAGAGTGGGGCGGACTCCGCGGACGATGTCGCCGGATTCCTGTCGCTCTTGGCCTCGCCGTCGGATGCTGTCGATATTCACCTCTGGACGCACATCGAGAGCCGGGAAGGTGAGGCCGCTAACCTGGTCAGCAAGGGCAGCAATGACAACTCGAAGAGCCAGGTTTTCCCGAATCCCGATCCCTGGGACGACCGCCTGCTCGGTGATCTCGAGCAGTTCGCTACACTCGGCCCGATCACGGCGCAATACCGGGACTGGGAGACGACGCTCGTTGGTGGCGAGCTAAACTGGGCGATCAGCGACCGGCTGACGCTGACCTACATTCCTTCCTGGCTCGACTTCGACTGGCGCCAGGAATACTGGCTTACGCACAAGGACGGCGACTTCAACGCCAGCATCGACCAGCGGACTCACGAGCTGCGGCTCGCCTTCGAGAACGGCGCCGTGAGCTGGATCGCCGGGCTCTACGACTACAGTATCGAGACGTCGGGACAGCTGTTCATCCAGTTCGGTCCCGACGAGCTGTTCCCGGGCTCGCCCGCCGGCGTGTGGCTGAACGCGGTCGACGTGCGCGACCACGAGCTTCGCGGCTCGGCCCTGTTCGGCGAGCTGACTTACTCGCTTTCGGACACTATGCGCCTCGTCGTCGGTGGCCGCGCGTCAAGGGACGAGCGCGATGGTCGCGGTTTCCAGACGGACATTGTGGTTGCTCCTGCAGTGGGCGAGGAAGACCCCGTCGCACTGTTTACCGGCCTTGCACCGGCGACCTACGACAACAGCGAGGACTGGAACCAGGTGGACTGGAAGCTCGGCGTCGAGTTCGACACGGGTAATGATTCGCTGGTGTACGCGACCGCCCAGACCGGGTTTCAGCCGGGCACTTTCGACCAGTTCCCCGACGTCGTTATCGAGGACTCCGAGCTGCTCGCTTTTACGGTGGGTTCGAAACACCGCTTCCTCGATGGACAGCTCGTGCTGAACAACGAGGTGTTTCACTACACCTACGACAACCTGCTGATCCAGGCCTTCGACGCCGCCACGGGCACGAACCGGCTCACCAATGCCGACGTGAACATCTACGGCGACCAGCTGGACCTCTGGTACCAGCCGGACAGCCTGCCCGACACGCGTTTCTCGCTGTCCGTCGGTTATCTGCACGCACGCTACGACGACTTCCTGCTCGACGAACTCGACGTCTTCAATGACAACCAGATGCAGAACGCACCTGACTGGACGGCGACGCTCGGTATTGTCCATGACTGGAACCTCGCCGGCGGTGCCCGGGTCCGTGCAGACCTCGTGTCGCGCTACGAGAGCGGCTTCTGGGGCGATTTTGCCCACTCGTCGGGCATCTACCAGAGCGCCTATACCAAAACGGATGCCGCATTGACCTACCACGCAGCCGATGACCGCTGGTCCGTGGGCCTGTGGGTAAAAAACCTCGAAGACCAGGACGTCCAGGCGGCGGCCGCGACGGGCAATCCGTTTACTGATCCCGGCCCAGGAGCCCCGTTCCTCGAGGCGCCGCGCACCGTGGGTCTTCGATTTGCCGTAAACTTGGGGGGTGGCTAATACTCCCAAACCGTGGGTCCAGAACTGGCAAGAGCTTTCCACCGAGCTGAAACGCCGGGGGGTCTACCCCGTCACGGCGGCCTACGCGGTGGTCGCCTTCATTCTCCTGCAAATTGGCGAGATCACGTTCCAGCCGCTCGGTCTGCCTAACTGGGTCATGGTCAGTCTGATCGCCCTGGTCATTGCGGGTTTCCCGGTTGTCGTCGTCGTCGCGTGGTTGTTTGATATTACGCCTGCCGGTATCCGCCGCGACACGGGCCCCGCCGTGGTGGACGACGGCCGCCCGTCGATCGCAGTGCTGCCGTTCGTCGACATGAGTGCCGAAAAGGACCAGGGCTATTTCTGCGAAGGCGTCGCGGAGGAAATACTCAATGCGCTCACGACGATCCAGAAGCTGAATGTTGCGGCTCGCTCATCGTCGTTCCAATACGCATCCGGTAGCGGCGACGTGCGCAGAATCGGCAGGGAGCTCGGCGTGAGCACGATCCTGGAAGGTAGTGTCCGCAAATCGGACAACCGGATCCGGGTGACGGCGCAGCTCGTCAAAGTGGCCGATGGCTATCACCTCTGGTCGAAGACGTTCGACGAGGAGCTGGAAGATGTGTTCGCGATCCAGGATGCGATCGCGACCGGTATCGCACAGGCACTGCTCGAGGCCCTGTCGCCGGGCCAAAAACTGGTGCTCAAGACCACTTCGACGAGCAGCGTGAAGGCCTATGAGTATTACCTGCGGGGCCGACAGTTCCTGAAGCGGCTACGCAAGAAAAATATCCAATTCGCTCGGCAGATGTTCCGGCAGGCCATCGCAATCGACGACAAGTTTGCCCTGGCGTGGGCGGCGTTTGCCGACTGCCATTCGCTGCTGGTGATGTATGCGGACCCGAACCCCGAGTACTGCGATATCGCCTGCACGGCCAGTGAGCGCGCACTCGAACTGGCGCCAAATTCAGCCGAAGCGCATGCCTCCTGCGGTCTTGCGCATCTCATCAACGACGAGTTTGCCAAGGCAGAGAGGTCCTTCGAGGAAGCGATCAGGCTCAACCCGCGCCTGTTCGAAGCGTATTACTACTACGCCCGCACGCGCTTTCACCAGGGCGACCTGGACATGGCAGCCGATCTGTTCAAGAAGGCTGCCGAGATGGATCCGGGTGACTACCAGTCGCGCTGTCTCAGGGTGCAGATCCTCAGGGGCAAGGGGCGCGACGTCGAGGCAGCCCAAGAGGCGCGTGAAGCCGTTGACGTGGTGCTCAAGAACCTCGAATGGAACCCGGATGACGCACGCGCGTTCCATCTCGGTGCCGGCTCGCTCGTTGCGATGGGAGACACGGAACGTGCAAAGCGGTGGCTGCACCGCGCTATCGAGATCGACCCGGACGATCCGATCGTCCTGTACAACGTCGCGTGCAATCTCGCAACAATCGACGAACCGGACGACGCGCTCGATTACCTGGAGAAGGTCATCGAATCGGGTGCCGTCAGTCCTGCATGGGTGCGCAACGACTCGGACCTCGACAGCCTCAGGGATCTGCCGCGGTATAAACGCCTGGATGCCCTGATGAACCAAAACCGCAGCGAGAAGAAACGGGATGCCGGAGTGTGACCGAGACGACAATCGACCTTGCGGAAGTCAGCCGGGAGGAAGCGCTGATCAAAGCGCTGCTCGATGAGGGCGCTTACCCGCACCCCGTCAGCAACGTGCGCTTGCTCAACACGCACATTTCGTGGGTCATCCTGACCGGCCCCTACGCGTACAAGATCAAGAAACCGCTCGAACTCGAGTTCCTCGATTACTCGACACTCGAGCACCGCAAGCACTTCTGTGACGAGGAGTTGCGCCTGAACCGACGCTGGGCCCCTGAGCTTTACGTTGATGTCGTGCCAATAACCGGCAGTTTCGACGCGCCCTCGGTGGGCGGCGAGGGCGAGCCGATCGAGTACGCCGTGCGCATGCGTCAGTTTTCGCAGCAGGCGCAGCTCGACGTTCAGCTCGAGAAGGGCCAGCTCTACGAAGACGATATGCTGGCGCTGGCTGAGATGATCGCCAGGCAGCACGACTTGGCGAACACGTGTCGTGAGCTCGGGCCCGACGATGCGCGCACGCTGATTCAACACCCGATGCTCGAGAACATCGAGCACCTGCGGGACTTCATGACCTGGGACGAACTCGAGCCCTTGGCCACGTGGACGCAAACCTCGCTCGAAGACCTGTGGCCGACGTTGCTGCAGCGGCAGGACGAGGGATTCGTGCGCGAGTGCCACGGCGATCTCAAGCTGGCGAACCTGGTCAGGCTCCCGACGGGAATCACTGCTTTCGATTCGGTCGAATTCAGCGCGGCACTGCGCGACATCGACATGATCAGTGACGTCTCCTTCCTGGTTATGGATCTCGTTTCCTATGACCGGGAGGATCTCGCCTATTGCTTCCTGAATCGGTATCTCGAATGCACCGGTGACTATGCCGGCATGTCGGTCTTCGCCCTTTACTACGTTTATCACGCCTTGATCCGGGCCAAGATTGCCGCGATCCGCAGCGTGGAGCGCGACCTCGAATCTGACACCGAGATAGACCTGGAAGAGATGGGCTACTACTGCGATGTGGCACGACACTGGGTCGTTCTGCGCGTGCCGCGACTCGTGCTGATGCACGGCTACTCGGGATCCGGCAAGACCTGGCTGTCGCAGGTAATTCTGGCGCGCCTGCCGGCGATTCGCCTGCGCTCCGATATCGAGCGCAAGCGCATGCTCGGCCTGCAGGAGTCGGACCAGACCGGTGCCGGCCCCGGTAATGCCGAATACGCGCCGACTGCACGCCATCGTGTCTATGATCGGCTTGCTGAACTGGCGGCTTTACTGCTCGATGCTGGCCATCACGTCATCGTCGATGCGTCGTTCCTTGATCGTCGCGACCGCGACGCTTTCTACGAGCTCGCCCGCCGCCACGAAGTCACCGTCGCCGTCGTCGATGTCCGCGCGCGGGAAGAGGCGCTGCTGCAGCGGTTGCGGGACAGGACACGGCGCGCGACGGATGTATCCGAGGCTAATGTCGCCGTGCTGGACTACCAGCACGAACACTCCGATCCGCTTGGCCCGGACGAACTCCGGCACACGATCGTCGTCGACAGCGAGACGGATCTCGATGTCGATCGGCTCATTATCGAGGTGCTGGCCGAGCCGCTGGAATCCTAGACCCGAAGCCCGCCGTTACCTGCACTGAATCACCATGACCTGGTTCTGATTCTCGATGCGGGCATCTTCTCTGTAGACGTGTCGCCCCTCAGCGTGATGGTCCAATCTGCCTGAGGCAGTCATCTACCAGAATTGCAGGCAGCGATCGTGGTCGAGGCGATGATCAAAATCATTGGCTGCACGTTCATCAACTCAAGGTTTCCGCATGGAAGCGTGCCCAATCGTCCAATTCGCCCATACAGGGAAAGCGCTATCTGCAATGGGTCATGGCGGCTTGACTACCCTGTTGCTGGCCTACGCGGCATCAGCAGGCCCAATACCGCTGCGACCAACAGCAAAATAGGGATATCACCGTAAAGGTGAGCGGTTTCGTTGGGATCGCCAAGTGCCTGTGCCGTCATTATCAAGGCATGGACGACGCTTGACCAAACCGTAAACCAGATCAGGCTGCGATGCTCCAGGGGCTTGCTGGCGGCGACTAATAGGAACACGCCGAGAACCGCATAGATACCGAGCAACATCTGGAAGTAATA
>JBFFSI010000081.1:0-11099 GCA_041572475.1 Woeseiaceae bacterium
AGCGATATGGCGTGGAGGTACGAATCATGCGTAGCATTTCGATTATCTTTGCTCTGTGCGTACTGGCTGGCTGCGCCGCAGGCCCGTCCCTCGAGGAACTCACGGCCGAGGCGTTGCAGACCGGCGACTGGAGCCTCGTGGAGAAGCGCGAGGCGCGAATCGCGGCCCGCCGGCAGCCGGCGCCGAAATGTCCGCCTGGCGCGGTCGCTTATTGCAGGTCATTCATGGGCGACAAGACGTGCGACTGCGTCTCCAACGACTCCATCCAGGCCGTCTTTAGCCTCCGTCGCTAGCCGACTGCCGCCAGCGCAGCGGACAGCGCAGGCAGGGATACCGTCCCCGATTCCAGGCCGGCGCCATCTGCACTGGTGAACTCGAGCCGCCAGCTGTCGCTCTCCGGCAGCACGAAAGACTGCGCGCTGTCCGAACCATTGAGCAGGACGGCGACGCGCGCGACGACCGCGCCAGCCCGGTTCTCGGTAATGACGAAACAAAGGGCGCTGCTGCCCGACCACGCGAGCTCGTCCATCGCCTCACCGCCAGGGGCAAACCACTCGATGCTGACCAGCCCGTCGTCCTTTTCCAGGGAGCCGTGCAGGTATTCGTCGAGGCGCAGCAGCGGCGTCTTCCGGCGCAGCCCGGCAAGCGCGCGGACCTTCTCGAGGAAGTCCCGGTTCGCGTCCGCCAGCGTCCAGTCTATCCAGGCGGTCTCGTTGTCCTGGGCATAGGCATTGTTGTTGCCGAGCTGCGTCTGCCCGAATTCATCGCCGGCCAGCAGCATCGGCGTTCCCTGCGCGAAAAAGACGGTCGCCAGCATGTTCAGTCGCTGGCGCTCGCGTGTTGCGGCGATCGACGAGTCTTCGGTCGGACCCTCGACGCCATAGTTAGCGCTGTAGTTGTGAGAGTGGCCGTCATGATTGTTCTCGCCGTTCGCCTCGTTGTGGCGATGCTCGTAGCTGACAACATCCGTCAGCGTGAAACCGTCGTGGCTCGTCACGAAGTTGACGGATGCGGCGGGCGGGCGGCCGCTCCATTCGAACAGGTCGGCTGAACCGCGCAGTCGCTGGGCGAACTCGGCGCTGGTCGCATCGTCACCACGCCAGAAGCGGCGCGCAGTATCCCGGAAGCGATCGTTCCATTCCGCCCAACCAGGCGGGAAGTGGCCAAGCTGGTAACCGCCGGGACCGGGATCCCAGGGCTCGGCGACGAGCTTTGCGTCGCGCAGCTCGGGGTCCGCGCTGATCCGGTCCAGCATCGGGTGTTTCGCCGAGTAGCCGTGATTGTGGCGGCCGAGCACCGGCGCCAGGTCGAAGCGAAAGCCGTCCACCCCCATCTCCTGGTGCCAGTACCGCAGGGAGTCCAGCACCAGCTGCTGGACCTGCGGATGATCCATGTTGACCGTGTTCCCGCAGCCCGTGTCGTTGATGTACTTGCCGGGGTCGGCCGGCTCAGTGCTGTAGTAGGTCAGGTTGTCGAGCCCGCGGAGCCCGAGGGTGGGACCGTCGGCGCCGCCTTCGCCCGTGTGGTTGTAGACGACGTCCAGCATGACCTCGAGGCCGGCGTCGTGAATGGCTCGCACCATGGCCTTGAACTCCCCGACGCCATCCTCGCGCGTGTAGCGTTTGCTCGGGGCGAAAAAGGAGACCGAGTTGTAGCCCCAAAAATTCCTGAGGCCGTGCCTGGCGAGGTGGCGCTCGTCGATGAACGCGTGCACCGGCATGAGTTCGACCGACGTGACGCCGAGCGCCTTCAGGTAGTCCAGTACCTCGACGTTGCAAAGGCCTTCGAACCGGCCGCGTTGTGCCTCGGCGACCGCGGGATGGCGCATCGTGTAGCCGCGCACATTGAGCTCGTAGAAAATCGTCTCGGCCCAGGGAATGCGGGGCCGGTCGAACGCGACGGGCTCGCCCGGTGCCGTCACGACGGACCTGGGTACGTGAGCGGCGCTGTCCTCGCTGTTGTGGTCGAATACGGCCTCGTTCCATGTGAACTCGCCGTCGAGCGCCCTCGCGTAAGGATCGATCAGCAGTTTCGCCCCATTGCAGCGCTGGCCTGTCGCCGGGTCATAGGGCCCGTGCACCCGGTAACCGTAGCGCTGGCCGGCGCGGCAGCCCGGCAGGTAGCCGTGCCAGACGGACCCGGACTGTCCCGGCAAATCGAGCTTCTGCACTTCGCTGCCGGCCGCGTCAAACAGGCAGAGCTGCACCCGCCGCGCGACCGAGGAATAGACGGCAAAATTGGTCCCGTCCTCGTCCGTCGTGGCGCCGAGCGGCGCGGCGCTGCCTGCTTCGATCATTTCGCGTCGAGCTTGATCGGGTCGAGCTTCCAGATGTCTTCGTTGTAATCGCGCATCGTGCGGTCGGTCGAAAATCGTCCCGAGGCCGCCGTGTTCAGGACGCTTCTGCGCGCCCACTCCTCGGGGTCCCGGTACAGCTCGCCGACCCTGACCTGCGCGTCGACGAAGCTCCGGAAATCGGCCGCGGTCATCCACATGTCCGCCGGTTCCCGAATCGACTCGATGAGGGCATCGAAAACGCCCGGCTCGAAGTGATTGAAGTGCCCGCTCTCGAGCAGGTGCATGACGCGCGTGAAGTCCTCGTCAGCGTCGATGATGGCCTGCGGGTCGTAGCGGCCGCGCAGCTTTTCGATTTCCTCGACGGTGAGTCCGAACAGGAAGAAATTATCGTCGCCCACCGCTTCGCGGATTTCCACGTTGGCACCGTCCAGCGTGCCGATCGTGAGCGCGCCGTTCATCATGAACTTCATATTGCCGGTGCCGGATGCTTCCTTGCCCGCGGTCGAAATCTGCTCCGATAGTTCCGCGGCCGGGCAGATCAGTTCCATCGCCGACACGTTGTAATCCGGGTAGAAAATCAGCTTGAGGCGATCCTGCATGTCGGGGTCGGTATTGATCATGCGCGCAACGTTGTTGATGCACTTGATCACGTTCTTCGCCATGACGTAGCCGGGTGCGGCCTTGCCGCCGATGATGATCGCGCGTGGCACCACGCCGTCGGCTTCACCACGGCGGACCCGGTCATAGAGATGCACGGCATGCAAAAGGTTCAGCAGTTGCCGCTTGTATTCGTGGATGCGCTTGACCTGGACGTCGAAGATCATGCCGGTGTCGAGGCTGAGGCCCGTCTTGCGCTCGATGTCGCGGGCCAGCCGCAGCTTGTTACCGACCTTCACCTTTCGCCAGCATTGCCGGAACGCCTCGTCGTCGGCGTGCTGCGCGAGTTTCTCAAGTTGCGAAAGGTCCGTGACCCAGCCATCACCTATGGTCTCGGTGACCAGTTCCGCGAGGCCGGGGTTGCACGCGGCCATCCAGCGCCGCTGAGTAACGCCGTTGGTCTTGTTGTTGAACTTCTGCGGCCAGAGCTCGGCGAAATCCCGGAACAAGCCCTCCTTCAGAAGACGCGAGTGCAGCTCGGCGACGCCGTTGACGGAAAAGCTGCCGACGATAGCGAGGTAGGACATGCGAATCATCGGCTCGGGCCCTTCCTCGATAAGCGACATGCGCCGGATGCGCTCCCTGTCCCCCGGCCAATGCCGGCTGATTTCGCTGATGAAGCGTGCATTTATCTCGTAAATGATGTCGAGCAGCCGGGGCAGCAGCCGCCGGAACATGGCGACGGGCCATTTTTCGAGAGCCTCCGGCAGCAGCGTGTGATTGGTGTAGGCCATGGTCTTGCGCGTGATCTCCCAGGCCCGGTCCCAGCTGAAGTGGAACTCGTCGAGGAGCAGGCGCATCAATTCGGGGACCGCGATCGCGGGATGCGTGTCATTGAGCTGCACGCAGTTCTTTTCGGCGAAGTGTTCCACATCATTGCCGTGGTGGTAGGTGTGGAAACGGAGCATGTCCTGCAGGCTCGCCGAGGCCAGGAAGTACTGCTGCCGCAGCCGGAGCTCGTGACCGGCCTCGTTGGCCGTGTTCGGGTACAGGACCATCGTGATGTTTTCGGCGAGATTCTTGGCCTCGACGGCTTCCGAGTAGCTGCCCGCGTTGAATTCCTGCAGGTCGAACTCGTCGGTCGCCGCCGCCGACCACAGGCGCAGCGTATTCACGATACCGTTGCGGTAGCCGGGGATCGGGACGTCGAAAGGAATCGCCAGCACGTCATGCGTGTCGACCCAGCGATAGCGCGTTCCGCCGCTGAAATCCTTGGCTGCCTCGGTGCGGCCGCCGAACTTGATCGTCTGGGCCAACTCGTAGCGCTCCACCTCCCAGGGGAAGCCCTCGCGCAGCCACGGGTCCGGCTCCTCGACCTGGTAACCGTTGTCGATGTGTTGCCGGAACATGCCGTACTGGTAGCGGATGCCGTAACCGACGACGGGGAGCGCCAGCGTGGCACAGCTGTCGAGGAAACAGGCGGCGAGTCGGCCGAGGCCACCGTTGCCGAGGCCCGCGTCGTGCTCGCGATCGTACAGGTCTTCCAGGTCGAGGCCGATGCGCTGCAGCGCGTCGGCGGTCTCGTCGGTGATGCCGAGGCTCAGCAATGCGTTGCGCAGCAGGCGGCCCATCAGGAATTCCAGCGACAGGTAGCTGACCCGGCGATTGTGTTCGCGCTCGACCGCCATGCGCGTCCTGCCCCAGCGCTCCATCAGGCGGTCACGCGCGGCGAGTACGACCGACTGGTAGAGGAACGGCGACTTCGTGCGTATCGTCCGCCGGCCGAGCATGCGGCCGAAGTAATGCGTGAAGTCCTTGAGGATGGCATCCGCCGTCAACGGCAAGGGCGGTGCCTGCAGTAGTTCGATGTCGCCTATGCCGACCGTTTTATCAGAGCGTGCTGACATGGTGTTTCTCCATCAGCCGTCGCTGTCGCGAGGCTTGAGTATAAGGGTGGCGAGCGGCGGGATCGTCACGTTGATAGCGTGCGGTTTGCCGCGGTGGCCGATAGCATCGGGCAGCAGTTCGCCATTGCCGATGCCGCTGCCGCCAAAGATGTCGGCGTCCGTGTTCATGATTTCCTCGAACGGCCGCGCGTCATGCACGCCGATACGATAATCGTAGCGGACGACTGGCGTGAAGTTCGTGACGCAGATAACGTATCCGCCGGAGCGGTCGCGGCGGATCCACGACAGGATGCTGTTTTGCCGGTCGTCCCAGTCGATCCATTCGAAACCGTCGCCCGAGAAGTCGAGCTCATGGAGAGCCGGTGTGCTCCGGTAAATCCCGTTCAGGTCGCACAGCAGCTTGTGTATGCCGCTGTGGTTCGGGTAGTCGAGTAAATGCCAGTCCAGCGAGCGGTCGTGGCTCCACTCCTGGTACTGCGCTATCTCGGCGCCCATGAACAGCAGCTTCTTGCCCGGGTGCGCGTACATGCAGGCGTAATAGGCGCGCAGGTTCGCGAAGCGCTGCCACTCGTCGCCCGGCATGCGGCCCAGGATCGAGCGTTTGCCGTGCACGACCTCGTCGTGCGACAGCGGTAGCACGAAATTTTCGTTGAACGCGTAGACGAGCCCGAAGGTCATCTTGTCGTGGTGGTACTTGCGGTGAACGGGATCCTCGCTGATGTACTCGAGCGTGTCGTTCATCCAGCCCATGTTCCACTTGAACGTGAAGCCCAGGCCGTCCTGGTCGACGGGGCGCGACACGCCGGGCCAGGCTGTCGACTCCTCGGCATAGCTCGTCGCACCGTGGGCATGGAGCTCGGTGTTCAACTTGCGCAGGAACGCGACCGCCTCGAGATTTTCATTGCCGCCGAACTCGTTCGGGATCCATTCGCCTTCTTCGCGCGAGTAGTCGAGGTACAGCATCGAGGCAACCGCGTCGACGCGCAGCGCGTCGATGTGGAACTCCTCGATCCAGTACAGCGCGCTGCCGAGCAGGTAATTGACGACCTCGCGGCGGCCGAAGTTGAAGATCAGCGTGCCCCAGTCGGCGTGTGACCCCTTGCGCGGGTCTTCGTGTTCGTAGAGCGCCGTGCCGTCGAAGCGACCCAGCCCGTGCTCGTCCTGCGGGAAGTGCGCCGGTACCCAGTCGAGGATGACACCGATCCCGGCCTGGTGGCAGCGATCCACGAAATAGCGGAAGTCGTCGGGTTCGCCGAAGCGCTGGGTCGGTGCGAACATGCCGATGGGCTGGTAGCCCCAGGAGCCGTCGAACGGGTGCTCGGAGACCGGCAGCAGCTCGATGTGCGTGAAGCCCAGGTCCTGCACGTAGCTCACCAGTTCGTCGGCGAGTTCCCGGTAGCTCAGGTAGCGGTTGCCCTCGACGGGGTTGCGGCGCCAGGAGCCGAGGTGCACCTCGTAGATGCTGATCGGGACGTCGAGCGCCGGCGTCATGCCGCGCTTGTCCTGCCAACCCTTGTCCGCCCAGCGGTAGCCGCTGTCGTAGACGATCGATGCGTTGCCCGGCGGCGGTTCGTGATAGTTGCCGTAAGGGTCCATCTTGAGGGGCAACAGCCGGCCTTTCCTGTCCAGAAGCTCGTACTTGTAGCGAGCGCCCGCGCCGACATCCGGCAGGAAGATCTCCCAGATGCCGTTGCCCGGGTGCAGGCGCATCATGTGCCGCCTGCCGTCCCAGTCGTTGAAATCGCCGACGACGCTGACGCGCGAGGCATTCGGCGCCCAGACGGCGAAACGCGTGCCCTTGACCCCGGCGATCGTGCGGATCTGCGCCCCGAGTTTCTCGTAGATCTGCTTGTCCGAGCCCTCGCCGAGCAGGTAGAGGTCGAGCTCGCCGAGCGTTGTACCGAAGCGGTAGGGATCCTCGATATCCCAGGTATGCTCGCCACACGTCAGGCGCAGGCGGTAATGCCGCAGCCTCGGCGGCATGACGGCCGCGAACAGCCCATCCGGGTGGACCCGCTCGAATGTCGCGAGGACTTCACCGGCGCCGTCGATGAGTTCCACGCGGGCGGCATGGGGCTGAAAAGTCCGTACCACGCGATCGCCGTCGAGCTTGTGCATGCCGAGCAATCCGAACGGGTCGTGGTGACGTCCCTCGGCCACGGCCGCGTAAAGGTCTGCGTTGGCCTTCCTGTCCTTCTCAAGCGTCGACATACAGTTTCTCGGTGGTCAGGCGGGCCGCCTCGGCCCAGGTGAAGCGTTGCGACGCGGCGCGGATGCAGATGCCTTGCCAGCGGTCGTTGTCCCCGGTCTTGACGGCAAGGGCCCGGCGCACGGCGGCGACGAAGTTGGCTGCCTGTTCCTGCGGCGTGCCACCCTGGAACACGAAGCCGGAGCGCTCGTCCTCGACGGTGTCACGCAGCCCGCCGACGCCGTGGACGACGCAGGGCTGCGCGGCGCGCATCGCGAGCATCTGGCTGATGCCGCAGGGCTCGAAGCTCGATGGCATCAGGAACAGGTCGCCGCTGCGGTACAGCGGATCGGCGAGCGTGGCCGAGTAGCCGCACAGGAACAGCAGGTTGTCCGCCCGCTCGGCGATATGCGCCATGCGGTTCTCGTATTCGGCCTCGCCGCTGCCAAGCAGAATCAGGACGCCCTGGCGGCCGATCTCTTCGAGCACGTGCTCGAGTGCCGGGCGCCCGTCGTGCAGGGGCTCCAGCATCAGGCTTGCCTTCTGCCGCACCAGGCGGCCGACGCTCGTGAGCACATGCCGGGGCCGGCGCCGCGGCAGCGTTTCAAGGCGCGCCTTTGCGATCGCGTGAAAACGCGAAGCGGGATAGTTCCTGAGCCAGGCGTCGACCTGTTCGGTGGCGAGGTTGAGAATGCGCTGCCAGCCCGGCCGGCGCCCGCCCGGGCGCTTGTAGACACAACCATTGAGGATGCCCACCAGGCGGCCGGCCTCCAGCGCATTTGCCAGCTCGGCCTCGAGTCCCTCGCCGCCGATGAAGCCCATGTCGTGGTTGCTCTGGCGGCAGATCTCGCTGGCGTAGGTCGGTGACACGGTGCTGACCTTGTCGGCGAGCCGGATCGCTGCGGCCATCGGGTTGTAGCAGTGCGCGAGATGCGGGTCGCGGATGCTCGAATGGGTGTAGCGCAGCTCCGGAAACCAGGTCTCGAGCGAGGAGGGGTCATCGCTGATTGGCCGGATGCCCTGGTACGAGAGGTTATGGATCGTGAAGACCGTGCGGATACCTCGCAGCCGCTCGAAGCGGGCATCGAAGTGGCTCAGCACCGGGTAGGTGGCGGCGTGCCAGTCGTGCAGGTGGACCACCTGCGGCAACTCTTCCAGTTGCTCGATCCAGGTCGCCGCAGCCGCCGCGAAGAAGGCGAACTTGCTTGCGTCGGTGGCAAACGGGCGCGCCGGCTCATCGTCGCAGTAGATCCGGCCCGGGCCCTGCGGCGAGAACAGCGAGTGCTCGAACACCACGTTGCGCACTTCGTCGTGCAGGCCCACAGCCTCGAAGACGTCGACAGCCGCCGTCTCGCCGTTGAAGGCGACGTCAACGCTGCCGACGTGCCTGGCCCCGGGCAGTTTGTGGAACATGCCGTAAGACGGCGTGACAACGGTCGCCTGCCAGCCGGCCCCGGCGAGCGCGGCCGGCAGGTCGCGCATGACGTCGCCGACGCCGCCGACCTGTCCGCCTTGCAATGCGCCGTTCTCGGCCGCGAGGAAAATGACGTGCTGCTTAGCGATGGTGCGAGTCCTGCGTCAGCGCGTGAAATGCAGATGCTGCCCGAGCATTTCCGCCGTGACGAGCGTCAGGCCGGATTCCGTGACCCTGAAGCCGCGTTCCAGATCGGCGTCGTGGTCGAGGCCGATACTCGTGCCGGATTCGATGATCGCGCCACGGTCGATGATCGCGCGCTTGATCTGGCAATTGCGACCGATATCCACCTCGGGAAGGATGACCGAATCCTCGACCGTGCTGTAAGAATGCACCTTGACGTCCAAAAACAGCAGCGAGTTGCGGACCTGTGCGCCGGAGACGACGCAGCCGCCCGAGACCACGGACTGGATCGCCGTGCCCACGCGACCACCCGGTTCGTCGAACACGAACTTCGCGGGCGGTACTTGTGCCTGGTGCGTGAAGATCGGCCATGACTTGTCGTAGAGGTTCAGCTGCGGCGACACGGAGGCGAGTTCCATGTTGGCTTCCCAGAACGCCTTGAGCGTGCCGACGTCGCGCCAGTAGGCCTGCTCGCCCGTCGCCGGGTCCTTGAACGAGTAGGCGTAGACCTGGTGATCGGTAATGATCCGCGGAATCACGTTCTTGCCGAAGTCGTGCTGCGTGCCCGGCGTGTCGGCATCCCTGATGACCTGCTCGTAAAGAAACTGGGTGTTGAACAGGTAATTGCCCATCGATGCCAGGCAGACGTCGGGCTTGCCCGGCACCGGGTTGGGTTTCTCCGGTTTCTCGTCGAAGCCGATGATGCGCCCCGACTCGTCGACGGTCATTACGCCGAACTGGCCGGCGGCTTCCTCGAGCGGCACCTCGATGCAGCAGATGGTCATGTCCGCGCCCGAGGCCGCGTGCGCGGCGAGGAAGGGGCCGTAGTCCATCTTGTAGATGTGATCGCCGGACAGGATGAGCACGAAACGCGGGTCCTGCGAGCGGATAATGTCGAGATTCTGGTACACGGCGTCCGCGGTGCCGCGATACCACTCACCGCCCACCCGCTGGGAGGCCGGCAGGATCTCGACGAACTCCTTGTCACCGGCTCCCCCCTGGAACCAGGACCAGCCCCGCACCAGGTGCCGGATCAGGGAATGCGCCTTGTACTGCGTCAGCACGCCGATGCGGCGGATGCCCGAGTTCAGGCAGTTCGATAGCGGAAAATCGATGATGCGGAACTTGCCGCCGAAATAGAGTGCGGGCTTCGCCCGCCAGTTCGTCAGTTCGTAAAGCCGCGAGCCCTGGCCCCCGGCAAGGATGAGCGCAAAGGTCTCGCGCGTCAGCCGGCTGACAAAACGCGCATCGGCAGTGATTTTCTGGTCGGTCATGGTGTATTTCCCCGGTGGATTCCTTCCACCTGCACCAAGTTTGCCAGAGTTGCGGCGAGACCGGGCGCCAAATCTGGGAAAAATCCTTGTGCTTCAATTCTGTAGTGCGCGCCCGGACTCGCTCACGAGGCCTGCGACATGAGCGCAGAACTCGTCGGATAATTGCCCGACCCGAACGCGCCAGCGCCAGTTATTGCCCGTCGTGCCCGGGACGTTGATGCGTGCCTCGGAGCCGAGGCCGAGGTAATCCTGGAGCGGTGCGATGGCCAGGCGCGCATCCGTGGAGAACGCTGCCCGGATCATGTCGTCGTGGATGGTTTCCGGCGTGCCGCCTGTTATCTGCAGGGCGGCCTCCCGGGTCGCCTCGATCTCGTCAGCCGGGCGTATGTCGCCCGGGCTGCCCCTGAACCAGCCGACCGTCGTGTCGTTGTCGTGGGTACCGGTATAGACGACACAGTTCTCCTCGACGCTGTAGAGCTCGAAATCCTCGTCGGCGACGTCGAACTGCAGCACGACCATGCCGGGCATGTCGTGGCGCTCCCGCAGCGCCTCCACGTCCGGCGTGATCACGCCGAGGTTTTCCGCGACGATGGGCAGGTTGCCCAGCGCATCGCGCATGGCCTCGAAGAGCGAGTCGCCGGGACCGCTCACCCAGGCGCCATTCCTCGCTGTCGCGGCATCGGCCGGCACCGACCAGTAAGCCTCGAAGCCCCGGAAGTGGTCGATGCGGACGATGTCCGCTAGCTCGGTGGCCGAGCGCATGCGGTCGACCCACCAGCTGTATTGATTCCGCGCGTGCCCTTCCCAGTCATACAGCGGGTTGCCCCATAGCTGCCCATCCTCGGAGAAATAGTCAGGCGGTACGCCCGCAACGGCTTCGGGGTGGCCGTCGCGGTCTATCATCAGGATGTCCGGGCGCGCCCATGCATCCGCGCTGTCGAGCGCGATATAGATCGGCATGTCGCCGAACAGGCGTATGCCCTTGCTGTGAGCATGTTCGCGAAGCTGCCGCCACTGATAGTGGAACAGGAACTGCAGGACCTTGATGTCGGCGATCTCGGCGCCTGCAAACTCTTCGAGTTCGGCGAGCGCTGCGGCGTCGCGGTGCACGTACTTCGGGTCCCAGTCGGGCCAGGGCTTCTCGCCGTGCTGGGCCTTCAGGATGCGATACAGGGCGTAGTCGTGCAGCCAGGCCCCGTCGTGCTCGGCGACAAAGTCGTCGCAGGCAGCCCGCAGCGCG
>JBFFSI010000082.1:0-11070 GCA_041572475.1 Woeseiaceae bacterium
CCTTCTTCGCCGCATCGGTGGCCTCGAGAAGCTGCGCCTCGCTGATCAGGCCGTCCTGGACCAGCCGGCGGGGCAGGCCTGCCAGGACGCTTTGTGTCGCCGATACTGCCATAGTGTTGGTGCTGCCCAATCGTGTTTTCGGGCATCACAGTCTTACTGATCCAAGTCCCCGGATCAACTCGATTTTGTGCGTGGGTTCACACAATCGGGAAATTGATTAAGTCAAACGTTCCAGAACGGCGAAAATCGCCGGAAATCGCATGGTTGTGCGTCTTTCGCGCGGCTTCAGGGCCGGCAGGCGGCGGGCAGGTAACGGTTGTCGATGGTGGGCGCCTGGTGGCCGGCGCCGCCGTTCAGGAGGGCTCCGGCCGGCGCCGCCGAGTTGCCGCAACGCCAGGATATGGCGTTACCCGCGGTCTGGTACGGCGTAACCGACAGCGTCTGGCCAACGATGTCCTGGTGAGCCCGGGGCCCGCCGAAACTAACGTCGATACGGCCGTCGACGATCGCGACACCGCTGACATAGCTCCCGGACGTGTCGGTCGCGTTGGGGGACATGCCGGCCTCGACCCGCGTGGCCGGGGCGACGCCGTTTTGCGTGTACGCGTCGGCGATCGGAACCTTGGCCCCGGCGGCCATGTTCAGTCCTTCGGCAACCTGGGCGCGCACGGTGTAGGTCTGGTAGGCGGAAACCGCGAGGCTCGCGAGGATCCCGATGATGGCCACGACGATCATCAGCTCGATCAGCGTGAAGCCTGCCATGCGTTTATGAATCCGGTCAGCCATCGTATCGTTTTCCTGTCCAGCGGTTCCTATTGTAGCCGAGTCAGCTGCCGGTGATTTTCGCGGTGTTGAAATCGTGCGTTTCGTCACACTTTCTCGTGTGGCGGGAAAAAAGAACCCCGGGCGAGGCCGGGGTTCTCTTGCTTCCATAATCAGGCCGTATCGGCCTGCAAGCCTGGGCTTAGCGGCAAGCCGCCGGCAGCCACTTCGGCAGAAGGACAGCGCCAGCATTACAGTCCCAGTCGACCGAACCGCCGTTATCGCCAGGCGTCAGCGTCAGGGATGCGCCGTTGATCGCGTTGTTGGCTTGAAACGGAAGGGCCGAAGAGTACGAAACCGTGATCACGCCAAGACCCGAGACGTTGACGCCGGAGACGTAGTTACCGGTGATCGTGGTAGCGGCCGACAAACCGGCGAGAACATTAGTGCTCGGGAACACGCCGCGGTCCTGGTAGTACTCCGTGACGGCAGCCTTGGCGCCGGCGGCGAGGTTCAGGCCCTCAGATACCTGGGCGCGGATCGTGTAGTCCTGGTAAGCCGGGATAGCGATGGCGGCCAGGATGCCGATGATCGCGACAACGATCATCAGTTCGATAAGCGTAAAACCTTGTTGCTTCTTCATTGCTTTCTCTCCATGAAAAACGAGTGTGTCAAAACGGCATTAAAGCCCGTACCCAGTAGAAAGCAAGCCCCATGCCAACTTCGAGAGTCATTTCTTAAGTGTATGACTTAAAACAGGTTATTGCTGTTTTCGTCGGCCTGCCCCGGGCCGGGAGAAGCCGCCGGGAACGGGCCGGGTGGCCAGCGATTGTCACAAATTGACAATTCCTGTCAGCCGCGTTGGCAAAAGCCGACGCCGCTTATGACAGCTTTGCGTATGGCTCACTCGATGCCGAGCTTCTTGATGCGGTAGCGCAGCTGCCGGAACGTCAAGCCGAGCAGCTTGGCGGCCGCGGTCTTGTTGTAACGGGTCTTCTCGAGGGCTTCGACAATGGCCTGCCGCTGCACGTCTTCGACCTGGTTGCTGAGGTCGGTCGCCGTGTGCTTGCCGCTGTCCTCGCCCGCGACCAGCGCTGCTCGCAGATTGAGGTCGACCTCGCCGATGGTCCCGGAGCTACAGAGCGTCACCGCACGTTCGAGCATGTTCTCCAGCTCACGCACGTTGCCCGGAAAACCGTAGGCGAGCAGGGCGCTGCGGGCCGAGGCGTCAAGTACCGCATCGGCGCCGAGCCTTGCGAGGATGTGCTCGGCCAGGCCCAGCACGTCGTCGCCGCGGTCCCGGAGGGCCGGCACCGGCAGTTCGATGACATTGATACGGTAATAGAGGTCTTCCCGGAATTCGCCGGCGGCAACCATCTTGCCGAGATCCTTGTGGGTGGCGGAGAGGATACGGGCGTCGGCGGACTCCTCGGCCGAGGCGCCGACCGGCCGCACCGTCTTCTCCTGGATCACCCGGAGCAGCTTGACCTGCATCGGCAGCGGCAGGTCCGCGATCTCGTCCAGGAACAGGGTGCCGCCGTTGGCGCTCTGCACCAGGCCCACCTTGTCGCTGACTGCCCCCGTGAAGCTGCCCTTGCGATGCCCGAAGAACTCGCTTTCCATGAGCTCGGACGGGATGGCGCCGCAGTTGACGGGCACGAATGGTCCGACCGCGCGGGGGCCACTGTCGTGGATCAGTCGCGCAACGAGTTCCTTGCCGGTGCCGGATTCCCCGGAGATGTGCACCGGGGCCTGCGACTGGGCGACCTTGTTGACCATCTCCCGGAGTTCCTGCATCGGGGGCGATTCGCCGATCAGGCCGGAGCCCCTGGCCTGCTTGTTGCGCTCGACGCGAAGGGCGTTCTCGACGATGTTGTGGAGGTTATTGAGATCCAGCGGCTTGGAGATGAAGTCGAACGCGCCGAGCTTGAGCGCCTGTACGGCCGTCTCGACGTTGCCGTGCGCCGTGATTACGGCGACGGGAACATCGGCGGCGTTCGATTGCATCCATTCGACCAGCTCGAGGCCGTTGCCATCGGGCAGGCGCATGTCGGTCAGGCACAGGTCGAAGCGTGTGGAGCCGAGCAGGGACTTCGCGCTCGCCACGTCGTTGGCCGTCCGGGTATCGATGTCCATACGGCCGAGCGTCAGTGTCAGCAGCTCGCAGATATCCGGCTCGTCGTCAATGACCAGTGCTAGCGGTTGCGCCATGGTTTAACCCGTTTCCCATCGATCAGGATCGGCGAATACGATACGGAAGATACTGCCACCGCCGGGGCGGTCAAGGTAGAGCAGCGTGGCCCGGTTCAGCTCACAGAGTTCCCGGGAAATGTACAGGCCGAGCCCGGTGCCGCCCGAGCGCTCCGTGTAGAACGGTTCGAACATCTTCTCGGCGGTTGCGCTGTCGACGCCGAGCCCGTGATCCAGCACTTCGATGTACGGCCGACCCTGCCCGGACAGGCGCCCGGCCTGCAGTTCGACGAGGATGCCGCCGGTCTCGCTCGCATACTTGACGGCGTTGTCGCAGAGATTCCAGAGCACCTGGCGAAGGTGGCTCCGGTCCATGCGCACCTCGAGGTCCTCCGGCAGGTCGTGAATGGTCAGCTCGCCTTCCTGCAGTTCCAGGGTACGGACGAACTCCTGCGCGAAATCGCGGAGCCACGGGCCGACGCCCAGGCGCTCTGGCTGCCCGGATTCGCGGCGGGAGAGCTGCAGGATATTGTCGATGATGTGGCTCACTCGATCGGAATGCGACTGAATGATCTCGGTCAGGCGCTTGTCGTCAGTCGACAGCCCCGCTGATTCCGCGAGCAGCTGGGCCGCATGGCTCATGGCGCCGACCGGGTTGCGGATCTCGTGGGCGATGCTCGCACTCAGGCGGCCCAGGGACGCGAGCTTGGATTGCTGCACGCGCTCGTTCATCAGGCTCGCGTCCTCGAGGAACACGAGTACCGGGCCCCTGCGCTCGCCGTCCTTGGCAAGTGGGGCGAGGTGCGCAGTCACCCTCAGGCTGTTGCCCGCGGTCACCACGGCAAACTCCGGGTGAGCCGACAGGCCGGGATCCGTGCGCCAGCTGAGGAGGTAGTCGGCCAGTGGTTCGAATACGCTGTGCAGCGGCCGGTCGCCCACTTGCTGTGTCGCACCGAGCAGCTGGGCGGCCGAGGCGTTGCTGAGGCGCACGCGGTTATCCGCATCGACGACGAGGATGCTCTCCCGCAGGTGCTGGACGATGTATTCGTTGAGTTCGGAGAGATTCCGGAGGTCGACGCCGCGCTGCAGGGCCAGCGCCTCGCTCGCCTGGATGCGACGGCCGAGGGGGCGGGTGGCCAGCGCCATCGCGAAAATGATGGCGCTCAGCAGGCCGGCGGCCGGGTAGTTGACCGCCGCCGGGCCGTCGCCGAGCTGTGAAAATGCCTGCTCGCCGAGGATCGCGAAGGTGGCGAGCGATGCGAGCACGGTCGGGAACTGCAGCGGCAGGACCAGGCTGCCGGCGCCGATGAAGACGACGAGCAGGCCGCCGAGGCCGCTCTCGATGCCACCGCTGGCATGCATCAGTATCACGACCGCGGCGATGTCGACGACGGACTGGACGACCGACTGGAAGCTCGCGGCGACCCAGCGCAGGTGCAGCGTAATCGCGGCCAGCACCGCAAACGCGCAGTAGCTCCCGGCGGTGACCAGGAACAGGGTGGGGTACCTGTCGCCGAAGATCCTCGACTCGTCGCCCGCGAAGAACAGCGCCAGCAGCGCGACGGCAATCAGGACACGAAACGCGTTGAGCGTGGCCAGCACGCGCCACGTCAGGTCGGGCTCCTCGGCCGCACGCTGCAGGAGGGCCTGGCGGCTCATCCTGAGGGTCTGACGGCCGAAACTGTCCTGGTTTGCTGCATCCATCCGGGTATTGTGCCCAAACTGTCCCCGATTTGCTTTGCGTCGCTTCCAGCTTTGTTCCAAAATACGCCGCAGTCTGAGTGCCCCTGCGCACGCCGAACGAAGCGTCTTTCATGAATCTCCACGAATACCAATCGAAACGATTGTTCGCCGATTACGGCATTCCTGTACCGCGAGGCATACCTGCCGAAACGCCCGACGCGGCGGTTGCGGCCGCCGAAGAGCTCGGCGGCGAGCTCTGGGTGGTCAAAGCCCAGGTCCACGCGGGCGGGCGCGGCAAGGCTGGCGGCGTCAAGCTGGCACGCAGCGCCGAGGAAGTCAGGCAGTATGCCGAGGCCATGCTCGGCACGCGCCTGGCCACGCACCAGTCGGGCCCTGACGGTCTGCCAGTGAACGTCGTCTACGTGGAGTCCGGTTCGGATATCGACCGCGAGCTGTACCTGTCCATGCTCGTCGATCGCGAAGTCAGCCGCGTCGCGTTTATCGCGTCGGCTGCCGGTGGCATGGATATCGAGAAGGTCGCCGCCGAGACGCCCGAGAAGATCTTCACGGTCTCCGTGGCGCCGGATGCCGGGCTGCAGGACTACCAGGCGAGGCAACTGGCCTTCGGCCTCGAGCTCGACAAGCAGCAGATGCGGCAGTTCGGCGACCTCGTCAAGCGCCTGTACCGGCTCTACCAGGACTGCGATGCGAGCCTCGTCGAAATCAACCCGCTGATCACGACGAAGGCCGGGGATGTCGTTGCGCTCGACGCGAAAATCAATATCGACAGCAGCGCCCTGTTCCGGCAGCCCCGGTTGCTCGAGATGCGCGACACCTCGCAGGAAGACCCGATGGAGCGCGAGGCGGCGGAGCACGATCTCAATTACGTCTCGCTCGAGGGCGACATTGCCTGCATGGTGAACGGCGCCGGCCTGGCTATGGCCACGATGGACCTGATCAAGCTGCACGGCGGCGACCCGGCCAACTTCCTCGATGTGGGCGGCGGTGCGACCAAGGAACGGGTCGAGGAGGCCTTCAAGCTGATCCTTGCCAACAAGAACGTCGGCGCAATCCTCGTCAATATATTCGGCGGCATCGTGCGCTGCGACCTGATCGCCGAAGGCATCATCGCGGCGGTGCGCGAGGTGGGTGTCGAAGTACCTGTCGTCGTGCGCCTCGAAGGCACCAACGTCGACAAGGGGCGCGAGCTGCTCGGGTCCAGCGGGCTGGACATCATCGCTGCCGACGACCTGACCGACGCGGCGAAAAAGGTGGTCGCGGCGGCGGCCTGATAAAGGAGACAAGGCTTCGTAAGGGCGGCCCCTGGCCGCGACGACGCAGCGGAACGGAACCATATGAGCATCCTCGTAGACAAGAACAGCAAGATCGTTTGCCAGGGCATCACCGGCAGCCAGGGCACCTTTCACACCGAGCAATGCATCAAGTACGGCACCAACGTCGTCGCCGGTGTGACCCCCGGCCGCGGCGGGCAGGCGCATCTCGGTGTGCCCGTGTACAACACGGTGCGTGACGCCGTCGGCGATACGGGCGCAGACGTCAGCATGATCTACGTGCCGCCCGCGTTTGCGGCCGATGCGATCCTCGAGGCGGCCGACGCGGGCGTCAAGCTCGCGGTCTGCATCACCGAGGGGATCCCGGTTGCCGACATGGTCAAGGTCAAGTCGGCCCTGCGCGATTATGACTGCCGCCTGATCGGTCCGAACTGCCCGGGCATCATCACGCCCGGGGAGTGCAAGATCGGCATCATGCCCGGCTTCATCCACAAGGCCGGGTGCGTCGGCGTCGTGTCCCGCTCCGGTACGCTCACCTACGAAGCGGTTTACCAGACAACGGTCAATGACCTGGGGCAGACCACGTGCATCGGCATCGGTGGCGACCCGGTGCGAGGCATGGACTTCATCGCTTGCCTGGCGCTGTTCGAGGCCGACCCTGCCACCGACGGGATCATCATGGTCGGCGAGATCGGGGGCACCGACGAGGAGGCGGCCGCGGAGTACATCCAGTCCGAGGTCTCCAAGCCGGTCGTGGCGTACATTGCCGGCGTGACCGCGCCGCCCGGCAAGCGCATGGGACACGCCGGCGCCATCGTCGCAGGCGGCAAGGGCACAGCCGACGACAAGTTCAGGGCGCTCGATGCGGCGGGCGTGGCAACCGTTCGTTCTCCCGCCGAGCTCGGCAACATGATGCTGGAGGTGCTTGGCGGCTAGCCGCGCCGGGAGGCGCCTCAAGGCGATGGATAAAGCGCTCAAGCTCGTACTTGCACAGTTAGACCTCGCGGTCGGGGCGGTGCGGGGCAACACCGCAAGGATCCTGGAGTCCGCGACCCGCGCCAGGGACGAATTCGGCGCCGACCTCGTCGTTTTTCCCGAACTCAGCGTCTGTGGTTACCCGCCGGAGGACCTGCTTTTTCACGGCGGCTTTCGCCAACGAACCGAAGAGGCGCTCGCCGAGATTCGCGGTGGCGTTCGGGGCATCGCCGTACTCGTCGGTTTCCCGGAGTATGACGGTGACGCGATCTACAACAGCTGTGCGGTCTTCGCCGACGGCAAGGAACTGTGTCGGTACCGCAAGCACCTACTGCCGAATTACCGCGTCTTCGACGAGCGGCGGTATTTCACGGCCGGGACCAGGGCGGCGGTCTTCAGCCTGAAGGGAATCCGGGTCGGGCTGACGATTTGCGAGGATGTCTGGCAGAGCGGGCCTATCGCCAAGGCACGAAGCGCCGGGGCAGAATGCGTGATCGCGATCAACGGGTCGCCCTATGATACCGGGAGCCAGCTGAACCGGGAGGAGGAGGTGCGGAAACGCGCCGGCGAAGCCGGCATACCGGTCATCTACCTCAACATGGTTGGCGGGCAGGACGAGCTGGTATTCGACGGCGGCTCGTTCGTCACGGACGCCGCGGGCAAGATCACGTTTCGGGCGCCGGCATTCGAAGAGGGTCTCTACCCGGTAACGCTGCGTGGCGAGGCGGGCGGCGTCGATACCGGCAGCGGCCCGGTCGCCTGTCACCTGTCGCTGGAGGAGAGCGTCTACAACGCGCTGCTGACGGGCACGCGCGACTACGTCGACAAGCACGGTTTCCCGGGTGTAGTGATTGGCCTGTCCGGCGGCATCGATTCGGGGCTGGTCCTCGCCGTCGCTTGCGACGCACTCGGCCCGGAGCGGGTCCGGGCGGTGATGATGCCCTTCACGTACACCTCCGCCATGAGCCAGGAGGATGCGCGGCAGCAGGCGAAACTCCTGGGCGTGCGCTACGACGTGATTCCGATCGCCCCGATATACGACGCGACGATCGGCCAGCTGGCGCCGGTCTTCGAGGGTCTCGAGGAGGACGTCACCGAGGAAAACATCCAGGCGCGCTGCCGGGGCCAGCTGCTGATGGCGATCTCGAACAAGACCGGCTGGATGCTGCTGACGACGGGCAACAAGAGCGAGATGGCGGTCGGATACGCCACCCTTTACGGCGATATGGCTGGCGGCTTCGCGCCGATCAAGGATTGCAGCAAGTCACTCGTTTACCGGCTGGCGCGTTATCGCAATACGAAAGCTGCGGCTATCCCCGAGCGTATCCTGACGCGCGAGCCATCAGCGGAGCTGCGCCCGGGTCAGAAGGACAGCGATTCTCTCCCGCCTTACGACACCCTCGATCCCATCCTCGAATTCTTCATCGAGCAGGATCTGTCCGTCGATGAGATCGCTGCGCGGGGCTTCGACCGTGACACGGTTATCCAGGTACTCGAGATGGTGCGCCGCAACGAGTACAAGCGGCGGCAGGCGCCGCCAGGCATCCGGATAAGCCGCCGCGCGTTCGGCCGCGACTGGCGTTACCCGATCACATCGGGCTACCGCTCTCCGGGCTAGCCTTCGCCCGGGTAGTTCAGGTCGAGGACGCGGCGCGTATCCGCCGCAAGATCCGCCATACCCAGGCGCTCGTAGGCTTCGGCCATGATGCGCAAAGACTCCTTGTTACCCGGCGCACCGTTGTAGTCCTCGAGCGCCCCTTTGGCCCGGTTGAGCGCGGCGACGTAGGCGCCACGGCGCAGGTAATAGTCGGCGACATGATTTTCATGAGCCGCCATCCGGTTTTTCAGGAACAAGAGCCGCTGGCGCGCATCCGGGGCGTACTCGCTCGCCGGGTACCGCTCCACGAGACGGCGCAAGGTCGAGTAGCATTCCTCGACATCCTCGGGGGGCCGCCTGGTGATGTCCCGCCTGAAACGGCGTTCAATCCAGCCTGCCTCCGACTCGAAATAGGCGAGGCCCTTGATGTACAGGGCGTAGTCCACGCGCGGATGAATCGGGTTCTCGCGGATGAACGTATCCGCTGCCTCGACGGCCTGTTCCTTTTGTCCCGCCTTGTAATAGGCGTGAATCAGGTCGAGCTGCACCTGCCGGCTCAGGTCGGAGAACGGGTAGCGCGCCTGGATCGCCTCGAAAATCGCGATGCCGCGGCCGTAGTTCTGGCGACGGACGGCAAGCTGCGCCGAGTCGTAGGCCTCCTGCAGGTTGTCGACGGCGTTTTCCTGCTCGTCGTTACCGGCGCAGCCGGCAAGCAACGCCAGCAGCGCCGCAAGGGCTGCTGGCAGCGTGCGGGTCACGAGGCCGCGATGCGGGCGGCGAGTAAAGGGTCTGTTGTTCATATTGCTGTGTTCAAAGCCGGACTGTTTGCGGCGCCGGGAGCATGCCGGGCTCGGCCAAGGCGGCGAGTATACCGTAGACTTGAGCCATCTATGAGCGAAGATACTTTCACCAGGACGATCCCCCCGGAGCTGGCCGGCCAACGCTTGGACCAGGCGCTGGCCCGCTTGTTTCCCGAATATTCCCGCAGCCGGCTCAAGGCGTGGCTCCTTGACGGTGCGATCAGTGTCGATGGCGGACAGCCGAGGCCGCGGGACGCCGTCCACGGCGGGGAGACCGTAATACTGACGGCAACGACGGAGCCGGTAGTGGGCGCGCGGCCGGAGCGCCTGGAGCTCGACGTCGTCTATGAAGATGACGACCTGCTGGTCATCAACAAGCCGGCAGGCCTGGTGGTCCACCCCGGCGCTGGCAACCCGGCAGGCACGCTGATGAACGGGCTGCTGCATCACGCACCTGCGCTCGAGGCGCTGCCGAGAGCCGGCATCATCCACCGGCTCGACAAGGAGACGAGCGGCCTGCTGCTCATCGGCAAGACGCTGGAGGCCCACACCGAGCTGGTCAGGCTGCTCGCGGCCCGCGATATATCACGCATCTACCTTGCGGTCTGCACCGGCGTACTCACAGGTGGCGGTACGATCGACGCACCCCTCGGCCGGCACCGCGTCGATCGCAGGCGCATGTGCGTTCGCGACGACGGCAAGCCGGCCATCACCCACTACACGGTGCTCGAGCGCTTCGCTGCGCACACCCTGGTAAGGGTGAGGCTCGAGACCGGCAGGACGCACCAGATACGCGTGCACTTCGCCTACCGGCGTCACGCACTGGTCGGCGACCCGGCCTACGGCGGTCGGCTGGCGCTGCCGGCGGGCGCCGGAGAGCACCTGGTCGAAGCTTTGCGCCGATTCCGGCGCCAGGCCCTGCACGCGTCGGAGTTGCGGCTGGAGCATCCCCTGTCGCGTGAGCCGATGGCCTTGCAGGCGCCTTTGCCTGCGGATCTCGAGCAACTGCTCGCAGCGCTCCGGGAGGACCGGCCGTGACGGCGGCCGCGTACATCCCGGCCGACTGGCCGGCGCCGCCGCGCATCATTGCCGGCACGACCCTGCGCGACAGCCGCTTCACACTGCCCGCGGAGCCGCAGTTCGTGAGACAGGTGCACGGCAACCGGGTCGTCCGTCTCGGGACGGAGGACTTTGCGGCCGGCCCGCCCGAGGCCGATGCGGTCATCAGCGATCGTGCGGGCGACATCTGCGTGGTGCGCACGGCGGACTGCCTGCCGATCCTGCTGTGCGCGCGCGACGGCGCCGAATTCGCGGCGATTCACGCCGGCTGGCGCGGGCTGGCCGGCGGGGTCGTCGAGGCAACCCTGGCGGCGCTAGGCACGCCTGCCGGCGAGCTGCTCGCCTGGTTCGGCCCGGCAATCTCCCAGGCCGCGTTCGAGGTCGGCCCGGAGGTTCGCGAGCGCTTCGGCACCTGGGGCGAGATCGAGGGCCTGTTCGTGCCCAATGAGCGGGGCCGGCTGCAGGCCGACCTGTACGGCCTCGCGAGGGCCCGGCTGCAAGCGGCCGGCGTCTCGGCCATCTACGGCGGTGGGCTGTGTACCTACGCCGATACGGGGCGGTTTTACTCCTACCGGCGTGACGGCGAGACGGGGCGGATGCTGAGTTTCGTTTTCCACAAATCCCCTTGAAAACCAGGCGCCTGACGTCATTTCTGCAACAGTTTTCGCCCTGCGGGGCGGTGAATTCGAGGAATTCCGATGCGTTTGGACAA
>JBFFSI010000083.1:0-10964 GCA_041572475.1 Woeseiaceae bacterium
GTGCAGTGGCTGTTTCGCCCGATACGCGCCATTCGGCAGGGTGCGGCAAGCATCGGCCACGGCCAGTTTGATTACCACATCGACAACATTCGCCGCGACCAGCTTGGGGACCTTGCCAACGACATCAACCAGCTCGCCGGGGACGTCAAGAGCATGCTCGATGCCAAGCGGGCGCTGCTGCTCGGCATCAGCCACGAGCTGCGCACACCTTTATCGCGCATGCGCCTGATGCTCGAATTCATCGACGACGACGAGAACTCCGCGAGCATGAAGGCCGAGATCACGGAAATGGAGAAGATCGTCGCGTCGCTGCTCGAGGCCGAGCGCCTGAGCGGCCGGCACGCCCGGCTGAACCGGACCGACGTCAGGGTTCAAGACCTGGTGAGCGAACTCCTCGACGATTTCTTCGCACGCGACCGCGGCCGGATCGAGATTAGCTTGCCCGACGAGCCCTTCGTCGCCAGCCTCGACGAGGCGAGGGTTACGCTGCTGTTGAAGAACCTTCTGAGCAATGCGCTGCGGTACTCGGAACCCGAGGACGGCCCGGTGCGCCTGTCGTTCAGGCCCGAGGGCGACGAGCTCGTGTTTCGGGTTGCGGACAACGGCCCCGGCTTGTCGGCCAACCAGGCGGCACACCTGGGCGAGCCCTTCTACCGCAGCGACCCGTCACGCACGCGGGACTCCGGCGGTACTGGCCTGGGACTCTACCTGGCGACCCTCGTCGCCAAGGCGCACCGCGGTACGCTGCGTCTCGTGGATCAGGAATCCCCGGGCGCGACCTTCGAGGCACGACTGCCGCGGACTGCCTGATAGGCTTCGAGCGCTGCATCGCGCGCGGCACCGTGATCGACGATAGGCGCCGGGTATTGCTCGCCGAGCGTGAGCCCCGCGGCCTGCAGCACCTCGGCCGGCGCTTTCCACGGCTCGTGAACATGGTGATCCGGTAACTCGGCGATCTCGGGTATGAAGCGGCGCACGTAGGCGCCCTGGGGGTCGAACTTCTGGCCCTGCAGCACCGGGTTGAAGATCCGGAAGTAGGGCGCCGCATCGGTGCCGCAGCCCGCGACCCATTGCCAGCTCGCAGAATTATTGGCGAGGTCGGCGTCGACCAGCGTATCGAGGAACCAGTCGGCGCCCCGCTGCCAGGGGATCAGCAGGTCCTTGACGAGAAAGGAAGCCACGATCATGCGCACGCGGTTGTGCATCCAGCCGGTCTCCCAGAGCTGCCGCATGCCGGCGTCGACGATCGGGTAGCCGGTCATTCCTGTTTGCCAGGCCCGCAAAGCTTCATCGTCGTCCACCCACGGGAATTGTTCGAACTCGCTGCGCAGCGGCCGTTCGGGCAGCGACGGGAAGTGATACAGCAGGTAGGCGCTGAAGTCGCGCCAGTACAGCTGCCGCAACAGCATTTCGGCGCCCCTGGTTGCCGAGAGGCGGGCCTCCATGGCGCGCACGGTGTGCCAGAGCTGGCGGACGCTGATCTCGCCGAAGTGCAGGTGCGGCGACAGGCGCGAGGTCGCGTCCATGTCGGGCCGGTCCCTGTGGTCGCCGTAGAGCTCCAGTACAGGGTCAAGGGCGTCGAGACGCTCCAGCGCGCCCGCTTCGCCGGGCTTCCAGTTACGCTTGAGACCGCCAGTCCAGTCCGGGGCCGTTGGCAACAGCCCGAGCTCGTCCAGTGGCACCGAGGGGGGCGGGTCGGGCGGGGGCCTGATCGAGGCGGGTGCCGGCGCGGGAGCCGGCGGTTCGCCGAGGCGACTCGACGCCTTCCAGAATGGCGTAAAAACCTTGAAGGGCGAGCCGCCCTGGGTCATGACCGCGTTTGGATGACTGAGCAGGCTGTCGTCGAACCCCTGCAGGTCGAGCTGATCGCCCAGCGAGTCCTCGAGCGATCGCTCCTCGTCCCGGCAGGCCGGCTCGTAGCGCCGAGCAAAAAAGACTGCGTCGGCGCCCGTTTCCCTTACGAGTTCGGCGATCGCCGGCGCGGCGTCGCCCGTGCGGATGACCAGCCGCGAGCCCCGCTCGCGCAGGTCGGCATCGAGACCGGCAAGGCTGTGATGCAGCCACCACGCGCTGGCGCCCCCGGCATCGTGCCCCGAGCGGATGTAGACGGGGATCACGGGACGGCCGGTTTCGGTCGCCGCGATCAGCGGTGCGTTGTCGGCGAGACGCAGGTTTCGCCGCAACCAGATCAGGACAGGCTTCATGAGATCGGGTCTCATTTGTTTCCGGAGCGCCATGATAGAAGCCCGAAATACAACAAGTTGTAAGGGAATGTAACAAAGCCCCAACACTCATTGTCTAGCGCGCAGGCACCTTTGTATATTGACGGCATCTGTTTCAGGGAGTTCGCAATGAGCGCTGTCACTGCAAAAGCCGTCAGCTGGACCGAGTCGGGCCTCGTGCCCGATACCGTAATCCGTGCCGGCATCCGGCGCTTGCTCGAGTCCAAGCGCAAGGAGATTCATTCGGGTGACGCGGCTTTTGCCGCCACCACAACGAACCGGTTCGTCACGATGATGAACGAGTCGCCGGTCGCTCTCGTCCCCGACCTGGCCAACGAGCAGCACTACGAGGTACCCGCCGAGTTCTTCACCCACGTCATGGGCGAACACATGAAGTACAGCTGCTGCTACTGGCCGAACGACGTCAAGAACCTGTCCGAGGCAGAGGCGGCGGCCCTCGAGAAAACCATTGAGCGGGCCGGGATCGAGGACGGCATGCAGGTGCTCGACCTCGGCTGCGGCTGGGGATCACTGTCGCTCTGGATCGCCGAGCATTTCCCCAGCACCTCGGTGACGTCGGTATCGAACTCGACGTCACAGCGCGAGTTCATCCTGGCGCAAGCCGCGGCCCGCGGGATCCGGAATATCGACGTAATTTCCTGCGACATGAACGACTTCACGACCGACAGGCGCTTCGACCGCGTCGTGTCCGTCGAGATGTTCGAGCACATGCGCAATTACCGCGAGCTGTTCCGGCGCATCAGCGAGTGGCTGTTACCCGGGGGCAAGTTCTTCATGCACATCTTCTGCCACCGCACGACGCCGTACGAGTACATCGATAACGGCCCGAGCGACTGGATGAGCCGCCATTTTTTCAGCGGCGGCATCATGCCGAGTGCGGACCTGCCGCTGCGCTTTCCCGGGAACCTGAATATCGAGAAGCGCTGGCACTGGAACGGTCAGCATTATGCGAAGACCTGCAATGCCTGGCTCAGGAAGATGGACGCCGGCGAAGCGGCCATCAAGCCCGTGCTGGCGGAGTGCTACGGGGAGGAGAACGTCTCTCTCTGGTGGCAACGCTGGCGTATCTTCTTCATGGCCTGTGCCGAGCTTTTCGACTATGACGAGGGCCACGAGTGGTACGTCGGCCACTACCTGTTCACAAAGGCAGGGCACTGATATGTTGATGTTCACCAATTTCGTCGTCTTCCAGGTCGCGTGGCTGTCGTCGGTTATCGGCGGCGCCCAGCAGATGCCATGGCTCGGCCCCCTGACAGTAGCCATCGCGCTCGCCCTGCACTTTCGCGCGGCCCGCTATCCGTTCGAGGAGTTCCTGTTGATTGCCAGCTGTGCATTGATCGGCGCAACCTTCGACAGCGCGCTGGTCGCGGCCGGCTGGGTCTCCTACAAGTCCGGCCTCATCAGCAGCTACCTGGCGCCCTACTGGATCATCACGATGTGGATGCTGTTTGGCACCACGCTCAACGTGTCGATGCGCTGGCTGCGCGGCAGGCCTCGCCTGGCGGCCTTTTTCGGCGCTTACGGCGGACCGGCGGCCTACCTCGGCGGCCAGGCGCTCGGCGGCATCGTGCTGACCAACCAGGTCGCGGCGCTCATCGCTCTGGCGATCGGCTGGGCAGTCATCATGCCGATCCTGATGTGGCTGTCCGAGCAGCTCGACGGCATGCCCGGCCGGCGCCGCAACTGGGTCGCGGCTGACGAAGGTCTCGTTCGCGCCACCGGGGAGCGCAGGTCATGAGACGCAGATCTCCCGGGTTGCTCTTGCTTGGGCTCTTCACCCTGGCATTCTCGGTACCGGCATCGGCGAACACCGGCGACGACGCGCGCCTGGAGTTCGACGTTTTTCTCAACGACAAGAGGGTCGGCAAGCACTCGTTCGAGGTCGTGGAGTCGAACGGCGTTCGCGAGGTGCTGAGCGAGGCGAACTTCGTTTACCGGATCCTGTTCATCCCGGCCTACAGGTACGAGCACCGCAGCGCCGAACGCTGGGCCGACAACTGCCTGCTGGAGTTCGACGCCAGGACCAACGCCAACGGTGACCGGATCGAGGTCTCGGGCGAGCAGACGAACTCCGGTTTTCGTGTCGAAATGGGCAGCGAGCCTGTCGAGCTGCCGGAGTGCGTGATGACCTTTGCCTACTGGAACCCGGAGTTCCTGGAGCAGCCGCGGCTGCTGAACCCGCAGACCGGCGAGTACGTCGATGTGACGGTCGAGAAGGTCGGCACCGAGACGCTCGATGTGAAGGGCCGGCCGGTCAACGCCAACCGTTACCGGCTCACGGCCTACGAAGTCGACCTGACGCTCTGGTACTCGAACGACGACGAGTGGCTGGCACTCGAGTCCGTCGCAGAAGGTGACAACATCATTCGATACGAGCGCTCGTGAGATGCGTGCGCTGCGTTCGGTAGTCATTTCTGCCGCCGTCCTGGCGCTGGCCGGCTGCGCGACCAGGGGCCCCGAAATGCAAACCGTAGACTACGTCGACATCGACCGGTTCATGGGCCCCTGGTATGTCATCGCGAACATTCCGACTTTCCTCGAAAAGGGCGCGCACAATGCGGTCGAGACCTACACGTTGAATGACGACGGCACGATAGCGACGAGCTTCACGTTCCGCGACGAGAGCTTCGACGGCAAGCTCAAGGAATACAACCCGAAAGGCTTCATCAAGGACGAGACGAGCAACGCCCTCTGGGGCATGCGGTTCATCTGGCCCATCAAGGCGGACTACCGCATCGTCTATCTCGACGAGGACTACACGACGACGATCGTCGGCCGGCAGGCGCGCGACTTCGTCTGGCTGATGGCCAGGACGCCCGAGATGCCCGACGACGAGTATGCCGAGCTGATCGCCTTCATCGGCGAGCTCGGCTACGACACGTCCAGGGTCCGGCGGGTGCCGCAGCGTTGGTAGCGTCATGAAGATCGCAATCATCGGCACGGGAATCGCAGGCAACGTCGCCGCTTACAAGCTGCGGCAGAAACACGACATCACGGTCTTCGAGTCCGCCGGCCATGTCGGCGGCCATACCAACACGATCGATGTCTTCGAGGACGGGAGGCGTATCGCGGTCGATACCGGTTTTATCGTGTTCAACGACCGTACCTATCCGAATTTCATCCAGTTGCTCGACGAGATCGGCCAGGCTTCGCAGGCGAGCGACATGAGCTTCAGCGTGCAGGCAGAAAGCGGCGATCTCGAGTACTGCGGCTCGTCGCTGAACGGGCTGTTCGCGCAGCGCCGCAACCTGCTGCGGCCGTCCTTCTACCGAATGCTTCGCGACATCCTGCGTTTCAACGAAACCGCGCGACCCTCCGTAGTGCACCTGGGCCCGGAGCAGACGCTGGCTGACTATCTCCGCGAGAACGACTACAGCCGGGAGTTCATCGACCATTACCTGGTGCCCATGGCCGCCGCCATCTGGTCGGCCCAGCCGGGCGCCGTCATGGAGATGCCGGTCGAGTTCCTGGTCCGGTTCTTCAAGAATCACGGCCTGCTGCAGGTCAACGACCGGCCGGTATGGCGGGTCATCGAGGGCGGCTCCCGGGAATACGTCTCGAAACTGGTGGCGGGCCATGAAGATCGAATCCGCCTGAACAGCCCCGTAACGTCTATCCGCCGGGTCGACGACCGCATCGAGATCCACTCGGCGTCGGGCGGCCGGGAATGGTTCGATTACGTGTTCCTCGCGTGTCACTCCGACCAGGCGCTCTCGCTCCTCGGCGATCCGACGCCGGCCGAACAGGAAGTGCTCGGCGCGATTCGCTACCAGGCGAACGAGGCAATCCTGCACACCGACGCGTCGCTGATGCCGTCGCTGCAGCGGGCCTGGGCAGCGTGGAACTATCACATCCCGCAGGACCCGCGGCAGCACGTCGCCGTAACCTACAACATGAATATCCTGCAGGGCCTCGACGCCCGCAATCAGTACCTCGTGACCCTGAACAACGACCGGCACATCGACCCCGACAAGATCATCCGTCGCGTGCAATACGAGCACCCGATACTCTCCAGCGAGGCCGTGGCGGCGCAGGAGCGGCAGCCGGAACTTAATGCCGACCGCACGTTCTTCTGCGGCGCATACTGGCGCAACGGATTCCACGAGGACGGTGTCGTCAGTGCGCTCGCCGCCGTCGATCACTTCGAGAAGAGACTGGCTGATGAACAGCTGCATCTACGAAGGGCGAGTTAGGCACACGCGCAACACGCCGGCGGTACATCGCTTCGACTACCGCCTGTTCATGATGTACCTCGACCTCGACGAGCTGCCGTCGCTGTTCGAGTGCCGCTGGTTCTGGTCGACGCGACGCCCGGCACTCGCCAGGTTTCGCCGCAGCCAGCACCTCGGCCCCGAGACGCAGCCGCTGGCGGAGTCCGTGCGTGATCTCGTCGAGCAGGAGCTCGGCAGGCGGCCCCGGGGCCCGATCCGGCTGCTGACCAACCTCTCCTACTTCGGTTACTGCTTCAACCCGGTGAGCTTTTACTACTGCTTTGCCGAAGACGGCGAGACCGTCGAGAGCATCGTCGCCGAGGTCAACAACACGCCCTGGGGGGAGCAGGTCACCTACGTGATGCCTTGCTCGGGCAGTCGTGACGGGAAGCGCTCTTGGCGCTTCCAGCCGTCGAAGAAGATGCACGTGTCGCCCTTCATGCCCATGGATATCCGCTACAACTGGGCCCTGTCGAAGCCGGCGGAGCGGCTGTCCGTCTACATGGCGAATTACCGTGACGGCGAACGGATTTTTGACGCCGCCATGCTGATGGAGCGGAAGCCCATCCGTGCCCGGTCGCTGGCCGGCGTGCTGATGCGGTTCCCGCTCATGACCGTCAAGATCATATTCGCGATTCACTGGGAGGCGCTGCGCCTGTGGCTCAAGGGCTGCCCGATTCATGATCATCCTGGCAAGTCCACCGAGGCAGTGGCCCGATGAATTCGAAAGTGGTTTCCATCGACTCCCCGGATTTCCTCAAGGCGTCGGCGCGCCCGGGCCGCTTCGATCGCTTCGCCCGGCGTATCGTGTTCTCGCAGCTCGAAAAGATCCAGTCCGGCCAGGTCGTCATCAGCGAGGGCGGCGAGCACCGGATCTTCGGACGCCTGTCTGACGAGTTTCCGCTCACGGCCCAGGTTCGGGTCATGCACCCGCGCTTTTACAGCGACGTCGCGTTCGGCGGCCAGATCGGGGCCGGCGAGGCGTGGATACACGGCTACTGGGCCTGCGACGGGTTGACCGACCTGCTGTGCATCCTGCTGCAAAACCGCGACGTCCTGAACGGGATGGACGAAGGCTTCGCGCGCCTCGGCAAGCCGCTGCAGAAGCTGTTCCACCGCCTGAACAGGAACACGCGCAGCGGCAGCCGCAACAACATCGCCGCGCACTACGACCTGGGCAACGACTTCTACGCGCTGTGGCTTGATCCGAAGATGATGTACTCGGCGGCCTACTTCGGGACCCCGGATACCTCGCTCGAGGATGCGTCGATCGCCAAGCTGGACCGCATCTGCCGGAAACTCGACCTGTTGCCCGGTGACTCGGTGATCGAGATCGGCACCGGCTGGGGCGGGCTCGCGATACACGCCGCCAAGCACTATGGCTGCCACGTCGCGACCACGACGATTTCGCGCCAGCAGCACGACTACGCGCAGGAGGCCATCCGGCGCGAGGGCCTCGAGGACCGCGTTACGCTGCTGTTCGAGGACTACCGCGATCTTCGCGGCCAGTTCGACAAGCTGGTCTCGGTCGAGATGATCGAGGCCGTCGGCCACGAGTACCACGAGACCTTTTTCAGGAAATGCGCCGAACTGCTGAAGCCGGGAGGGCAGATGCTGCTGCAGGCCATTACCATCGCGGACCAGCATTACGAGGCCTACAAGAAAGGCGTCGACTTCATCAAGCGTTACATCTTCCCTGGTGGCTGCCTGACATCCGTTACCGACATGACGCGCGTCATGACCGGGAGCACCGACATGCGGGTGATTCACCTCGAGGACATCGGCCCGCACTACGCAACAACGCTCAAGCACTGGCACGACCGGTTCTTCGCGGCCATCGACGACGTCAGGCGGCTCGGCTATTCCGACGGGTTTATCCGCATGTGGCAGTTCTACCTTTGCTATTGCGAAGCGGCGTTCACCGAACGGGCGATCGGCGATGTGCAGATGCTGATGATGCGCCCGGACGCGCGCCGCGACAGCATCGACTACTGAGGCCTGTGCGCCCCGGCGCTCTGCCGGTAAACTGGGCGGCCTGAGCTGCCGCGGAGAACCGTCATTTCCAGCAATCACTTTGCCTTCGCCCTGCACGGCGGTGCGGGAGCCGTTGCCGGCCGCGACTACTCCGTCGTCGAGAAACACATGGCCGAGCTGGCTGCCGAGTGCGGGCAAAGACTCGAGGCCGGCGCGAGGGCGCTGGATGTCGTCGAGTACGCGGTTGTGGAACTCGAGAGCAGCGGCATGTACGTCGCGGGCCGCGGCTCGGCCCCCAACAGCGCCGGTTACGTCGAACTCGACGCCTCGATCATGGACGGCCGTACGCGCGATGCCGGCGCGGTCGCGGCGGTCGTCAGCGTCGTCAACCCGGTCACGGCGGCGCGGCGGGTCATGGAAGACACCCCGCACGTCATGCTGTGCGGCAAGGGCGCGCGCGAGTTCGCCACCAGGCAGGGGCTCGAGCTCGTCGAGGACCCGGGCAGCTATTACAAGTTACCCATCGGCGTTTACCGGCACGAGCTGGGCGAGCGGGGGCACGGCACGGTCGGCGCGGTCGCCCTCGACCAATCCGGCGGGCTCGCGGCGGCCACGTCGACGGGTGGCACCTTCGGCAAGCTCGAAGGCCGGGTCGGGGATTCGCCGCTGATCGGGGCGGGCACGTGGGCCGACGACGGGATCGCGGTGTCGTGCACCGGGATCGGTGAGCACATTATCCGCGCCGGCGGCGCGCTGGCCGTTGCCTGCAAGGTCAGGGCGGGGTCAGACACGGAAACGGCGATCGATGAAATGCTTGCCGAGGTGAAGAGCCTGGGCGGCGACGGCGGCGTCATCGCCGTGACGCGCACGGGCGAGATCGCGATGCGCTACAACTCGCAGGGCATGAAACGGGCGTCGATTGGCAGCGAGCTGGCTTTGTTCGTCAAGACCTTCGCTTGAGCAGCCAGAGCGCTCAGCGAATCAGTTCGTTCTTCCTGTCCCGGCTGACGGCATCGGGTTCCCGGGCGGACGGTTCGCCGCGCCCGCCGCCGCCGGCCGTCTCGAGGATCATGGTCTCACCGGCCGGGATGATTTCCCGGCCCATCCCTTTGAGCCTGCCCCCGCTCTTCAGGTAGACACGGGCCGGCGCGCCCGACTCGCCGCCGTCGCGGCCGCGCGGCGGGTGCTCGACGCGGTCGAACATCTTGGAGACGACGAAAGCCTCGCCGTGGAGGTGCCCGAATTCCAGGACCTGGCCGAGCCCCCCTCGAAACTCGCCCTTGCCACCCGAGCCGGGGCGGTATTCCTTCTGCCACATGACCAGCGGCGAGGCATTCTCGGTAATCTCGACGGGCGTGCTGCGAACACCGGACGGGAACGCGGTCGCCGACAGGCCGTCCTTCCCCGGCCGTGCGCCGGTGCCGCCCGCGTAGAAGGCGTTCATCACGAAGGGCTCGCTGCTGCTGCCGGGCATGAAGCCGCGGCCGCCCAGGAACACGGGGCCGAACAGGCAGGCGGCGCCCTCGACCGGGACCTGGCCCTCGAGCGGCTCCTCGAGGCAGCCGAGCACCACGTCGGGCAGCATCTGGCCGATTGCATGGCGGGCCGAGACGGCGGCGGGCCGCGGCGCGTTGAGAATACTGCCCTCGGGAGCCGTGACCCGAATCACCCCGAGCGAGCCGGCGTTGTTCGGGACGTCGTTGCCGATGACGCAGCGTGCGCCGAAGGAGGCGTAGGCCTGGGTGTAGGTGAGCGGCACGTTGATGCCATGCGCGCAGGTTGCCGAGGTACCCGCGAAGTCGATGTCGATACCGTCGGCGCCGATCGTCACGGCACAGACGAGATCGACCGGCTCGTCGTAGCCGTCGATGCGCATGCGGTTTTCCCAGGTGCCTGCCGGCAAAGCCCGGATCTCGGCGAGCATCGCCTCGCGCGAATGGCTGACGATCATTTCGGCAACTTCGTCGAGGTTGTCGAGCCCGAACTCATCGAGCATGGTAGTGAGCGAGCCGGCACCGGCACGATTGCACGCGGTCAGGGAGTAGAGATCGCCTTCGGCGGCAACCGGGTCGCGGACGTTGGCGCGCAGGATCTCGAGCAAGGTCTCGTTCGGCTCGCCCTTTCTGAACAGGTAGCCGATGGGCAGGTTGATGCCTTCCTCGAATACCTGGGTGCCGTCGGGGCCGAAACCGAGCCCGCCGACGTCGGCGATGTGCGAGGTGGCTGCGAACAGCGCCACGGGACGGTCGCCGTAAAATACCGGCGTCACGACCGTGAAGTCGTTGAGGTGGCCGGTGCCGTGCCAGGGGTCGTTGGTCACCAGCACGTCGCCGGGAGCCAGGCGCTCGACCGGGAACCTGCTCAGAAAGGAGCCCACGCTGGCGGCCATTGCGTTGACGTGGCCGGGCGTCCCCGTTATCGCCTGCGCCAGCATGCGGCCGCGCGCATCGAAAACGCCGGCCGACAGGTCGCCGGCTTCGCGCACGGTCGTCGAAAATGCCGTGCGCACAAGCGTCTGCGCCTGCTCCTCGACCAC
>JBFFSI010000084.1:0-10428 GCA_041572475.1 Woeseiaceae bacterium
AAAGAGAGAACTGATGCCGACAGACGCCTGCCAGTTCTTCTACGAGTGCGGGGGCTGTGGCGCGCTGCTGAAGCCCGAGGAGGGAGATTGCTGCGTGTATTGCTCGTACGGCGATACCAAATGCCCGCCTGTGCAGGAAGGGGATGCCTGTTGCACGGAAACATCCGGAGGAACATAGAGAATGATAAGGACATGGCAAACGCACTGCCGTCGATCCCTCGCGCCTGGGGCGCTGTTGGCCTTGCTCGCGAGCATCGGCAGGTCGGCGACCGCCGGTGAGGCCGACATACTGGTCGTCGGGATCCCGGAGTAGCCACCAGTCGGCGTTCAGAGAAAAGCGGCGAGCGCTTCCCAGGTCGTGACCGGCAGCTCGCAGTGGGTGCCGGCGCAGCGGTAGGCGACGGTCTCGCCGGGCATCGCCTTGCGCTCGTTCAAAAGGCCCGGCAGCGGCCCCTCGCTCTCCGGGATGGCGAACAGCATTCGCCCCGGCGCGTAGAGCTTCGCGGCCGAATCCCGCCAGCGACAGATCTCGACCGTTCCGCCGCGGATGACGACGATCTCGGGCGGCTCGAGGAATTCCTCGAGCGCCGTGAGCAGGCTGACGTGACCGTGCGGGTACTCATCCATCGCGCGCCACGCGCAGCGCAGGGTGCGTTCCGCGGCAGCTACGTAGCGATGGTCGCCGACGAGATGTCCGAGCCGTTGCAAGGCAAAGGCGGCGATACCGTTGCCCGAAGGCATCGCCTCGTCGGCAAGGGGCTTGGGCCGGTGCATCAGCGACTCGTGGTCGTCCGCGGTGAAGAAGAAGCCGCCGCCTTGCGCGTCCTCGAAATGCTCGAGCAGCAGGTCGGCCAGCTCGATGGCGAACGCCAGGTCATCGGAATCCCAGCGTGACTGCAGCAGTTCCAGCAGGGCATCGATCATGAAGGCGTGGTCGTCGAGGTAAGCTGCAAAGCGGGCGTCGCCGTCCTTGTAGCTCGCCAGCAGTCGCCCGTCGACGAACAGGTGCTCCCGAACAAACGCGGCGGCGCCGGCAGCCGCAGCAACGAGTTCGTCGCGCTGCAGGGCCCGCCCGGCGATCGCGAGGCCCCGGATGGCGAGGGCATTCCACGACGTGAGCTGCTTGTCGTCCCGGCCCGGCGGCATTCGCCTAGAGCGTGTCTCGAGCAATACCCTGCGCGCCTCGTCGATGACGGCCGCGTCCTCGGCCGGCTCGCGTACGGCCAGGTGCCACTTGCCCTCGAAGTTCGGCGGCTGGTCCAGCCCGAAGTGCCTCGCGAACTGATCAAAGGCCTCCGGGCTGAGCAATTCCCGCAGCTCGGCGGGATCCCACACGTAGAACTTGCCTTCCTCGCCCTCGGAATCGGCGTCGCGAGAGGAATAGAAGCCGCCGTTCGGGTCGCGCATGTCGGCCAGCAGCCAGTCGGCGGTTTCCTGAGCGGCCTTGCGGAACAGCTCCTCTCCGGTTGCGAGGTGAGCCTCCGCGTACGCGGCGAGCAGCGGGCCGTTGTCATACAGCATCTTCTCGAAATGCGGAATCTGCCAGTAACGGTCCACGGAGTAGCGGCAGAAGCCGCCGCCGAGGTGATCGTAGATGCCGCCCTCGGCCATGCGCGTCAGCGTCAGCGTCGCCATGAACAGGGCCTCGACGTCGGGTTCGGCGTCCCGGGCCGACGCCCGCCAGGTCCTCAGCAGGCGATCGATGGTCGTCGGGTGCGGGAACTTGGGCGCGCCGCCGAAGCCGCCGAACTCGCTGTCGAAGCTGGTCGCAAAACGTTCGCGGGCCCTGGCGAGCGGCGCTGCCGTCATGGCGTCTGTCGCCCGCGCGGCCAGGGGCTCGAGCTGGCCGAATACGTCTGCCAGCCGTTCACCCTGCTGCCGTATCTCGTCCCGTCGCTCGTCGTAATAGTCCGCCACCTTGCGCAGCAGGTCGCCGAAAGAGGGCATACCGTAGCGCGGCTCATTCGGGAAGTAGGTGCCCCCGAAAAACGGGCGCTGGTCCTCGGGGTTGAGGAACATCGTCAGCGGCCAGCCACCGCCGCGCTGGGTCAGCAGCTGGTGTGCCGTCTGGTAGATCTTGTCCACGTCCGGTCGCTCCTCGCGGTCGACCTTGATGTTGACGAACAGCTCGTTCATCAGCTCCGCCGTGGCCTCGTCCTCGAAAGACTCGTGTGCCATGACGTGGCACCAGTGGCAGGCCGAGTAACCGATCGACAGCAGCACCGGTTTGCCCTCGTCGCGGGCCAGCGCAAAAGCTTCCTCGCCCCAGGGGTACCAGTCGACCGGGTTGTCGGCGTGCTGGAGCAGGTAGGGACTCGTTTGGGTGGCTAGGCGATTGCTCATCCTTTGCTATGATACAGGCCCTCGCAGGTCGCTTGAGAATTCGATGTTCGTTTTTCCCGAGTTCGATCCGGTCATTTTCTCGATCGGTCCTCTCAAGATTCGCTGGTACGGGATGATGTACGTTGTCGGCTTCCTGGTGGCGTGGTGGCTGGCGAGAATTCGTTGCAGGGCCGACCACGCGATCGTCAGGCAGCCGCAGCATGTCGACGACCTGATTTTCTACGCCATGCTCGGCGTCATACTCGGCGGCCGCATTGGCTCGATCATCTTCTACAACTTCGACAAGTTCGCGAGCGACCCGCTGTATCTCCTGCGCATCTGGGAGGGCGGCATGTCGTTTCACGGCGGCCTTCTCGGGGTGCTGTTCGCGATGTGGCTGTTCGGCCGCCGTCACGGCAAGACCCTCTGGCAGATCACGGACTTCATGGCGCCGTTCGTACCGCTTGGCCTCGGTTTCGGGCGTATCGGCAACTTCATCAACGGTGAGTTGTGGGGCAAACCCACCGACGTGCCGTGGGGCTTTCTCTATCGCGGCCAGGTCCTGCACCCGTCGCAGCTCTACGAAGCACTGCTCGAGGGCTTCGTATTGTTCGCGATACTGTGGTGGTTCTCGTCGAAAGCACGTCCGTACATGGCCGTGTCCGGACTGTTCCTGTTCCTGTACGGTTCATTCCGCTTCTACATCGAGTTTTACCGGGTGCCCGATGACCACCTCGGCTACCTGGCTCTCGACTGGGTGACGATGGGGCAGGTGCTGAGCGTGCCCATGATCCTCGCTGGCACCATCATGCTGGTCATGGCCTATGGCCGACACTCGAAGGCGGCGAAGGCCTGATATGCGCCAGTACCTCGAGCTCATGCGCAAGGTCCGCGAGAACGGCGTCTGCAAGGACGATCGGACCGGCACGGGTACGTTGAGTATCTTCGGGCACCAGATGCGCTTCGACCTGGGCGAGGGCTTCCCGCTCGTGACGACCAAGAAGCTGCATACGCGCTCGATCATCCACGAGCTGCTCTGGTTCCTTAGCGGCGACAGCAACATACGCTATCTCAAGGACAACGGTGTTTCGATCTGGGACGAGTGGGCCGACGAGAACGGCGACCTCGGGCCGGTGTACGGGGTCCAGTGGCGCAGCTGGCCGGCCCCGGACGGCCGCAAGATCGACCAGGTGGCGCAGGTCGTGGAGCAGCTCAAAAGCAGTCCTGATTCGCGGCGCATCATCCTCTCGGCGTGGAACGTCGCGGAGATCGACAACATGGCGCTGCCGCCCTGCCACTGCCTGTTCCAGTTCTATGTCGCCGAGGGCAAGCTGTCCTGCCAGCTGTACCAGCGCAGCTGTGACATCTTCCTCGGCGTACCGTTCAACATCGCCTCGTACGCCCTGCTCACACACATGCTTGCCCAGCAGGCGGACCTCGATGCCGGCGAATTCATCTGGACCGGCGGCGATTGCCACCTGTACAGCAATCACCTCGAGCAGGCGGACGAACAGCTCACGCGCGAGCCGCTGCCGCTGCCCAGGCTGGCCATCAGGCGGCGGCCGCCGAGCATTTTCGACTACCGTTACGAGGACTTCGAGATCCTCGGCTACGAGTCGCACCCACACATCAAGGCGGCGGTCGCGGTGTGATCTCGCTGATCGTCGCGGCGTCCACCAACAACGTCATCGGTGTGCGGGGCGAGTTGCCCTGGCGGCTGCCCGCCGACCTCAGGCGTTTCAAGGCCATCACGATGGGCAAGCCGATCATCATGGGCCGGCTCACCTGGGAGTCGATCGGCCGGCCGCTGCCCGGCCGCCACAACATCGTCATTTCCGGGCAGGCGGGTTTCAAGGCGGAAGGTTGCACCGTAGTCGATTCGCCGGACGCGGCGCTCGAGGCAGCCGGGGACGCGGCGGAGATCATGGTGATCGGCGGAGGCCACATCTACGCGGCATTCCTGCCGAGGGCAAAGCGCATTTATCTGACGCGGGTGCACGCAGAGGTTGAAGGCGACGCATTCTTCCCCGACCTCGACACGGCCGAGTGGGAAGTCGTCGCCAGTGAATACGACGAGTCGGACGAGACGGGGGCGCCGCCGCACACGTTCCTGACGCTGGAGCGCCGCCCCGGCTGATTCAGCGCGCCGGCGCCTCCTGGCCGTAGATGAGCACGGTCCCGTCCCAGACGCCGGGGAGTCTTTCCTGTGGATACAGGAACTCGGAGCCGATTTTCCGCGCGACGGCGATGCTGGCCTCGTTGCCGGGGAGGATGACGTGGATCACGCGTTCCCAGCCCAGCGTGTCGAACACATACTCGAGGCACGCATGTGCGGCCTCGGTCGCGAAACCCGTGCCCCAGTGCTCCCGGGCAATGGTCCAGCCGATCTCCCGGCCCGGCCAGCCTTCCGGGTACCACGGGCCGACGTGACCGACCCAGTCGCCCGACGCCTTGTCCTCGACGGAGAAGAAACCGTAGCCGCGAATCTGCCAGTGACCGATGATGCTGGCCATTTGCCGCCATACCTTCGCGGGTTCCAGGATCTCGCCGCCCAGATAGCGCACCGTTTCCTCGTCGGCGTGTGCCTTGCACCAGGGTTCGAAGTCTCGCTCCATGTCGATTTCCCGGAGAATCAGCCGGTCTGTTTCGATGCGCATGGCATGGCTCCTGAAATGAGAAGGCCGGCGGCACGCGATGCCGCCGGCCCCATTCTATTCCGGTCGCACCGGGTCAGGCCAACGTGAGATCGTGTTCCTCGCTGGCCACGGGCGGCGTGGATTTCGTCACCGGTTGCGGCGTCACCTGCGCGAAGCGTGCCTGGAAGAAGCGCAGCACGTCGGGTTCGTAAGTGAATCGCAGGCCCTTGATCTCGTCCCGGCGGCGCATGACCTCGGTTACCGCGTTGACGGTAACGTCCATGTGGGCCTGCGTGTAGACCCGGCGCGGGATCGTCAGCCGCACGAGTTCCAGCTTCGGCTTGCGGTTTTGTCCCGTGGCCTTGTCGCGGCCCGCCGAGACGATGCCCCTTTCCATCGAACGCACGCCCGACTCGACGTACAGCGCCGCGGCCAGCGCCTGTGCAGGGAACTGTTCCTGCGGAATGTGCGGCAGTATCTTGCTCGCATTCAGGAAGACGGCGTGGCCGCCGATCGGGTTCACGATCGGTACCCCGGCGTCGCGCAGCTTGCGGCCGAGGTACTGGACCTGGCCGACGCGGGCGTGGATATGATCATCCTGTACGCTCTCGGTGATGCCGATGGCGAGTGCCTCCATGTCGCGCCCGGCCATGCCGCCATAGGTGTGCAGGCCCTCGTAGACCACGACGAGGTTGCATGCCTTGTCGTAGAATTCGCGGTCGTTCATGGCGAGGAAGCCACCGATGTTCACCATCGGGTCTTTCTTCGCCGACATCGTGGCCGCGTCAGTGAGTGCGCAGATCTCGTAGACGATGTCTTTGACGGACGTGTCACGGTAGCCGTCTTCGCGCTGCTGGATGAAGTGCGCGTTCTCCGCGACGCGGGTCATGTCGTGGACCAGCATGACGTCGTGCTTGTCGCACCATGCCCTGAGCTGTTTCAGGTTGGCCATCGAGATCGGCTGGCCGCCCGCCATATTGACGCAGGTTGCCATGCAGACATAGGGAATGCGATCGGCGCCGACGTCGTCAACCAGCGCGTCCAGCTTGTCGAAGTCGAAGTTACCCTTGAAGGGATAATCGCACTCGGCGTCGTGCGCCTCGTCGATGATGGCATCGACGAACGTGGCGCCAGCAAGTTCCTGGTGCAGCCGCGTGGTCGTGAAATACATGTTGCCGGGCACGAAATCGCCCTGCCGGATAAGGCACTGGCTCAGTATGTGCTCTGCGCCGCGACCCTGGTGCGTGGGTACCGTGTACTTGTAGCTGTAGTACTCCTCGACCGTGTTGCGCAGGTTGTAGAAATTGCGGCTGCCGGCATAGGCTTCGTCACCCATCATCAGCCCGGACCATTGCCGGTCGCTCATCGCACTCGTGCCCGAGTCGGTCAGCAGGTCGATGTAGACGTCCTCGGAGCGGAGCAGGAAGGTGTTGTAGCCGGCTTCGCGAATCGCCCGCAGGCGGTCCTCGCGACTGGTCATCTTGATGAGCTCGACCATCTTGATCTTGTAGGGTTCGGCCCAGGTTCTCGTGGTCATGAATACACCTCCAGATTACTTCGTGGATCCGGGATCAATGGGTGGTGCTGGTTGCGTGGCGAACAGGAATCACCACTATTGATCACAGTGGCATTTCATCCCTTGCCGTTCTGAGCGGAGCAAGTGGCCGTCGTGCTTCAATTTAGAGGGCGGGGGGCAGGCTGCCAATACGTAAAAATACTGCGTGCATGGGTCACGCGGCGAGCTCGGCCCATGCCTCGTCGAGCCGCTCGACAAATTCGAACACGTCCGAAAAACAGTTGTACATGGGCGCCGGCGCCACGCGAATCACGTCAGGTTCGCGCCAGTCGCCCGTTACGTTGCGGCGGCACAGCGCATCGAACAATGCGCGCGGGTCGACGCCCGCTTCGCGAACGACGAGGGAGAGCTGACAACCGCGGCTGTCGCGCGGCGTGATCGATTCGACCCGGCCGGCAAATCGTGCTTCCAGGAGCCAATCCAGGTAGCCGGTCAGCCTGCGGGATTTTTCGACCAGGGCGGGCATCCCGACGGCCTCGAACATCTCCAGCGATGCGATGACCGGAGCCAGGGCGAGGATCGGTGGATTGCTCATCTGCCAGAGCTCGGCGCCCTCGGCCGGGTCGAAGGTCTTCGCCATACTGAATCGGGTGGCCTCGGCGTTGCCCCACCAGCCGTGCAGCTGGTCCAGGTTATCCGGCGCGAAGTGGCGTTCGTGGATGAACGCACCGCTGATGGCGCCCGGGCCGCTGTTGAGGTACTTGTAGGTGCACCAGGCCGCGAAATCCGGCGCCCAGTCGTGCAGCCGCATCTCGATGTTGCCGATCGCGTGTGCGAGATCGAGGCCGACGGCGCAGCCGTGCGCCCGACCCAGCTCGCAGATAGCGGCCATGTCCAGGACCTGGCCGCTGTAGTACTGGATGCCTGGCAGGAGCAGCAGGGCGACAGAGGCGCCCTCGCGCTCGAGCAGCGCCTCGAGGTCGCGCGTATGCAGCACGTCGTCCTCGCCCGGCGTCCATTCGAGCAGGCCGGCAGCCGGGTCGAAACCGTGCAGGCGCAGTTGCGATGCGGCCGCGTAGCGGTCCGAGGGAAACGCCGGCGATTCGATGACGATCTTGTATCGTGATGCCGTGGGCTTGTAGAAACTCGCCATCAGGACGTGCAGGTTGACCGTGAGCGTGTTCATCGCCACGACCTCGACGGGCCGTGCGCCGGTCAGCTCTGCGAAGCCCTGCGCGGCCTGCCGGTGATAGGACACCCATGGACGCGCGGAGTGAAAATGCCCGTCGACGGCGAGATCGCGCCACGTGGCGAGTTCCTGCTCGACGAGAGCAACGGCACGTCGCGGCTGCAGGCCCAGCGAATTGCCGCAGAGGTACACGGGCGAGTAGCCGTTTTTTTCCAGGGGGAAGTTGAATTCGTCGCGCCAGCCGCAGAGGGGGTCCGCCCGGTCCATCCCCTCCGCAAACTGGCGACCGTGCTCGAAGTTCACGGTCAGCCGCCGTCCCGGGCCTGCAAGTCGACAGCAGAAAGCGCGGGCATAGTCATCTTGCTAGTCCTGTCCGTGTACCTGGTAGATGCGCGGCACGCGCGTATCGAGCTGCGCCGCGGTCAGCTGGCGCCCCCAGACACAGCCGGTGTCGAGGCAGATGAATTCCGGCAGCACGACCAGGCCGAGCTGCGACCAGTGGCCGAAGACGATTCGCGTTCCGGCCCAGGCCGGGTTGGCAAAATCGTACCAGGGCACGAGGCTCTTGCGCGCGCGCCACGGGGCGCCGCTATGCGCCATGTTCAGGCGCAAGGAGGCGGTCATCATCCGCATGCGCGTCAGGCAATTGATGATGAATCGCAGGCGCTTGTAGCCCGTGAGCTGCCCGGACCAGGCGACCGGCGTATTGCCGTACATCTTGCCGAGGAGCTTTGCGTAGTCCGGCGCCCGGAGTGCCTCCTCGACCTCGGCGGCCCTCGCCAGCGTCTTCTTGACGCTCCACTCAGGGTGAGTGCCCGCGTGCACCAGCAGCGTACCGATCGATTTGTCGTAGTGGGCGAGCGGGCGGTGCCGCAACCAGTCCGCGAGTTCGTCCCGGTCGCTGGCTTCCAGGGTTTTCTCCAGGGACTCGAAGCGGCTGCTGGCGTGTATCGCACCGCTGGCAAGCGCAAGGAAGTGCAGGTCGTGATTGCCGAGGACGATGATCGCAGAATCCCCGAGCGACTTGACGAAGCGCAGCGTCTTCAGGGACTTGGGGCCGCGATTGACGAGGTCTCCGACCAGCCAGAGGCGGTCTGCGCCGGGGTCGAACCTGACGGCGTCCAGCAAGCGGCGCAACGGGTCGTAGCAGCCCTGCAAGTCGCCGATTGCATAAATCGCCATCGCCGGCAGTACTTCCCGGTCAGTGAAGTACGCCCGGCACAGCGAGCGTAAACGGTGCGATCGGGGCGTCGAAGCTGATGCCATTGTCGGCCTGCATGCGATACAGGCCCTGCATCGAGCCGACCGGTGTCTCGAGAACGGCGCCGGAGGAGTAGCGGAACTGCTCGCCCGGGTTCAGGTGCGGCTGTTCGCCCACGACGCCATCGCCGCTGACTTCCTGTACCTTGCCGTTTGCGTCAGTAATGATCCAGTGCCGGCTGAGCAGCCGCGCGGGCACATTGCCGGTGTTTGAAATCGTGATCGTGTAGGAGAAGACGTAGCGGTCCGATTCGGGCGCGGACTGTTCGTCGATGTAATCCGTAACGACCTGGATACGAATGTCGCAGCTGCTTTCGTCCATGGAACTATTCTAGCGTATTCGCCAGTCGGACATAGCTGGCGATCGGAATGGCCTCCGGCCGCAGGCCCGGATCGATGCCGACAGCCTCGAGCGTCGCCTCGTCGGCCACATCCCGGAGCGCATTGCGAATCGTCTTGCGGCGCTGGCTGAAGGCCCGTGCAACAAGCCGGGACAGCAATGCCTCGTTCCTGATATCGAAGGTCCCGGCCGGATGCGGCCGCAGGCGAACGACGCTCGAGGTGACCTCGGGCGGCGGATCGAACGCGAGTCGATCCACATCGAACAGCGCCTCCACCTCGAAGTGGCAGCCCAGCATGATGCCCAACCGTCCGTAGGCCTTGCTCCCGGGCTGCGCGGCCATGCGGTCGACGACCTCCTTCTGCAGCATGAAATGCATGTCGAGGACTTGCTCGCGATAGCCGACGAGGGCGAATAACAAGGGCGTGGAGATGTTGTACGGCAGGTTGCCGACGAGGCGCAGCGAATCACCGAGTGAAGCGTAGTCGAAAGTCAGCGCGTCGGCCTCGTGAATCCTTACGTTCGCCAGGTCCGCGAAATCCCGGCGCAGGCGGCTCGCCAGGTCCCGGTCCAGTTCTATAGCGTGCAATACGGCGACCCGCCGCGCGAGCGGGCGCGTCAGCGCGGCATCACCCGGGCCGATCTCGACAATCCTGTCGTCCGCGGTCGGCGCTATCGCGCGGACGATTGCGTCAATGACGCCCGGGTCGCGCAGGAAGTGCTGGCCAAACCGTTTACGGGCCCTGTGTGACGTCATGGCGACGCCAGCCGGCTCGCCAGCCGGACCGCTTCCAGCAGGCTGCCGCAGTCCGCCGTGCCGGTTCCCGCGATGTCGAGCGCAGTCCCGTGGTCGACCGAGGTTCGCACGATAGGCAGTCCCAGCGTTACGTTGACCGCATGTCCGAATCCCGCGTACTTGAGCACGGGAATGCCCTGGTCGTGATACATCGCGAGCACGGCATCCCTGGCGCCGGCGGCCGGCGTGAAGGCGGTATCGGCAGGCAGCGGACCGCGTACCCGGTGACCCTGCGCCGCGAATTCCTCGATGACGGGCCGGATGATATCGGCATCTTCGCTGCCGAGATGGCCGCTCTCGCCGGCGTGCGGGTTCAGGCCGCACACCACGATCTCAGGTCGCTCGATTCGGAATCGGGACCTCAAGTCA
>JBFFSI010000085.1:0-10159 GCA_041572475.1 Woeseiaceae bacterium
ACAGTGCTTTTTTTGCTTGACACAGGGCTGCCTGGCGCAGGATACTTTGCAAAATAAAGTTAATAGCCTCGTGACGCTACACTTCGACGAAATGATAAGCGCTCCCTGTCGCCTCGGCATCCTGACCACGCTCGTGTCGGGTGAGCCGGTATCTTTCATGGCGATGAAGGCCGAGACCAGCCTGTCCGACGGAAACCTCCACGTGCAGACACGCAAGCTGGCCGACGCCGGTTACATCGCGGTGGAAAAGGTCAAGAAGGGGCGTCGCGTCGTCACCGAATTTCGCATCACCGAACTGGGGCTGGAACGCTTTCGGCTTTACGTCCGGAAGCTGCAGCAAGTCCTCGACCAGTCAAGCGGCTCACCCGTAACTGCGCGGCCGGCTCGGGCGCGTGATGATTCGGCGGTCTGGTCATGACGGCGACCCCGAGAAGAGTCGTGATCGGCGCTGACCATGGTGGTTTCGACCTGAAGCAGTCCCTGGGCGCCTACCTGCGGCGGGCCGGGCACCAGGTGGAGGACGTGGGTACTTCATCTCGTGAAGCAACTGACTATCCGGTCTTTGCGCGGGCTGTCGCGGACGCCGTAGCCCAGGGCAAAGCCGACGCGGGCATCATGATCGACGGTGCCGGGATAGGGTCCTGCATGGTCGCGAACAAGGTGCCCGGGGTGCGGGCCGCGCTCGCCTACGATCTGTCGAGCGCCCGCAACAGCCGTGAGCACAACGATGCCAACGTGTTGACGCTGGGCGCAGGGCTTATCGGCGCCGGCCTGGCCGAGCAGATCGTCGATACCTGGCTGGCGACCGAGTGCACGGAGCCGCGGCACCGGAACCGCGTGGCGATGTTCGCGGACCGCCGTTCCTCGCCCACCGCATCCGCCGCGGATGTCACCGCGTTACGCCTGTCGGATAAGGACATAGAACGCGTCGTCAACCGGCTGCACGAGATTCTCGGCCCGCTGGCGTCGGCCGAGCCGGCCGGCCCCGGTATTGTCGACAGTCCCGACGCGGCACGTCAGTTCGTCCGCCTCGGCGCGACCGGGCTGACAATGGTCGCCCCCGTGGAGCGGCCCGGTGACATCCCCGGCGACCTCGCAAGATTCATCGATCACACCCTGCTGAAGCCCGACGCCACCGAGGAGCAGATTCGCAAGCTCTGCGGTGAGGCCCTCGAGTACAATTTTCGCTCCGTCTGCGTCAATCCGACCTGGGTCTCGCTCGTGGCCAGCCTGCTGCGCGGCAGCGATGTCCTTGCCTGCTCCGTGGTCGGCTTCCCGCTCGGGGCGACCGAACCCCAGATCAAAGCCATGGAGGCGCGCCGCGCAATCCGCAACGGCGCGCGCGAGATCGACATGGTGATCAATGTCGGCGCGCTCAAGAGCGGCAACGACGAACTGGTCATGCGCGACATCCGCACGGTGGTCGAGGACTGTATCGACGGCGGTGCCGTATGCAAGGTCATCATCGAAACGGCCTTGCTGACCGACGACGAGAAGCGGCGCGCCTGCGAGCTCGCCAAGAAGGCGCGCGCGCACTTCGTCAAGACGTCCACCGGGTTCTCTACCGGCGGCGCGACAACCGGCGATGTGGCGCTGATGGCAGAAGTCGTCCGCGCGGCGGGCATGGAAGTCAAGGCCTCTGGCGGCATCAGCTCTTACAGTGATGCCAGGGCCATGATCGAGGCCGGGGCCACTCGCCTCGGGGCCAGCGCAAGCATCGGGATCGTGCAGGAAGCTAAAAAGACAAGCGTGAGCGCTTGAGGAGTTGAATGAATGGTCGATCTGAGAGCCTACGTTTTTCTTGATTCACTGCAGCCGCAGTTTGCCTCTTTCCAGTCCACCATCTCGCAGGGCTACCTTCCCAAGGTGGGTCAGGCGAGCCTGTTCGTGGAGATCGCGCCCGGAATGGCGATCAACCACATCCTTGACGTCGCCCTGAAGGCCACCGATGTCACCGCCGGGATGCAGATCGTGGAGCGTCATTACGGCATGCTCGAAGTTCACTCGGACAGCCAGGCCGACACACGCCAGGCCGGCCAGGCGATACTCGACGCCCTCGGGCTGAAGGAAAAGGACCGTCACAAACCGCGTGTGGTGGCCAACGAGGTCGTGCGGCATCTCGAGGACACCCAGTGCATGCTGATCAACCGGTTCCGCCACGGCAATATGATCCTGTCGGGACAAACGCTATTCGTACTCGAGGTCGAGCCTGCCGCCTATGCGGCACTGGCCGCGAATGAGGCCGAGAAGGCCGCCGATATAAACATCCTCGAAGTCAGGGCCGTCGGCAGCTTTGGCCGCGTTTACATCGGCGGCGAGGAAAGAGACGTTGTGGTCGCCCACGAAGCGGCAACACAGGCGATCGAGGCAGTAACCGGCACGGTACAAAAAGCCGGCAGGACTTAAAGACACTTTATTGAAGCGACCAACCCGGGCATGACGCCCGATTCGCGAGGAGCAAAGCGATGTCAGATGCATTGGGAATGATCGAGTGCCGGAGTTTCCCGGCGATGGTTGAGGCGGCTGATGCCATGGTCAAAGCCGCCCGGGTCGAACTCGTCAGCTACGAGAAGACCGGCGGCGGATTTACGACGGCTGTCGTGCGCGGTGACGTCGCGGCCGTGAGAGCAGCCTGCGACGCCGGCCAGACCGCTGGTGCGCGGGTCGGCGACGTGGTCGCGGTACACGTGATTGCACGGCCTCACGTGGGTGTCGATGCGATTATCCCGCTCGGCCGCCCACCAGAAGCCGGCAAGAAATAACGCCGGCGCTAAGGTGCGCTCGTGAAACTCGCGAAGATCCTCGGAACCGTCGTCTCGACGCAAAAGGATGCCAAGGTCGAAGGCTTCCGCTTCATGATGCTGGGCGTATACGGCCCGGACAACAAGCCATCCGGCGAATCGATCGTGGCCGTCGACGCGGTCGGCGCCGGTGTGGGCGAGATGGTGCTCTTCGCCTCCGGATCCTCGGCGCGTCAGACCGCAGCCACCGACAACAAGCCGGTTGATGCAGTCATCATGGCGATCGTCGACAGCTGGGAAATCGAAGGCAAGGAGATCTACAAGAAAGGGGTCACTGACGCATGAGCTTGCCGGGTACGGGCAACGCCATCCTCACCGACCAGCAGGTCGAGGCCATTGCCACGCGACTCGCGCAGCGAATCGCCGGCGCGACGCAAGGCGGCGCGCCCTCCACCGAGACTCGCAAGGCGCCGGCTGTCGCAACCCGGGCCGAGCTCGGCGAAGGCGTTTTCGCATCTGTCGACGATGCGGTCGCTGCGGCGGCGACGGCTTATCGAGAGTTCGACGGCATGACTCTCGAGGGGCGCCACAAGATCATCGGCGCGATCCGCGAATCGATGTTCGAGCACGCCGAGGAACTCGCAAACCACGCGCACCGCGAAACCGGCCTCGGCCGGCCCGCACACAAGCTCATCAAGAACCGCCTCGTCACACGCAAGACGTCCGGGCCGGACGTTCTCACGCCTCACGCGGTAACCGGCGACAACGGCCTGACGCTCACCGAGTACGCGCCGTATGGCGTGATCGGCGCGATTACGCCGACGACGAACCCGACCTCGACGATCATCTGCAATACGATCGCCATGGTCTCCGCTGGCAACAGCATCGTGTTCAACGTTCATCCCAATGCCCGCGAGTGCTCGATGGCCAACGTCCGGCTGTTGCACCGCGCGATCGTCGGTGCCGGTGGTCCAGCGAACCTGGTAACGACCGTGGCCGAGCCGACCATCGAGTCCGCGCAGGAACTCATGCAACACAAGGGTATCCGCCTGCTCGCAGTTACCGGCGGCAGCGGCGTCGTGCGCCAGGCAATGACGAGCGGCAAGCGCGCAATCTGTGCGGGGCCCGGCAACCCGCCGGTCGTCGTCGATGCAACCGCAGACCTGGAACTGGCCGGCCGCTGCATCGTCGCCGGCGCATCGTTCGACAACAACATCGTCTGCACCGACGAGAAGGAAGTCATTGCGGTTGCAAGCATCGTCGACGAACTGGTGCAGCAGATGGGCCGCAACGGCGCCTACCTGCTGACCGAGGGCGAATTGCACCGCGTCGAACAGGCGATCTTCGCCGAGCAGCGCGGGCCGCGGCGCCCGGCCGTGATCGAGAAGGACCTGATCGGCAAGAACGCGCGCGACATCCTGCAGCGGGCCGGCATCACCTGCCACGACGACCCGCCGCTGCTCGTCGCGCGTGTGCCGAACGACCACCCGCTCGTCTGGTCGGAGCAGATGATGCCGGTGCTGCCCGTCACCACAGTGCCGGACGTGGACACGGGTATCGAACTCGCGAAGGAAGCCGAGCACGGCTTCGGCCACTCGGCTGGCATGTTTTCGCGGGACATCGACGCACTGAGCCGAATGGCGAGGACGATCAACACCAGCATCTTCACCAAGAATGGCCCCTTCTACGCCGGGCTGGGTGAGGGCGGCGAGGGACACTCGAGCTTCACCATCGCAAGCCCGACCGGTGAGGGTCTCACCGGGCCCATCGCGTTCAGCCGCCTGCGGCGCTGCGTCATGGTCGACCACTTCCGCATCGTCTGAGCCGCATGGTTCGGAAAAAAAACAAGAAGTACGCAGCGCTGGCGCTGCTGGAATTCGACACGGTTGCCTCGGGAATTCTCGCGAGCGACCTGATGGTCAAACGCTCGCCGATCGCACTGCTCCGCTGCGGCACCGTGCATCCGGGGCATTTCCTGATCCTGGTTGGCGGCAGCGTTGCCAGCACCGAGGAGGCCTACCAGGTCGGCGTCAGGCTGGGCAACATAGAGCACACGATGACGGGCAGCGTGTTCCTCGGCGACGTCCACCCGATGCTGCACGACGCGGTATTGGGCACCCGCCTTGCGCTCGACGGCGAGGCGCTGGCGGTCGTGGAAACGCGTTCTTCACCCGCCCTGCTTGCGGCGGTCGATGCCGCGGTCAAGAGCACGCCCGTGACCCTCGCCCAGGTCCGCCTCGCCGATGACCTCGGCGGGCACGCCATCGCGCTCATGAGCGGTGACCTGACCGATGCCGACACGGCGCTCTCGATCTGCAGCGAGCGGGCCGGCGATCAGCTCCTTGCCCGGTCGATCCTGCCGCGCCTCGACATCAACCTGCGGCAGGTCCTCGATGAGGGCACCAGTTTCGAGTTTTGTACCAACTTCGAGCCGGCTGGCGCGGAGCACCCGGAGGAAGTGGCATGCTCCTGGGAAGGGTGATCGGCACGGTCGTGCCGTCGATGCTCGTCGACGAGCTTTCCGCCACACCGCTGCTGTGGGTGCAGCCGCTCACCCGCGACGGCAAGCCCGAGGGCAAACCGTTGGTCTGCGCCGACGGCACGCGCATGGCCGGGCCGGGCCAGACTATCTACTGGGTTGCGAGCCGCGAGGCGGCGCTCACGCTCGATCCCTGGTTCGTTCCCGTTGACGATGCGATCGTCGGCCTCGTGGACGAGGTGCGGATCTATCGTGACACGGGTGCGGACTCATGATGCTCGGCCGCATCATCGGCAGCGTGGTCTCGACGATCCACCACCGCATCGTCGAGAGCCGCAAGCTACTGCTTGCCGAGCGTCTGGACGAGAAAGGCCACGCAACCGGCGCCTACGTCATCGCTCTCGACGTCGTCGGCGCGGGCTACGGCGAGACCGTGCTGATCATCGACGAAGGCAACGGAGCCCGGCAGCTCCTGGAAGACGACCAGGCACCGATACGCGCCGTCGTCGTCGGCATCGTGGACGAGCTGAGCCTGGCGCCGGACTGATAGCGGGCCCCGTCAGGCAATCGCGGTTTCCAGCGCCACGACGATCATCTCGTCGAAGGTCGTCTGGCGCTCTTCGGCGCTAAGGGCCGCACCCGTGGGAATGTCGTCGCTGACCGTGCAGATCGCCAGCGCCTCGGCATCGTTCTCGGCGGCAATCGGGTAGATGCCCGCGGCCTCCATCTCGATGCCGTAGATATTGTATTTCGCCATCGTCTCGAACATGTCCGGGTCCGGCGTGTAGAAGAGATCAGCCGAAAACAGGTTGCCGACGTGGTAACGCACCGAGTGGCGCTCGGCGGCGGCCACGGCTTTTTGCACCAGATCGAAGCTCGCGAGCGGCGCCAGGTCGTAGCCGCCGAAGCGCATCCGGTTGACGCCGGAGTCGGTCGAGGCGCCCATGCCGATGACGATGTCGCGCAGCTTGACGTCGGGGTGCGAGGTGCCGCAGCTGCCGACGCGTATGACCCGCCGCACGCCGTATTCGGTGATCAGCTCGGTGCAATAGATCGATGCCGACGGGATGCCCATGCCGTGGGCCATGACCGAGACGGCGTGGCCCTGGTAGGTTCCCGTGAACCCCCACATGTTGCGCACATCGTTGACCCGGCGCACGTCGTCGAGATAAGTGTCGGCGATGTACTGTGCCCTTAGCGGGTCGCCGGGCATCAGCACGGTCTCGGCAAAATCGCCAGGCGCCGCGTTCATGTGTTTAGTTCCCATAGGCTCCACGATACCGTGTCGGGGCCGCGAATTGCAGCCCGCAGCGTGTCAACGGGATTGTAACCCCGGCTCGTCGCCTGCTTACCACAGAATTATGCATTCAGGGCGCACAAAGCACGCGCTTCGGCGCTATACTTCGCCTACCGACTACAAGGAGAAATCCCCATGTGTGGCATCAACGCAACATCTAATAATAAGCCCGCATCGCGCCTGATCTTTAGCACGGTTGCCGGGGTCGCTGTGGCCTTTGCCGGTCTCCTCGCCGGACCCGTCCTTGCGCAGGACGACTCGCCCAGCGAGAGCGTCCTCGAGGAAATCCTCGTCACGGCACAGAAACGTGTGCAGACGCTGCAGGACGTTCCTTCTTCGGTGTCCGCGATCACCGGGGAGGCGGTCAGGGATTACCTGGGTTCGGCCGAGAATCTGCGCGCATTGACGAACCGCGTGCCGAGCCTGAACATCGAATCTTCGAACGGCCGCACCCAGCCGCGCCTGTATATCCGCGGGCAGGGCAACATCGACTTCGACAACAACGCCTCCCAGCCCGTTGGCATGGTCTATGACGAGATCTTTCTCGAGAGCAACGTGCTGCGTAGCCTGCCGCTCTGGGATATCGAGCGCGTCGAGGTGCTCGCGGGACCGCAGGGCTCGCTCTTCGGTCGCAACACCAACGCCGGCCTCGTCAAGATCGACTCCGTGCGCCCGACCTTCGAACGGGAAGGCTACGTCAGCTTCGCCTACGGCGAGCGGGACACGGCAGCCCTCGAGTTCGCCATCGGTGGCGCGGTGGGCGAAAACGTGGCGGCCCGGCTGTCAGTAAAAGGCCAGCGCCGCAGCGACTGGATCGACAACCTTGCCGCCGGCACCAACGGCGACGATTTCGGTGCCTTCGACGAGCTTGCCTATCGCCTGCAGTTCCTCGTGGAGGGCGACAACGGCTTCAACGGCCTGTTCAAGATCCACGGCTTTCAGCAGGACGGCTCGCAGCCGCAGGTCTTCTATGCCAACGGCCTCGAGCAGGGCAGCAAAGGCGTTCGCCCCGGCTTCGACCCCGAGGTGGCGTACCACGATGGGGCCCCGCTCTGCCTGCAGAGAGGTATTGCTGCTTGTGCCGAGATGGAGCTCGACCATATCGGGTTTGCCGCCAACATGAGCTGGGACGTTGGCGACTTCACGTTCACGTCGGTCACCGGCTACGACACGGTCGAGAACTTCCAGTCGACGGACGTTGACGGCGGTGGCCTCTCCAGTTTCGACGGCGAGACCCCGAATTCGAATTGTTTCGACGGTGAAGATCAGCTCTTTGGCGTGCTCGGCTGCCCCGGCCCATTCTCGAACGCGACCGGCGACGGCCTGGACGATCACGAGCAGATCACCCAGGAATTCCGGCTGGCCCTGGACGGCGATGACAGCTTCTGGCAGATCGGTTTCTATTACCTGGACGACCACATCGACGTCAAGACGGTCGATTACCTGAGCTTCCGGATCGGCCCTGGCGCCCAGGACATCGTCAGCCAGGACACGAAGTCACTGGCGCTGTTCGCCCAGGGCGAGATATACGTCAACGACCGTTTCTCCGTCACTGCAGGCGCTCGCGTCACCTCGGACGACAAGACGCTCACCGTCAAGCCGGGCTTCAATTCCACCTCACCAGCCGACAGCATTTCTGTGGACGACACGTTTACGAGCTGGGACGTGGCCTTCACCTACGACATGACGGATGAGTGGAGCTGGTATGCGCGCGTCGCCAACGCGTCGCGCGGCCCGGTCACGATCGGCCGCTTCGGCTTCACGAGCTCGGCGAAGACCGAGACGACAAATTCCGTCGAGGTCGGCTTCAAGAGCGTGCTCATGGACGGCCGTGCCCGCTGGAACACGTCCCTTTACTCGTACACCAACGACGACCAGCAGCTGACGGCGACGGGCGGCGTCGCGAACGTCAACCAGCTGCTGAACGCGGACAAGGTCAACGGCCAGGGCTTCGAGACATCCTTCGAGTGGCTGGCCACGGATAATTTCCTGATCGTCGCGAACGCGAGTTACAACGACACCGAGATCGACGACTCGACCCTGAGAGACGATCTCTGCGGCGCGCTGCCGGGCTGTACACCACTCGACCCGATCGTTGGAACCCGGATAGGCCAGTTCGGTCCGGTCACGGAGGTTTCGATCGACGGCAATCCCCTGCCTCGCACTCCGGAATGGACCTACAACCTGATCCTGCAGTACTCGATCCCGGTCGACGACGCCGAGTTCTACATCCACACGGACTGGAACTACCGTGACGACGCGAACCTGTTCCTGCAGGAGTCGGTCGAATTCGTCGCCGACTCGCGTGTACTGGGCGGCCTGCGCATCGGCTACCGCACCGACAATCTCGACGCGGCACTGGTCGGCCGGAACATCACCGACGAGATCTCGGTCGACGGCGGCATCAACTTCAACAACCTGACGATCTTCGTCAACGAACCGTCGTTCTGGGGTGTGGAGGTGCGCTACGACTTCTAGTCAGGACCTTCGAAGCGGCTCCCCGGCGGAGCCGCTTTAACGGCAATACGAGCCCGGCATCATCGATGCCGGGCTTTTTTTGTGGCCGTCGCGCCGATCCTTTAGGATTCTCCGCATGCGTGGAGTGTGGTTTCCCATCCTGTTCCTGCTTGGCTGCACTCCCGGCGACCCGGAGGTAGTCGCCGAGACGAGCGCGCAGCGCGTCGCCCCCGTGCTGGCCGGCCGGTTGGAGAACCGCGACATCGACGAGGCAAGCGGCATCGCCCGGTCGCAGCGCAGCCAGGACGTCTTCTGGATCGTCAATGACAGCGGGAAACCCAGGCTATACGCCATCGACGATCGCGGACGGCACCTGGGACGCGTCAAGGTCGAGGATGCAAAACTCTCGGACTGGGAGGACATCGCATCCTTTACATTGGACGGGCAGGCGTACCTGCTCATCGCCGATATCGGCGACAACGACAGCGACCGCAAGGACGTCCGGCTGTATTTCGTCGAGGAGCCCGATCCCGGCGCCGATGAGGTCGCGATTGCGTGGCAGTTCGAATTCAGCTACCCCGATGGTCGGCACGATGCCGAGGCCATCGCCGTCGACACGGCGGCCGAACGCGTGCTCGTCCTCTCGAAGCGCGAGGTCCCGGCGGTCCTGTACGCGCTACCGCTACGGCCCACGGCCGATGCGCGCCAGCTCGCAGAGCCGGTCGCTATGCCGGCGTTACCGCAGCCCGAACGTCAGGACGTCGAGTTCGCGCGGAAAACGAAGAACTGGTGGTGGCAGCCCACGGGGATGGACCTTGCCGACGACGGCGGCGCCGCGGTCATACTCACTTACCGCGGCGTCTTCTACTACCCTCGCAAGCCGGGCGAGGCCTGGGAGGACGCCCTGCGGCGGCGACCGCTGGCCCTGACGACGGGTGACTACGACACGGCCGAGTCGGTCGCCTTCAGCGCCGACAGCCGGTCCGTCTATCTCACCTTCGAGGGCCGCGGCGCCCCACTCGTCCGCATCGACTTGAAACGAGTATCAGCGAATGAATAGCCTGCGACTGGGTTTGTTGAGCGCCGTCGGGCTGCTTTGCGCCTGCGCGACGCCCGGCCCACAGACTCAAATCGTCGCGGTGCCGTCGGTGTCTGTGATGACCTTCAACGTGCAGAACCTGTTCG
>JBFFSI010000086.1:0-9988 GCA_041572475.1 Woeseiaceae bacterium
CCGGTAAGTGCCGACACCTCACGCGCTATGCCCAGCACGCTGAAACAGTCGCCCCGGTTCGGCGTCAGGTCGAGATCGATGACCGCATCGGGCAAGCTCAGGTAATCGGCCAGGGCCGCCCCAACAGGCGCGTCTTCGGGCAGCTCGATGATGCCGTCGGAGTCCTCCCCGAGGCCGAGTTCGACGGCCGAACACAGCATCCCGTGCGACTCAACGCCGCGGATCTTTGCTTTCTTCAGCTTGATACCGTTGGGGAGCGTAACGCCCGGCCGGCCCAGCGGGCTCTTCATGCCCTGCCGGACATTGGGTGCGCCGCAAACCACGTCAACGGTCTCGTCGCCCGTCGACACCTTGCACAAACTCAGCCGATCCGCATCGGGGTGTTTGCCAACCTCGACGACCTCGGCGACCAGGACCCCGTCAAGGCCCTCGCCCTCGAATTCGATGCCGTCCACCTCGTGCCCCGCCATGGTCAGGCGATAGGCCAGGCTATCCGTATCCAGGTCCGGATCGATCCACTCCCGCAGCCATGATTCGACGATCTTCATTGGCCTTACCTGAACTGTTCCAGGAACCGCAGGTCGTTCTCGAAGAACGTTCTCAGATCCGAGACCCCATAGCGCAGCATCGCGAGGCGCTCGACACCCATGCCGAAGGCATAGCCGGTATAGATTTCAGGATCGACGCCGGCCGCTTCCAGGACGTTGGGATGAACCATCCCGCAACCCAGGATCTCCAGCCACTTGCCCTTTTCCCACAGCAGGTCCATTTCGGCCGAGGGTTCGGTGAACGGGAAATACGAGGCCCGAAACCGGACATCGAGCTTGCGTTCGAAATAGCTCTCCACAAACTGGTGCAGCACCGCCTTGAGATTCGCAAGGCTGATACCGCGGTCGACGACCAGTCCCTCTACCTGGTGAAACATCGGTGTATGGGTCTGGTCGGAGTCGCAACGATACACCCGGCCGGGAGCAATGATCCTGATCGGGACCCCCTCCTTCACCATCGAGCGTATTTGCACCGGCGACGTATGCGTACGCAGCAGCCGGCCACCCGGGAAGAAGAAGGTATCGTGCAGGGCACGAGCCGGGTGATCCTCGGGAAAATTCAGGGCCGTGAAATTATGGAAATCGTCCTCAATTTCCGGTCCCGTGCGCACGCCGAACCCGGCGTTGCGGAAGATCTTCCCGATGCGCAGCATCGCACGCGAAACCGGATGCCGACCGCCGAGGGAGGTGCCCCGACCAGGCAGGGTCACGTCAACTGCATCGCCGGCCAGCCTGGCTTCCAGCGCCGCGGCTTCGAGCGCCTCCCGACGCGCGTTCAGGCGGTTGTGGAGCTCCTGCTTGGCCTTGTTGATCTCCTGGCCGGCTGCTGGACGTTCCTCGGCAGGGAGTTCACTCAGCGACTTGAGCCTGGCGGTCAGCTCGCCTTTCTTGCCCAGGTACGCCACGCGTACCGCATCGAGCGCAGCAAGGTCCTCTGCCGCGTCGATCTTCGACACGGCAGCCTGGATCAGCTCGCTGAGGGAACCCATTTGCTTCGGTCCGGTCGGGCGCGCGATGCGCGCCCGTCAGGGGATCTAGTCGGCCTGCGCCAGGCCTGCCTTGGCCTGCTCAGCGACTGCACCGAAGCCCTCGGGATCGTGCACGGCAAGATCTGCCAGGACCTTGCGGTCGATCTCGATGTTGGCCCGGTTCAGGCCGTTGATCAGCCGGCTATAGGACAGTCCGTGAAGACGCGCGGCCGCATTGATGCGAGCGATCCACAGCGCACGAAATTGCCGCTTACGCTGCCGCCGATCGCGGTATGCATACTGGCCGGCCTTGATCACGGCCTGCTTGGCGGTCTTGTAGAGCTTGCTGCGCGCTCCGTAGTAGCCCTTGGCCTTGCTGAGGACTTTCTTGTGGCGTGCCTTGGCGGTGACGCCGCGTTTTACTCTTGCCATCTCCCGTCCTCCTCTTAGCTATAAGGGAGCATGCGGCGCACGCTCTTCTTGTCGGCGTCTGCGATCTGTTCGGTCATGCCGAGTTTCCGCTTACGCTTCGACTTCTTCTTGGTGAGGATGTGGTTGAGATGGGACTGGCGGCGTTTGAAACCACCCTTGCCCGTGCGCCGGAAACGCTTGGCCGCGCCCCGGTTTGTTTTCATCTTCGACATTGTCTTCTCCGCTTTTAAGGCCTTGCTACGTACCGGAATTCCAGCCGATGCAGGCGGGACAAACTCCACGCGGTTGTCGTCTGCCGCGGGGAGTGACTACTAATGTTTCTTCGGCGCCATGACCATGACCATCTGCCGTCCTTCCATCTGCGGCATCTGTTCGACGGTACCGACTTCTTCCAGATCTTCCCTGACTCTCGCCAGGAGATTGGCACCCAGCTCCTGGTGCGCCATTTCCCGGCCCCTGAACCGCAACGTGACCTTGGCCTTGTCGCCGCTCTCCAGGAACTCTACGAGTTTACGCAGCTTTACCTGGTAATCGCCCTCTTCCGTCCCTGGGCGAAACTTGATTTCCTTGACGTGAACCTGCTTCTGCTTGCGCCGCGCCGACTGCGCCTTTTTGTTCTGCTCGAACAGGTACTTCCCGAAATCCATGATCCTGCAGACCGGCGGGTCGGCCGTCGGAGCCACCTCAACGAGGTCGAGATCGACTTTGCGGGCGAGCTCAATCGCCTCACCCAGCGGCATAACCCCGGCCTGTTCTCCGCTCGCGTCAATGACGCGAACTTCCCGGGCCTCTATCTCTTCGTTACGCCGTGCGCGCTTGTTAAATGCGATCCCCAGATCCTCCAGTTACCAACAGGTTCACACGCACCCTCGCAAGCGAAAGTGCGGGAACGCGATTCTATATAGCCAAATGGCAAGAAACAACCGTGGAAACGGCTGTTTTCCCAAAAAAATCAGGGATTTTGTTGCCCGTTTGCAACGGTTTGCCAGCCCCGGCAGCGGGCTGGTGGGCGATGGTGGTTTCGAACCACCGACCTCCACGATGTCAACGTGGCGCTCTACCCCTGAGCTAATCGCCCCGAATTCCCGCCGTGCCCGGCTCGAGGGCGGCCTACGATACTGAAGCCGCCCGGAGCACGCAAGACCTGCTAACCGGCTTTTGTGTCCGGCAGCCCGAGGCCCTCCTCGCGAATCCGCCAAATCTCGTCCCTGAGCCTGGCCGCCTCCTCGAATTCAAGGTCTCTCGCGTGCCTGAGCATCTGTTTTTCCAGCTTCGCCGACCGCTTCATCAGCTGCTCCGGCGTCATGCTGGCATAGTCCGGCCCATCGTCGGCAACACGGCGCCGGCCCTTGCCCGGCGCCGGGTATGCCGCCTGCATGATATCGGCCACCTGCTTGACGATAGTCGCCGGCGTAATGCCATGGACCTCGTTGTGCTCGAGCTGCTTCGCCCGACGTCGCTCGGTTTCATCGATCGCGCGACGCATGGATCCGGTCATATTGTCGGCATACAGGATTGCCGTACCATGCAGGTTGCGCGCTGCCCGGCCTATGGTCTGTATGAGGGAGCGCTCGGAGCGCAGGAATCCCTCCTTGTCGGCATCGAGGATCGCGACGAGCGACACCTCCGGCATGTCGAGACCCTCGCGTAGCAGGTTGATGCCGACCAGCACATCGAAGGCGCCGAGGCGCAGGTCCCGAATGATTTCCGTTCTCTCGACGGTGCCGATATCCGAGTGCAGGTAACGGACGCGCTGGCCGTGCTCCTGCAGGTAGTCGGTCAGGTCCTCGGCCATGCGCTTGGTCAGCGTGGTGACCAGCACCCGCTCATTGACCGCCACCCGGCGCCCGATCTCGGACAACAGGTCGTCGACCTGCGTCCGTGCGGGCCTGACCTCGACCTGCGGATCGACCAGTCCGGTCGGCCGCACCACCTGCTCGACGACATTGTCCGCGTGTTCATGCTCGTAGTCGCCCGGAGTCGCCGACACATAGATCGTCTGCGGGGCAAGCCCCTCGAACTCGTCGAACCTCAGCGGCCGGTTGTCCAGCGCCGATGGCAGCCGGAAGCCGTATTCCACGAGGGTCTCCTTGCGGCTGCGGTCGCCGCGATACATCGCGCCGAGCTGGGGCACCGTGACGTGACATTCGTCGATGATCAAAAGCGCATTGGCGGGCAGATAGTCGAACAGGCATGGCGGCGGCTCGCCTTCCGCCCTGCCGGACAGGTAGCGCGAATAGTTCTCGATGCCCGTGCAATAGCCGAGCTCCTTGATCATCTCCAGGTCAAACAGGGTCCTCTGCTCGAGCCGCTGGGCTTCCAGCAGCTTGTCATGCGCCCTGAGGTACTCGAGCCTCGCCTTGAGTTCGACCTTGATCTCGTCACAAGCCGCGAGGAGAGTCTCACGAGGTGTTACGTAATGGGTTTTCGGGAATATCGTCAGCCGCGCAACCCGGGCCGACACCTCGCCGGTCAGCGGGTCGAAATACGACAGCGACTCGATCTCGTCGTCAAAGAGCTCGATGCGGACAGCATCCCGCTCCGATTCGGCCGGGAAGATATCGATGACATCGCCCCGCACCCGGTAGGTGCCCTGCGACAGGTCCAGCTCGTTGCGCCGGTACTGCAGCTCCGCCAGCCGCCGAAGGATCGTGCGCTGGTCGATCCTGTCACCGCGAACGAGGTGCAGCACCATGCTGAAGTACGCCTCCGGGTCACCGAGTCCGTAGATCGACGACACGGTCGCCACGATGATCGCATCTGACCGCTCCAGCAGTGCCTTGGTTGCGGACAGGCGCATCTGCTCGATGTGCTGATTGATGGAGGCGTCTTTCTCGATGTAGGTGTCCGAACTCGGGACGTAGGCCTCTGGCTGGTAGTAGTCGTAGTACGAGACGAAGTACTCGACAGCATTGCGCGGGAAGAACTCGCGCATTTCGCCATACAGCTGGGCAGCCAGCGTCTTGTTAGGCGCAAGTATGATCGCGGGCCGCTGGCAGCGCGCGATCACGCTGGCCATCGTGAACGTCTTGCCCGAACCCGTCACCCCCAGCAGGATCTGCCGTGCGAGGCCGTCCTCCAGACCCTCGACAAGCCCGTCGATGGCCTGGCCCTGATCGCCTGCCGGCGCGAAGCTCGACTCAAGCGTCAGGTGGTCCCTGTCCGGCTCGCCGGCGGTCTTTGGGCTTTGCGAGGATTCACGTACCATGGCTCGGGAGTGCGTGGAGGCAAACGATTGAGTCTATCAGTTTCCGAGCGAATGGCGCGGGTCAGACCCTCTCCCACCGGTGCCGTCGTGACCCTGGCGGCCCGGCTCAGGGCGGAAGGGCGCGACATCATAAGCATGGGCGCCGGTGAGCCGGACTTCGACACCCCGCGGCACATCAGGGAAGCGGCGATCGCGGCCATTAACGCGGGGGCTACCCGATACACGCCGGTCTCCGGAACGGCCGAGCTCAAGGCCGCGATCCAGCGAAAATTCGCCCGCGACAACCAGCTGTCCTTCGAGCCGGACCAGCTCATTGTCTCGACCGGCGGTAAACAGGCGCTCTTCAACCTCTGCATGGCGCTGCTCGGCCCCGGCGACGAAGCGATCATCCCGGCGCCGTACTGGGTGTCCTATCCCGACATGGTTCGGCTTGCCGATGCCGAGCCCGTCATCGTCGAGACCGGTATCGATGCCGGCTTCAAGATCAGCCCGGCACAACTGGCGGCCGCGATGACTGCACGCACCCGGCTCGTTATGCTGAACAGTCCGTCCAATCCGACCGGCGCCTGCTATTCGGCGGCGGAACTCGAGGCACTCGGCTCGGTCATCGAGCGGAACCCGGGCGTCACGGTCGTCTCCGACGACATGTACGAGAAGATCCACTGGGCCGCCGAACCGTTCAAGAGCTTCGCGTCGGCCTGTCCGGGGCTCTCCGAGCGCACCGTCACCGTCAACGGCGTCTCCAAGGCGTACGCCATGACGGGCTGGCGGATTGGCTACGCGGCCGGTCCCGCCAGCCTGCTCGAAGCGATGACGGCCGTCCAGAGCCAGTGCACGACCAATGCATGCAGCGTCTCGCAGGCCGCTGCGACCGCCGCACTCGACGGTGACCAGGCCGTCGTGGCGCAGATGACCGCCGAATACCGGCGCCGGCACGATTTCCTGGTGCCGGCCCTGAACGCGCTGCCGGGCTTCGAATGCCGGCCGGGTGACGGTACCTTTTACGCGTTCCCGCGGGTAGCAGGCGCGATAGACAGGCTGGGGCTGCGGGACGACCGGGAATTCTGCGAATTCCTCATCGAGCGAGCCGACCTTGCCCTCGTGCCGGGCAGCGCCTTCGGCGCGCCGGGCTATGTGCGGTTCTCTTTTGCCTGCGCGATGGCCAGCCTCGAGGAGGCCACGCGGCGCCTGAAACAAGCGGTAGCCGCTTGACTTCGGAGGGGGGCTCGCCCAGAATCCCGGCCCGCACCCTTCCCCGGTAGCTCAGTTGGTAGAGCGGTTGACTGTTAATCAATTGGTCGCTGGTTCGAGTCCGGCCCGGGGAGCCAGACACCAAGAAGCCCCCTGACGGGGGCTTTTTTTGTTACAGCTAGCCGGCGCCCGCTCTTCCTCAGCAGATCGTCACGTCTCCATCCACCCGTCATCAGGATTTCTCTCCCGGCCCGGCGCATACTGACACTGGTCGGCATCTGCCGGATGGAGATATGACGCAATGAGCATCAGCGCCGCTATCGGGAACGACATCTACCTGACCTATTTCGTCATCGTGGCGGGAATTCTGGCCTTCGCGGGCCTGGTACTCGGGACCCTGAGCTTTCTCGGCAAGAACGTGGCCCCCATCTGGGCGACCTACCGGAGCTGGCTGATTATGGCCCCGCTGGTACTTGGGGCGATTTTCCTCGGGCGCGAGGTTTTCATCGCCGGCGTAACCCTGCTGGCACTCGTCGGCTTCAAGGAATTTGCGAGGGCCACGGGGCTCTACAACGACTGGTGGCTGACGGGGCTCGTGTACCTGTCTATCGTCACCCTCGGCGTCGCGTCGACGATGCCCGACCCCCGGCTCGACCACCCGGGCTGGTATGGTCTCTTCACCGCGCTGCCCGCGTACGTGATCGCCGCTATCGCCCTCGTACCGATCATCAGGAACCGGGCCAAGGGGCAGCTTCAGCAAATCGCCCTCGCAATCGTCGGCTTCCTGTATTTCGGCTGGATGTTCAGCCACCTGGGCTTTCTCGCCAACGCCACCCATGCCTACGGCTACCTGCTCTACCTGATACTCGCCGTCGAGATCAACGACGTCGCAGCCTTCACGTTCGGCAAGCTGTTCGGCCGTCACAAGCTGCGCGAGAACATCAGCCCGAACAAGACGATCGAGGGCTCGCTCGGCGCCATCCTGGTTTCCGCGGTCATCCCGTTCCTGCTCTGGTTCTCGTTTCCGCATTTCGAGCCCTGGCACCTGGTGCTCACCGGCCTGATTGTCGGCATTGGCGGGCAGGTCGGGGATCTTGTCATCAGCTACATCAAGCGCGACATCGGCATCAAGGACATGGGCACGGTCATCCAGGGTCATGGTGGCATCCTCGACCGGGTCGACAGCATGATTTTCGTCGCGCCGATCTTTTTCCACGTAATCCGCTGGATTCACGGGATTCGGTGACGAGACAACGCGATGACTGAATGGGAATACCATCCTGCGCCCGATATCGATCAGGGCATCGTGGAACAGTTGCAGGGCTTTCCGCGGCAGCCGCACATGCTGTTCTACGCGATCCGCTCCCTGGCCGCGCTGCTGCTTCGCGGCTGGATGCGCATCTATCACCGCCTGCGGATCGAGGGACGTGAGCATCTGCCAGCCGAGGGTTCTTTCGTGCTCGTCTGCAACCACACGAGCCACCTCGACACGCTGGCGATGCTCTGCGCCATGCCGCTCGACCGAATCCACCGCACGTTTCCCGCGGCGGCGGCCGATTACTTTTTCTCGAGCGTGCCTCGCAGCGCGGTGTCGGCCATATTGATCAATGCACTGCCTTTCGATCGCAAGCTCAAGGGTGGCGAGAGCCTGCGCGTCTGCGCCGAGCTGCTGGACAATCCCGGCAACGTCCTGATCCTTTTTCCGGAGGGCACGCGAACGACGACGGGCGAACTCGGTCGCTTTCGTTCCGGCATTGGCCGCCTCGTCGTGGGTTCGGACGTGGCCGTAATACCGTGCCACCTCGAAGGCGGATTCCGAGCGTGGCCGAAGGGTAAGCGCATACCGCGTCCTCGACGCTTAAGTCTGCGCATCGGCGAGGGACGGGATTACAAGAGCCTCGACAAGACTGCGGAATCGGTCAAGTCAGTCTGCACCGATCTGCAAGCGGCCGTGGCCGAGCTCGGGAGCACAGCGAAATGACGATTTACGATCTCAAGCCTGCTTTTCAGAACCTGCTCCGCCCCATCTGCAATGCGTTTGCGCGAGTGGGAATCACGGCCAACCAGGTGACCCTGGCCGCACTCATCGGCTCGGTCGTGGTTGGCGGACTCCTTGCAGCGTGGCCGAGCGAACGCTGGGCCGCGCTACTGATCCCGGTATGGCTGTTCTTGCGGATGGCGCTCAACGCCATTGACGGCATGCTCGCCCGCGAGCACCAGATGCAGTCCAGCCTGGGCGGCCTGCTCAATGAGCTGGGCGATGTCTTATCGGACGCTGCGCTTTATTTACCCTTTGCGCTGATCCCCGGCATCTCGCCATTGCTGATCGTGGCTATCGTCATCCTGTCGATCCTCACCGAGATGGCCGGCGTCGTCGCCGTGCAGGTCGGCGCGAGCCGGCGCTACGACGGCCCGATCGGCAAGAGCGACCGCGCCTTCGTATTCGGCCTTTTGGCCTTCCTGCTGGGGCTCGGCTTAGACCCAGGGCGCTGGGCCAATGCGGCCCTGGTCATTGTCGCCGTCGGCGTAGCGCTCACCATACTGAATCGTAGCCGCAAGGCGCTGACCGAGATTCGGGATTAAAGTGCGCAACCGTTGGCAGAACGGGTTCGCCTTGCTGTGGGGATTCGCCGAGGCGACGGTCTTCTTCATCGTTCCTGACGTACTGTTGAGCTGGTTCGGACTGAGGAAACTTCGGGGCGCACTGCTCGCCTGCCTGTTCGCATTGCTGGGTGCCCTGCTCGGCGGTTCGGTCGTCTGGCTGGTGAGTCATCAGGATCCTGAGCAGCTGCGTGCTCTGTATGGGGCATTGCCGGCAATTGACGGGACGATGATCAATGGCGTTCGCCAGCAACTGCAAGCCCAGGGACTTGTCGCCCTCTTCCTCGGCCCACTCTCGGGCACCCCGTACAAGCTTTATGCACTGGAGGCCGCCCATCTTGGCCTGGGCTACCTGCCGTTCCTGCTCGTCAGTATTCCCGCACGCCTGCTCCGTTTCGTGCTTGTGACACTGGCGGCAGCAGGTTTCAGCCGCCTGCTAAGCAAGCGGCTGGACCTCACACAGCGACGCCTCGTCCTGGTCGCTGGCTGGGTCGCATTTTATGCGTGGTACTTCCACGCAATGAGCTAGCCCGAGCCGGCTAGTCCAGGTGCCGCATCGAGTGATTCGGCAGGTTGATGCCGAAGTGCAAACCGCCGCCCCAGTCGGGGCCGCTGTCCGTGAAGCCCGTGAACACGTAGTAATGCACGCGCCAGGCGCGGCTGAGGTCGTGCGAGCCGAATATCGAGACTTCGCGCACGTCGTCCCCACTCACGAGTGACGCCTCCCGGTAGTCATAGAACAGGCCGAACCGGGACCTGTTGCCGGCTTCCACGAGCCCACCGACGGAGCCGACCATCACGTCATCCAAACTGACGCCCGCCGGTTCCCCACGGAACTTGTAACCGAGCGTGCCGACGAATGCGCCGCGCTCCGTGAACTTGTAGACGTCGACCAGCACCGTGTAATCGTTCTCACCCGTACCCAACCCTGTAGCCGCGTCGGCTGTACCGAACTTCACCTTGCCGGTGAGGTCGACGGCGACATCAAGCCTGTCACTGGCGAGCAGGTCGAACAGGGTCAGGCTCGCAACGACATCTCC
>JBFFSI010000087.1:0-9941 GCA_041572475.1 Woeseiaceae bacterium
ACCGACTGGGACCTGCTGCTGACGGATGCCCGAATCGCGACGATGCGGCCCGATAGCAACGACTACGGCGTCATCGCCGACGGGGCGATCGCGGTCCGCGATGGCGCCGTCGCGTGGCTTGGGGGCGCGGCCGATCTGCCCACCGCGGTGGCAGCCGAGACCCGCAGCCTTGGCGGTCGATGGATCACCCCGGCGTTGATCGACTGTCACACGCATCTCGTGTTCGGCGGCAACCGTGCGCTGGAGTTCGAAGAGCGGCTGAGTGGCGTCAGCTACGAAGAGATCGCCCGCCGCGGCGGGGGCATCCTCTCGACGGTTCGTGCTACCCGGGACGCCAGTCACGATGAGCTCTTCGCCGCCGCGCTGCCGCGCCTGGCCGCATTGCGCGCGAGCGGCGCGGCCACGGTCGAGATCAAGTCCGGCTACGGCCTGGACATCGACGCCGAGATCAAGATGCTCGAAGTCGCCCGGCGTCTCGGCGAGGCGACGGGGATGACGATACGCACGACCCTGCTGGCCGCTCACGCGGTGCCGCCCGAGTACGCGGACGATGCCGACGCCTACGTCGAGCTCGTTTGCGAGCAGCTTATACCGCTCGTCGCCGAGAGCGGCCTCGCCGACGCCGTCGACGCTTACTGCGAGTCCATCGCGTTTAACGCGCAACAGGTCGACCGACTCTTTGCGGCGGCGCGGCAAGCGGGCCTCGCCGTCAAGCTTCACGCCGACCAGCTCAGTGACACGGGCGGCGCGGAACTCGCCGCCCGGCATTCGGCCTTGTCGGCTGACCACCTGGAATACACATCGCGGGCCGGCATCGAGGCGTTGGCAGGAGCAGGGACCGTTGCGGTGTTGCTGCCCGGCGCGTTTCTCACGCTGAACGAGACCCGGCGACCGCCGGTCGACACGATGCGCGAGCTTGGCGTACCCATTGCCGTCGCGACCGACTGCAATCCCGGCACTTCCCAGCTCACGTCGCTCCGCGAGGCTATGGCCCTGGGCTGCAGGCTGTTCGGACTGACACCGGAGGAGTGCCTCGCCGGGACGACTCTGCATGCGGCCCGCGCACTCGGCTTCGACGATCGTGGCTATCTCGATGTAGGTCTGCGCGCCGACCTTGCCGTCTGGGATATCGATCATCCGCGCGACCTCAGCTACTGGCTCGGCCGGGAGCCGTTGACGGACTTATTGATCGCAGGGCGCAGTAACACTCTGAGCTGATCGTGAGCCCCCCTTCCCTGTCCCGGAAGCGCAGCTTCATAGTCACGCTCGGGCTGCTGACCGGCCTCGCGGCATTGACCGTGGATATCAGCCTGCCCGCGATACCGAGCATGGTGGAGGCACTGGTAACGAGCCTCCCGCGCGGCCAGCAGATTGTCGGCATATTCATGGCCGGCATGGCCTGTGGCCAGATTCCGGCCGGGCTGTTCTCCGACCGGCTCGGCCGGCTCCCGGTGCTCTACGCCGGGATGAGCTTGTTCATCATCGGCGCCGTTATCGCGTCGGCCGCGACCAGCATCGAGGTGCTGCTTGCAGCGCGCTTCCTGCAGGGCTTCGGCGCGGCCTCAACGATCGTGTTGTCGCGCGCCATCGTCCGCGACATCACCAGCGGGAAGGAAGCGGCGCGGCTGATGTCCCTGATGACGATGATCTTCACGGCGGCCCCGGTGGTCGCACCGACGATCGGCGCTCTGCTGGTCGCACAGTGGGGCTGGCGAGCGCCGTTTATCCTCATCGCCGTCGTCGGTTTCGTGGGGCTCTACGGCATCCGCAGCAATATCGTCGAGACCCACGTTCCGTCCGTGAACGAGCATCCGGTGCGCCAGCTGCAGACGAGCTTCCGGGAGTTCTTCTCGCACCGGCAGAGCATCTTCGGCCTGCTGATGATCGTACTCGCACCGCTCGGCTTCATGCCGATCATCACTGTCTCGGCCGCACTGATCGTGGAGATCTACGGCTACTCGGTCCAGGCCTACGGCCTGATCTTCGCCTGCGCCGGCTTGTCGATCCTGACGGGCGCTTTCATCAACCGGCTGCTGGTCGCGCGGCTCGACATCATGCGGCTGATCTCGACCGGCGTGGTGCTGGCCGCCATCAGCGCTTCGCAGCTGCTGCTGATTGCCTGGCTCGATCATGCTCCATTGTGGTGGCTGTGGGGCAGCGTCTGCCTGTTCATGTTCACGGTCGCCATCCTGCTGCCCAATGCGATGGTCGTGGCGCTGGACCCGCTGCCGCGAATCGCCGGCGTTGCATCGTCCATCATCGGCACGCTGCAGAACCTGGTTGCGGCCACGAGCGCGATCGTCGGGGCACTGATTTACAACGGCACCGTGCGCAACAGCGTGTTCATCATCGGCCTGGCCGGCGCCGCGATCGTCGTCGTGTTTCTGCTGAAGCCGCTCATCGCGCCGGGACCGCTGCAGCACCACCCCGACGAGCTGGCCAGAGACTAGGGCAGCTCGGTCAGCGCTTCGCGGACGGGCTTGCGCGACTGCTCGGGCGTCACCTTCGGGTAGCCGTACCAGAGCAGGCCGACAACGAACTCGTCGGGGCCGATGCCGATGATGTCGAAGAACCGCCGGTCACGCGTGATGTCCCCGGTGGTCCATTTCGAGCCCACGCCGGCCTTCCACAGGTAGAGGGCGAGATTCTGGATCGCGGCGCTGCAGGCGGCGTAATCCTCCTGCTGCCGCAGCTCGTCGTCGGAGCGCTGACACGTAACGACCAGCCAGCCCGGCTTCTCCGCCCAACGGCTCGCCTTGAACTCGGCAGCCCTGGCGTCCTTTTTCTTCTCGGTGACGATGTCGCGAACGAGATCCACGCAGCGTGCGATCGTCTCCTTGCCGAGCAGGTAGAAATGCCAGGGCTCCGTGACGTGATGGTTCGGCGCCCAGGTCGCGGCCTCGATCGCTTCCCTGACGAGGCCGATCGGGACGCGCGTCTGCAAATACAGGTTGATGCTGCGCCGGCCGTGAAGCACTTCGGCGAATTCACGCAGCTCAGCCGTCTCGTAAGAAGGCGGCCGTTTCATCAGACGCGCTCGATGATCGTTGCGATACCCTGGCCGACACCGATGCACATGGTGCACAGCGCAAAGCGCCCGCCGGTTCGGCGCAACTGGTAGGCCGCCGTCGCAAGTAGCCTGGCGCCGGACATCCCGAGCGGGTGGCCCAGCGCGATCGCGCCGCCGTTCGGGTTGACGTGCCCAGCATCGTCGGCCACGCCGAGCTGCCGCAGCGAGGCAAGCCCCTGCGCCGCGAAGGCCTCATTGAGTTCGATGACATCCATCTGCTCGATGGTCATGCCCGCTTTTTGCAATACCTTTTCAGAAGCCGGGACCGGTCCGATCCCCATGACGCGCGGCGCCACGCCGGCGACAGCCCAGGCCCTGATTCGCGCCAGCGGCGTGAGACCGTGATCGACCATCGAAGCTTCGGACGCGATGAGCAGGGCGCAGGCCCCATCGTTGATGCCCGACGCGTTGCCGGCGGTGATCGTGCCGCCGGGCCGGACGATGGGCTTGAGTTTCGCCAGTCCTGCCAGCGTCGATCCGGCTCGGGGGTGCTCGTCGGTGTCGACGACGATGGGCTCGCCCCGGCGCTGCGGCACCGCCACCGGCACGATTTCTTCGGCAAATACGCCAGACGCGATGGCAGCTTCTGCACGCTGCTGGCTGCGCAGCGCCAACGCGTCCTGATCCTCGCGCGTGATGCCGAAATCGTCGGCAACATTCTCGGCTGTCTCCGCCATGGAATCGATGCCGTACTGCTCCTCGAGCTTGCGGTTGACGAAACGCCAGCCGAGGGTCGTGTCGTACATTTCGGCGCTGCGGCCGTAGGCGTGTTCCTGCTTGCCGATGACGAACGGGGCCCGCGACATCGACTCGACGCCGCCGGCGATACCGAGTTCGATGCTGCCTGCGGCGATGGCGTCGGCGAGATTGCCGACCGCGTTCATCCCGGAACCGCACAGTCGATTCACCGTAACGGCCGGCACCGAGACCGGCAGGCCCGCCAGCAGCGCGGACATGCGCGCCACGTTGCGGTTGTCTTCGCCGGCCTGGTTGGCGCAGCCGATCGCGACGTCGTCGATAGCCGCCGGGTCGAGACCGCTGTTGCGCTCGAGCAGCGCCCTGACCGGGATGGCGCCGAGATCGTCGGCCCGCACCGACGACAAGGCGCCGCCGTAGCGCCCGATGGGCGTCCGAACCGCGTCGCAGACGAATACGGCATCCATTTAGTGGTCCTTTTTCACCCCGTGAGTCATGCGGCGTAAGACGTCGTTCTTCAGCACGAAGTGATTGTAGAGCGCCCCGAGTACGTGAACGGCGACCAGCAGGGCAATCACCGACCACATCACCTCGTGGACTTCCTCCCACAGTTCGTGTGCATCATGGTCCTCGGCAACGGGCAGCGGTAGCGAGAACAGGCCGAAGAACGGAACGGGCTTGCCGTCAGTCGCGACGATCATTGCCCCGGCCGTCAGCTGGACGAAGACCGCGCCATAAAGGCCCCAATGGACCAGCGTGGCAGCGCCTCGTTGCCAGGCCGGAATACCGTCAGGATGGGCCGGGCTCTCGTTCAGCAGACGCCAGATCAGCCGAATAAGCATCAGCGACAAAACGAGGAGCGCAACCGACGCATGCAGGGCCCTGACCGCGGCCCGCTCGCCCCCACTTTCCATGTCGGACTGCTGCAGCCCCAGGTAGATCAGGTAGACAACGAGGATCGCGACCAGCCAGTGCAGCCACTTGGCCAGCGAACCGTATTGCGCCGACGTATTACGCAATCCCATTCTGCTCCCCCGGTACCAGGGCCCTCCGGGAGTACCCGGTGCCAAGCCGGAGCCCAACCACGGCCCAGAGTGCCGCGATCCCGCCGATCACGAAGCCTATGCCGGTCAGGCCGAGGCCCGCCCGCTCGGCGATGAGCGTGAACAACCACGCCGTCATGACATCGCCCCCGCGGTAGACGACGACGTCCACGATGGGCTTGGCTTTGAAACGCGCTTCCCGGCCGAGCACTGTGAACAGCATTTCCCGGCTCGGTCGAGTGATCGCATAATTGCCGACGCGCCTGCCGACCTGAAATATCGCCAGTGTAATCAGTACCGGCGCCGCCACGAGCGCGAGAATACCGATCGCCACGATCACCGGCATTAACGTCAGCGCCGTTCGCATACCCAGCAGTATGACGATACGGCCGGTAATCAACGTCGCCGTAACGAGCGTCAGTGAGTTTGTCGCAATCTCGATCCAAGACCAGATCTGGGCCCTGAACTCCAATGAATACTCGCGCGTCAGGTTCTGCAGCTCGAAGTAGACGAAGGTGTTGATCGTCACGTACAGCAGGATGAAGACACATATTCCCAGCAGATAACGATCAGTGAAAAGTATTGCAAAACCCGAAAAAGGATTCGTCCCAAGCGCCTTGTGCTTGCTCAGGTCTGCTTCGATCTCCTGATTTTGCAGCTGCGTCACTTTGAGCTGTCGCAGCAGCGGAATGATGACGGTCGGGATAAACAGCAGTCCGGCCGACAGCAACAACAGACCGTTTGCGCCCAACTCCCCTACCAGCGAGGCCGTAAGGATCGGGCCCGTGATCGCACCGACGGTCGTGCCTGCCGCAATTACGCCGAAGAGCCTGCGTGCCTGTTCGCGGTTGAATACATCCGTCATGAAGCTCCAGAACACGGAGAGATTGAACAAGCTGAAGACGCTCACCCAGACGTAAAAGGTCTTGTTTACGAGGGTGGCGTCCGGGGCCTGCGTCCGAATCCCGAACAACACGAGAAAGGTCAGGGCAAAGAACAGGTAGATTGCCGGCACCATGATGCGAAACCGGACGTAGGTCAGCGCAACCCCGTACAGAGAAACGGCAAGCAGGCTAAGGCCGAAGTTGGCCGTCCACGTCAGGCTGAGCCCGATATTGCCCCAATCCGCCGCGAGAGCGTCGCGCAAGGGCTTCAGAATCGAATACGAGGTCATCAGGACAAACACGAGCACGAACGCCAGCACCACGGCGAACACCTCGTTGTGCTCGATCTTCGCCAGGGTCTTGAGGGCCCTTCCCAGCGGGCCCTGACGCTCAGTCAAGACCCAGCTCGAAACCCGCTTCGAGCTCCTGTCGCGAGTACGCGCGGAAAGCAATCATGGTCTCGGTCTCGACGATGCCTTCGAGGTGACGCATCCTGTCCGAGATCACGTCCGCCAACTCCTCGTTTTTCGAGACCTTGACGATGGCGACGAGGTCGACGCGCCCTGCAACGGAGAACACCTCCTGGACCCCGTCCATCTCCGCGATCTGGTTGGCCAGCTCGGGGATTCGGCTGGTTTCCGCCTTGATCAGGACTATTGCCGTAACCATCGATGTCTCCGCGCTATTTGTTGATCCAGCGCGAAGCGTACCACCACCGACAGCCGCCGACTATTTGCCTCCGGCGAGGCGCTCCGCGACTGCGAGCAGGTCGTCCGCGGGCAAGCGGACCTTGTAGTCCGGGTTCGCGTAGACGAAAGCGATCTTGCCGTCGATGCCGATGGCGAACACGGCTGGCACGGGCAGGACGCCGCGGCGCAGCATCGAGGAACCCTCGATGTCGTCGCCTTTCTCGTGGCGCCGCTCTATCGTCATCGACGACGCTTCGAATGCGATTCCAAGCGCAATCGCCGCCTGCGCGTCCGCGTCGGACAGCAGCGTGTAATCGAGCGACGAGATGTCCGCCTGCGTCTCGGCGTCGAGGCTTTCGTACAGCAAGTCGGGCCGGTCACCGCTCAGGAACAGGACAGCGACGCCCAGCGCATCGATGTCGGGGATCACGTGGCGAAGTTCCGAGAGATGCAGGTTGCAGAACGGGCACCAGCCACCCCGAAACGAGACGAGCACAACAGGGCGTTCGAGGTTCTGCGGATCGAACACGAACGGCTCGCCGTTTACAGTCTCGACGATGAAGCGCGGCGCGGGCTGTCCGACCTGCAGCGGCGCAATTCCATTGGCGTCCCGAGCAATGGGTCCGTCGGCATGGCCGTATTGCATCGATACGCTGCACACGAGGCTCAGCAGCAACATGAAGGCGAACGCGACGGGCAGCACGTGTCGGAATCTCGGCAAAGTGATGTGAGCCATGCGCGGATCTCCTGGAGTTTCGGCTGCCGAAGGAGACCCGGGATCCCGGGGTTTTATTACAGGCGTGGCAGGCGGCGTTCCTAGACGGCCTTCTCCAGCAGGTCGGAACTGGAGACATTGGCAACGCCGCGGCAACGGGCCTTGGCGCGGTACATGGCCTGGTCCGCTTCACGCATCAGGCCGGTCAGCGTCGAGGCGTTTTCCGGGTACAGCGCAAGGCCGATGCTCGCCGCGCAGTGCAGGGTGTGTGAGCCGACGAGATAGGGCTCCTCCAGCGCCGCGGTGAGCCGTTTCGCCAGCTTGTCGGCGACCTCGCCGGCAACGTCGGGCACCAGTGCCACGAACTCGTCGCCGCCGGGGCGGCCGATGATGTCGCAGGACCGCAGGCTCTTCTTCAGCCGTTTCGCGGCGATGGTCAGCAACTGGTCGCCGACCTCGTGGCCGTGACTGTCGTTGATGACCTTGAAGTCGTTGAGGTCGATGAACAGCAGCGCACCGGTGGCGTCGTCCGCGCTTTCGGTCAGGCGCTTCGACGCGTCGCGCTCGAAGCCGCGCCGGTTCAGGACGCCCGTCAATGGATCCGATGAGGCCATCGACTCCATGTGCTTCTCCTTGACCTTGCCATCCGTGATGTCGACGAAGGTCAGCGCGATGTCGGTTCCAAAGGGTTCGCAGATCATGCGCAGCCAACGTATGTCGCTGCCGGAAGCATGGCTGACCTCGATGTCGAGGCTATCGCCGCTCTCCGTCGCAGTGCTGAAGCTCGCCACGGCGTCCATCTCGTCCCCGGCCTCCATGGCGTTGCATGCCAGGGCGACGATCTCGCTGCCCAATTTGTCGACCAGTTCTTCGCGGTCCACGCCGAGGAAGCGGCCGGCCGCCGCGTTGGCAAAGATGCAGCGCAATTCGCGAGCCTTCTCGTCTTCGCTCCAGCGCAGGCGCAGGATGCCGTTCACAGAGTGATCGATGAGCGTGCGCAGCAGTTTCTCGTTCGCCCGGACCTCGGCCTGCGCCTTTTCAACGTCGCTGACGTCCCGGAACATCAGGACCGTCCCCTCGCGCAGGGACGCCCGTTCTCCTTTCATCCGTGAGGCCTGGATGTGCAGGAAGCGGCCCGTGTTGGTCATCATCTTGCGAGGTTCGCCGCTCTCGAGCGCCTCGAAGACCTCATGCCTCTCCCCGCCGAGAACGATGCTCAGTGGCTCCATCATCGCCGAGGTCTCGGTGACGTCGAGCAGGTGCTCGGCCCCGCGATTCATGCCGATGATGCGGCCCTGCTCGTCGACGACGACAACCGGGTCCTGCATGTTCTGGAACACGGTCTCGTAGGCCAGGGGCGTGAACTCGACCACCTGTTCGGCGATGATCAGCCAGGCATAAATGGGCAGCATCAACGTGAACACGATCGGCACAAACGACAATGTGTTCGAGCCGAAACCGAAGTCGTACAGCAGTGTCGCCGTCAACGGCGCGATACAGGCCGCGGTCAGCAGGAACAGGCCGCGCCGGTGCGCGCGCGCAACAGCAGAGCTGTGCGCCAGCAGCGTGAACATCGCCGCCGTGATCACGGCATAACTGTAGGGCGCGTGGATGTACAGGAACCAGGGCCCCCACTCGACCGGACGGGTCAGGAAGTCGCCCTGCGCATTGGCGACCGGCAGGTACCACATGAACTCGTGGAAATAGTTGGTCGCCGCGAGGGTGATCGAAACGATCGGGATCAGGGCAAGCATCACCAGCCTGTGCGCCGAGGTCTTGCGCCCCGTGTATTCGCGGAAGCAGAAATACGCGGCGAGCGGCAGCAGCGCGGTGCCAACGAAGTGGCAGGTCCGGCCGATGGCAAACACGAAATAGGTACTCGCCATCAGCTCGATGGCGCCGCCGACCACCCAGGCGCTGATGACGAAGAACAGGACGCCCATCGGTACGGTGCCGATGTCCCGGGCAGCCACTACGAGACGCAGCCCAAGCGCGAGGTAGCACGCGGCGGTAAACATCAGCACGGCGGCCAGGGCAATGTCGAAACTCATAGTCCCTTGCTAATTTCGGTAACCGGGTTGTTATGGTAAGCAGCTAAGCCGTTGTTTTCTGAGTACTGATCCACAGGTTTTCGCATCCAGGCGGGCCATTTGTGGTCTATTTTTCTCAGACTGGAAACAAAATCCGGCATCTGCTCAGCTGCTGCTCCTCACCCGGTCCGCAAATGTCCCGGCAGTCACCGCTTCGAGCTTCGCAAGGAAGCGCTGTGCGCTGCCTTCGCTCTGCAGGGTCTTCTCGAGGTAGGCATCGTCCGCGGTTTGCCGGGACAGACGCGAATACATCATGACGATCGTCGTGGCGAGGCGCGTGCACATGAGGCCGTGCACGAGGGACAGCTCGTCGTCGCCGAGCGGCGTGACCGACCCGAAGCCGGCCACCAGCGCCGCCGCCGGCGCCAGCGCATCGGCATCATCGGAACGCAGGTAGGACGCGGCGATCGCCACGTCGACGACGAGCGGTGCTCTCACCATGTCACCGAAGTCGATAACACCGGCGACGCGGGACGACGTGCCGCCGGTAACCAGCACGTTGCCGGGATTCAGGTCGTTGTGGATGACCTGGGCGCGGAGCACCGGGAAAGCCGGCAGCGCGTTGCGCTCGAAATCGTCGAAACACTTGCGGACCCGGGCCCGCAGCTCGCGATCGCGGACATGCCTCGTCCCATCCCTGACTTCGAGCGCTCTCTGCATGTCCCACAGCAGTTCCTGCCGCTCACCCGGATGCGAGAATGTCGAGAGCCCCACGTCGATCCTGGCGAGGCTCTCGCCGAGCGACCTGGCCAGC
>JBFFSI010000088.1:0-9633 GCA_041572475.1 Woeseiaceae bacterium
CTAATTGCAGGCGCATTATTTCGCAAACGGGCCGAAGCTTCAATGAAAACACTTGCTTTTGTTGTCGTTTAGTGGCGACAGGCCCTGATGCGGAAATTGGAAAAGGTGGGCTGTTGGGTGCGCTCGAGCGTCGTGCGGAGCGCAGCATCGCTGACGCCCGAGCAAGCGGAGAACGATCCGAGCGAGCTCCCGTCAAGCGGGATCGAGACAGGGACGGCGAGCGAGGTTAAGCGCGAGCGCACCCAATAGCGCGCCTGCTTGCACTCTCGAAAGTACTGTATATAATCACATGGACTGTGAATTTATACAGGACTGCTCAAATGCGCCAACTGACCCCTCGACAATCGCAAATTCTCGAAATGATTCAGGACTTTATCTCGGAGACCGGCATGCCGCCGACGCGTGCCGAGATCGCCCAGGAACTCGGTTTCAAATCCGCCAATGCCGCCGAGGAGCATTTACGGGCCCTGCAGAAGAAGGGCGTGCTCGAGCTGCTGCCGGGGGCGTCGCGGGGTATCCAGCTCAAGGATTCCCTGCGCGAACAGATGGGCCTGCCGCTGGTTGGCCGCGTTGCCGCGGGTAGCCCCATTCTTGCCGAGGAACACATCGAGACGCACTACAAAATTGATCCCGCGCTCTTCAATCCGAAGCCGCATTATCTTTTGCGGGTGTACGGCATGAGCATGCGGGATGCCGGTATCCTCGATGGTGATCTCGTTGCCGTGCATCGCACGCCGGAAGTCCGCAGCCGGCAGATCGTGGTGGCACGCCTCGATGACGAAGTCACGGTCAAGCGTTATCGCCAGACCGGCTCCCTGGTCGAGCTGTTGCCGGAAAACGATGAGTTCGAGCCGATCAGGGTCGATCTCGCGCATCAGACCATGGTGATCGAGGGCGTGGTTGTCGGCGTTATCCGCGACGGCATACCGCTGCATTAAGTGTTCAGGCGATGCCGCAGGATTCTTCGCTCGAAAAGCTGCTCGAAAATCCGCGCATCTGGCGTGGCCAGCATCTGGCACAGGCGGCGACCGGCCTGGCAAGCGGCTATGCAATCCTCGACCGCCACCTGCCCGGAGGCGGCTGGCCACGCAACGCCTTAACGGAAATCCTGATCGGGCAATACGGCATCGGTGAGTTGCGTTTGCTGATGCCGGCGCTGGCGTGCCTCAGCCAGGAAGACCCGGCGCAGGACTACGGCGAACCAGGCTGGATTGCCTGGGTGGCGCCGCCGTTTCAACCCTATCCCCCGGCGTTGCAGCAGTGGGGTATCGAACTGTCACGCATGTTGATCGTGCGTCCCCGGGACGACAGCGAAGTGCTCTGGTCTGCCGAGCAGGCGCTGGCATCGGGCACCTGTGCGGCCGTGCTGCTCTGGCCGCGCTCGCTGGATGACCAGGCGAGCCGGCGCTTACAGCTGGCGGCCGAGAAGGGCGAGAGCTGGGCCATCGCGTTCCGCCCGGCTGCCGCTCGCAACGAACCCTCGGCAGCGGCATTGCGGATCGAACTCCAGTCCGGCAGCACGGGCACGCACGTCAACATCCTGAAGAGCCGTGGTGGTCGGCCTGCCATGTTGCACGATGTGCTTTGACCGATGTCGGCAGCACGGCATCATCGCGCCAACCGGGGGCTTTTTGATCAGCGCTCCCTGGCCTTCGAAGATGCGGCGCCACCGGCGCCGCCGCAGCCGGTTTCGAGGCCCGTGCGTCAACGGCTCTGGTTTTGCATCTACCTGTCGAACCTGCCGCTGGAGGCCGCCGGGCCTGTTGAACACGCGAGCGCGGTTGTCGAGGACCAGCATGGAATACATCGTGTCATGCTCGCCGATGACGAGGCCCTGGCGGCGGGTATCATGCCGGGCCAATCCGCGAATGCGGCGCTTGCGCTGCTGCCGACGCTCAGGCTCATCGAGCGCAGCGAGCTGAGCGAACAACAGGCGCTCGAGCGGCTGGCCACCTGGCTCGAGCAGTTTACGTCCGTGGTCTGCTTTGCCGGCACCGACGTCTTGCTGCTGGAGATCGCCGGCAGCCTGCGTTTGTACGGCGGACTTCGTAGCCTGCGGCGGCAGGTTGCAGCCGGTCTCGAGCAGCAGGGTTTCGCAGCTTCCCTGGCGATAGCGCCAACGCCACTGGCGGCGACCTGGCTAGCCAGGGGCGGGCGCCGGGTATGCATTCGCGAGCCGGAGAACCTGCCGGCAGCGCTACGCAACCTGCCTGTCGCCTGTCTCGACTGGCCGCTCGCAGTGAATGAATTGCTGGCCGGCATGGGCATCAGGAACCTCGGCGATTGCCTGCGCCTGCCGCGGGAAGGGCTTGCCCGGCGTTTCGGCCCGGAGCGCCTGCTGCAACTCGATCGGGCCCTCGGACGGCTGCCGGATCCGCGGACGAGCTGGCGCGCACCCGAACGTTTTTGTGCCAGCCACGAGATGACGGAGGAACAGGGTGATCGCGAACGCCTGCTGGCGATTTGTCATGAGCTCCTGCAGGCGCACGAGCGGTTTTTGCTGGCACGGCAGCTCGGTACCCAGCAGCTGTTGTTGAGCTTCTTCCACCTGCGGGCACCGGCCACCCACCTGCAGCTCGGCTGTGCGCAGGCCGAGCGGCTGGCAGAGCACTGGTTCGATTTGCTGCGGATTCGCTTCGACAAGCTGGTTTTGCCCGAGCCGGTAATCGCGGTGCAATTACGCGGCGGCCATGCCTCGGCGCTGAGCGCAGCGTCGGGACGATTCCGGTTCCAGGGCAAGGTCGGCGGCCAGGGCCTGCGTTATTCGATGTCACAGCTCGCCGAACGCCTGGCAGCGCGTCTCGGTATCCAGTCGATCAGCGGAGTGACTACGGTGGCCGAGCATCGTCCGCAGCGAGCTTTCCGCCTGCGCAGTCTGATGAATGACGGCGCCGCCAGGCTGCAAGGCGCCGTGAGTCACGACGCATGCCGGCCCCTGTGGATGCTGCCTGAGCCGACCCTCTTGCCGGTCGAGCATGGTCATCCGTCGCACCAGGGACGCCTGCGGATCCTCGAAGGGCCGGAACGCCTCGAAACAGGTTGGTGGGACGATGACAGCATCGCCCGCGATTACTTCACCGCGGTAAATCCGCAGGGCATGCGCCTGTGGGTGTTCCGCAATCGCAGTCGTGAGTCGTCCTGGTACCTGCACGGCCTGTTCGGCTGATGAGCATCCCCGGTTATGCCGAACTGCATGCGCTCAGCAATTTCACTTTCCTGCGTGGCGCGTCTCATCCGGAGGAACTCGTAGAGACGGCGGCCGCGCTCGGTTACGAGGCACTCGCGATCACCGACGAGTGCTCGATGTCGGGCATCGTGCGAGCCCATACCGCGGCCCGGGAATATGGCTTGAAGAAGCTCATCGTGGGCTCCGAGCTGCGCCTGCGAAGCGGCCGCAAGCTCGTCGTGCTTGCCGAAAACCGTGAGGGCTATGCGGCGCTGTGCGCCCTGATCACGAAGGCCCGCCGCGCTGCCGAGAAGGGTGCGTACGTACTGACGAGGCTCGCGTTCGAGGGTGGTTTGCCCGGCTGCGTGGTGCTCTGGGTACCGGATTCCAAGTGGACGCTCGATGTCGAGGATCACTGGCTGCGGGAGACCTTTCGGGACCGGCTCTGGATTGTCGTCGAGCTGCTTGCCGACGGCCGCCAGCGTAAGCAACTCACGAGGCTGTACCAGGAGGGGCGCCGTCTCAAGCTGCCCCTGGTGGCCTGTGGCGACGTGCACATGCACAGCCGCTCGCGCCGCATTCTGCAGGACACGCTGACGGCGGTTCGTCATGGGGTGACGGTCGATAACGCCGGGTTCGTGCTGTACCCGAATGGTGAGCGTCACTTGCGCACGCTCGAAGTGTTACGGCACGTCTATCCGCCCGAGCTGCTGACCGAAACCCTGCGCATCGCGGAGCGCATCGATTTCTCGCTTGACGAGCTGCGATACGAGTACCCGGACGAGATCGTCCCGCCTGCACACACGCCGGCGACTTACCTGCGGGAGCTGACGGAGCAGGGCATGCGGCGCCGCTGGCCGGAGGGCGCGCCGTCGAGGGTGCTGGAACTGGTCGAGCATGAACTCGCCCTGATCGCCGACCTCGAGTACGAACCCTATTTCCTGACGGTTTACGACATCGTCGCGTTTGCGCGCGCGCAGGATATCCTGTGCCAGGGGCGTGGTTCGGCGGCGAACTCGGCTGTCTGTTATTGCCTTGGCATCACCGAGGTCGACCCGGGGCGGATGTCGATGCTGGTCGAGCGTTTCATTTCCAGGGAGCGCAACGAGCCGCCCGACATCGATGTGGACTTCGAGCACGAGCGCCGCGAAGAGGTCATCCAGTACATCTACGAGAAGTATGGCAGGGAGCGCGCCGCACTGGCCGCGACTGTCATCACCTACCGGCCCCGCAGCGCGCTGCGTGATGTCGGCAAGGCGCTGGGTCTCAGCGAACTCCAGGTCGGCCGGCTTGCGCGGTCGATGCAGTGGTGGGACGGGCAGAGCATCGACGACAGCCGCATCCTCGAGGCGGGACTCGATCCGGACAGCCCGGTCGTCAAGCGGCTGCTGTATCTCGTCAGGGAGGCGCTGGGTTTTCCGCGCCACCTGTCGCAGCACGTTGGCGGCTTCGTCATTTCCAATGGAGCACTGTCCGATCTCGTTCCCGTCGAGAACGCTGCCATGCCCGAGCGAACCGTGATCCAGTGGGAGAAGACGGACCTCGAGGACCTCGGTCTGCTCAAGGTGGACGTGCTGGGGCTGGGCATGCTGACGGCCATCCGCCGCAGCTTCGACCTGATCCGCAATTTCGACGGGCGCGAATTGACGCTCGCAACCGTGCCGGCGGAAGACCCGCTCGTCTACGACATGATTTGCGACGGCGACACGATGGGTGTTTTCCAGATCGAATCGCGGGCACAAATGGCGATGTTGCCGCGCCTGAGGCCCCGCTGTTATTACGACCTTGTCATCGAGGTAGCGATCATTCGTCCCGGGCCGATCCAGGGTGACATGGTGCATCCTTACCTTCGCCGCCGTAATGGCGAGGAGGCTGTCGATTACCCCAGCGATGAAGTCAAGGGCGTCCTGCAGCGTACGCTGGGTGTGCCGATTTTCCAGGAGCAGGTCATGCAGCTGGCCGTGGTCGCCGCAGGTTTTACGCCTGGCGAGGCTGACCGGTTACGGCGGGCGATGGCCGCCTGGAAGCGGCGTGGCGGGCTGGGCTCTTTCGAAGCCAGGCTGATTCGCGGCATGCGGAAACGCGGCTATGCGGAAGAGTTCGCGCGGCAGATTTTCCGGCAGATAGAGGGCTTCGGTGAATACGGCTTCCCGGAGTCGCACTCGGCAAGTTTTGCCCTGCTCGTTTACGTGTCGGCCTGGCTCAAGTGTCACGAACCGGCGGCCTTTACCGCGGCGTTGCTCAACAGCCAGCCGATGGGCTTTTACTCGGCCTCGCAGCTGACCCAGGACGCCCGGCGCCATGGCGTCGAGGTCCGGAGGGTCGATGTCAATCGCAGTGACTGGGACTGCACGCTGGAGCGCTGTGAGAATGGGCGTGCCGCGCTGCGCCTCGGGTTACGAATGATCAAGGGGCTGGCCGAGGACGCGGGCCGGCGCATTGCGGGAGCGCGGCTGGCAGGGGACTACCGGAGTATTCAGCAGCTGCTTGAGCGGGCTCGACTCGACCGGCGTGAACTCGGTGCGCTGGCATCTGCAGGTGCACTCGAGACGCTGGAAGGGCATCGCCACAGGGCGCGCTGGGCCGTCGCCGGGGTGGAAAAGCCGACGCCGCTTTTCAGGTCCATGGACCGTTTCGAGCCGACCCCTATGCTGAAGCCGCCGACCGAAGGACAGAATATCGTTGCGGACTACCAGAGTACGGGGCTGAGCCTGGGGCGTCATCCCATCCAGCTGCTGCGCCATCGGCTCGACCGCTACCGTTACGTGAGTGCCGGGAAGCTGAAGGAACTCGATGATGGCATGAAGGTCAGCGTTGCCGGCCTCGTGATTACCAAGCAGCGCCCGGGCACCGCCAGCGGGGTCATTTTCGTGACGCTGGAGGACGAGACCGGCTACATCAACCTCGTGGTGTGGAACCAGATCGCGCAGCGTGATCGTGCGGCGCTACTGAACGCGCGCCTGATGGGTGTACACGGGGCACTGCAAGTCGAAGGGCAGGTCATTCACGTGGTCGCGGAACAGCTCTTGGACCATACCGACATGCTCGGCAACCTGGTCGTTACCTCGAGGGATTTCAGGTAGTTTCTGCGCGACGTTGTTCGCCTAGAACTCGTCGTCGAGATTGAAATTAAAGGTGTTGTCGAGCTCTCTCGCCGCGCGCCGTTGTTCCTCGATTTCCTCGAGCCTCCGGCGCACCTCCCGTCTGTGCGCAGCCATGTCACCTTCGCCGCGCTCGATCTTGGCCACGAGTTCCTCGACATTGATCTCAACCGAAATATCGCCGACGTTATCGTTATCGTCATCGTCATCGGACAACATCACGTCATCAGAATCGTCCGTCGAATCGAGGTCTTCCTCGATTTCGTCTTCGAACCTGCCGTTACCGATGTCTCCGTGCATTGCCGGGCCCTCGCGCAATATTCGGGTAAACCCACAACAGGCCAGATGGCCGCTTTTCGCCTGTATAGCGCGAAAAAAAAGGCCGTGCAAGCGAACAATCAGCGAATCAGATTATTAATTTCGAAGATCGGCAACAGGATAGCCAGGACGATGGTCATCACGACAGCGCCCATCAACACGATCAGCAGCGGTTGCAGGATGCCGAGCAGGGTCGTTATGAGGCCGTTTACTTCGCGCTCCTGGTTCGTGGCAGACCGCGCAAGCATCTCCTCGAGACGGCCGCCGGTTTCGCCGCTGGAAATCAGGTGAATCATCATCGGCGGAAACAGCTTGCTGGCGCCGAGCGACGAGCTGATCGCGGCGCCCTCGCGTACACGCACTGCCGCTTCGTTGACGGCGTCACGCATCGGCAGGTTCTCTACGACCTCCGCGGCAATCTTCAAAGCGTCCAGAATCGGCACGCCGCTGCCCGACAGGATGCTCAGCGTACGCGTGAAGCGGGCAGTATTGATGCCACGGTTCAGCCGCCCGGCTATCGGCGTCCGCAGCAAGAACCGGTGGTAACGTCGCTTTGGCCCCTCCCTCTGCAGCAGCCACCAAAGGCCGTAAATGACGGCCGCCACGCCAACGATGAGCAACAGCCAGTGGTTGCGCAGGAATTCGCTGGTTGCGATGAGGCCGCGCGTCAGTCCCGGCAGCTGGCCGCCGGTGTTTTCGAACACACCAACGATCTTCGGCACGACAGAGGCGAGCATGAAGGAGATGATGCCGACGGACATCAGGACGAGCACGATCGGATAGATCAGTGCGTTGGAAATCGTCTGGCGCAGCAACTGTCGTGCTTCAGTGTACTCGGCGAGCCGCTCGAGAACGACGTCGAGATGACCGGATTGTTCCCCGGCTGCCACGGTTGCACGATACAGTTCCGGGAACGCCTGGGGGAACTCGGCGAGGCCGTCCGCGAGGGAGTGACCTTCCATGACCTTCGAGCGCACGCCGAGCAGGATACTCTTGGTGCGCGGCTGGTCATTCTGCTGACTGACGGCGAGCAGCGCCTCCTCCAGCGGCAGGCCTGACTGCGACAGCGATGCGAGTTGCCGGGTCAATAGCGCCAGCTCACCGGGAGACAGCCCGCCACGCAGGGAGAAGCTCCGTTGCCGCCGCGCCTCCTTTTTCGCGACCTCGGTGATCTGAACCGGGATCAGGTTCCTGTCGCGCAGAATCTGACGGACGTGCTTCGGTGTATCGCCCTCGATGACACCCTTGGATTCCTTGCCGCCCAGCTTGTCGATCGCGACGTATTCGAAAGCACCCATGCCGACTCCGGGCCGTCGCTAGTCTTCGCGCGTGACGCGCAAGAGTTCCTCGATGGTCGTGTCGCCCGCCAGCACGCGTCGCCGGCCGTCATCGCGAATGCTCGGCCCCTTCTTGCGTGCATGGCGCTCGAGGTCCTGCTCGCTGACGCCGTTATGGATCATTGCGCGCATCTCGTCGTCGACGGCGATCAGCTCATATATGCCGGTGCGGCCCACGTAGCCGCCGGCGCTGGCCTCGCCCGGGTGATAAAGCGTAGGCGGTTTCGACGGATCGACGCCCAGAAGGTTGCACTCATATTCCGACGCCGTGTATGCCACTTTGGTGCCGTCGTCGAGAACGCGCACCAGGCGCTGCGCCAGCACCCCGATCAGGCTGGACGAGAGCAGGAACGGCTCGACGCCCATATCGCGCAGGCGCGTGACCGCGCCGGCGGCCGTATTCGTGTGCAGTGTCGACAGCACGAGATGGCCCGTCAGGCTGGCCTGTACCGCGATCTCGGCTGTCTCAAGGTCGCGGATCTCGCCGACCATGACCACGTCAGGATCCTGCCGCAGTATCGCGCGCAGCCCTCGCGCAAAGGTCATCTCGACCTTGGTGTTGACCTGGCTTTGGCCGATCCCGTCAATGAAATATTCGATCGGGTCCTCGACCGTCATGATGTTGCGGCTGTTGTCGTTGATGCGCTCCAGGGCGGCATAGAGCGTCGTCGTCTTACCCGAACCGGTCGGTCCCGTGACGAGGATGATGCCGTGTGGCTTGTGGATCAGCTCGTCCATCGTCTTCTGGGTGAGGCCGTCCATGCCCAGGGACGTCAGGTCGAGGCGACCTGCCTGCTTGTCGAGCAGGCGCAGTACAACCCGCTCGCCGTGGCCGGACGGCATCGTCGATACGCGAACGTCGACGGCGCGGCCGGCAATGCGCAGGGAAATGCGGCCGTCCTGCGGCAGGCGCTTCTCGGCGATGTCGAGCTTGGACATCACCTTGATGCGGGAGACGACCAGCGGCGCGAGCGCACGGCGCGTTTCGAGCACCTCCCGGAGGACTCCGTCGATGCGAAAGCGCACGCCGAGCCGATTTTCGTAAGGCTCGATGTGGACATCCGATGCATTGTCCTTGACGGCCTCGGTCAGCACCGCGTTGATGAAGCGAATGATCGGTGCGTCGTCATCGCTCTCGAGGAGGTCCGACGGTTCCTGCAGTTCCTGGGCAACCTGCAGCAGGTCCATCTCTTCATCCAGACCGCCGACCATCTGCATCGCCATCTGGCTGCCCTGTTCATAGGACTCCTGCAGCAGCGCGTCGAACGTCTCCGCAGAGACCCGGGTGAACTTGACGGGCACACCTGCGAAGCGCCGCGCCTCGGCAAGGCTCAACGCTGTTGCACCCGGCCGGTAGACCGCCTCCGCTCCCGTCCCGCCCGCTGCGCGGATGAGCACGCCGTGCCGCTTGGCAAACGAGAATGGCAGGATGCCCGCACCAGTGGACTCCGGCATCTCCACCGGCTCTCCGGCGGGGGTCTCCAGTTCGAGGATAATTTCCGGCTGATTCTCCATCGGCGTCGCGGGCTACTCGTCGTCGTCGCCGGCAGAGGTCGCGCCAGGCTGCTCTTCGAGCGGCGGAATGGTCGGCCGGTCCGCGCCAGGCATCAAGGCTACGCCACGTTCCTGACCGCCTTCAAGGACATCTCTGATCAGGTTGTATTTCGCGTTCGTCTCGAGCGACATCGCCCTGGCGTCGCGCATGATCTTC
>JBFFSI010000089.1:0-9505 GCA_041572475.1 Woeseiaceae bacterium
GCGCTGCAAATCGACAACAACGGCACGCCGGGCATCGTCGATCCGGGCGACACGCTGCGCTACACCATCCAGGTCTACAATAACGGTGCCGTGCCGGCGACGATCGCGCGCCTCGCCGACGTGGTGCCGAACGACGTTACTTACGTCCCAGACACGACGACGCTGAACGGCGCGCCCATCGGCCAGCCCGACAACGGCGTGTTCCCGCTCATCGACCGCATCGACATCAGCTCGGCCGACCTGCCGTCGCCGGGCGCCGCCGAGGGCGTGCTAACGCCGGGCGAATCGGCGGTCGTGCAGTTCGACATGCAGGTCAACCCGGGCGTGCCCACCGGCACGCTGATCGTCAACCAGGCCGTCGTCTACACGGATGAATTACCGAACCTGCTGACCGATGGTGACGGCAACCCGGCCACGGGGCCGGAACCCACGGTAGTAGTCGTCGGCGACGCCCAGCAGCTGACCATTGCCAAGGACGTCGCCGTGGTCGGCGGCGGCGCAGCCGTTGCCGGCGCGACGCTCGAGTACGCGGTCTCGGTGCGCAACATCGGCGCCGTCCCGGCGCAGTACGTAGTGCTTACCGACGACCTGGATGCTGATAACCCCGGCTATCTTAGCTACGTCGCAGGGTCCGCAACCCTGAACGGCGTATCTGCCGGCGTGACCTTCCTTGGGACCACGATCACGGCCGACTACTCCACCAACTACGGGCCGCTGGCTCCGGGCGAGGGCGTCATCCTGCGCTTCCGCGCCGTCATCAACCCGAACCTCGTGGACGGCACGCCGATCAGCAACACCGGCGTGGTCACCTGGAACGACCCGCCGCAGACGGCGTCTGCGACGGCGGTCATCGACGTCGGCGGCGTGCCGGGCGGCGGCATCCTGAGCGGCGCCATCTGGCACGACTCCGATTACACGAATACGCTCGAGACCGACGAGCGTGCGCTCGAAGGCTGGAGCGTGACACTGCTGCGCGACGACCAGCCGATACGCACGATGCTGACCGACGTCGACGGCAACTTCACGATGACGGGCGTGCCGCCGAACTACCAGAACGGCCAGCAGTACTCGCTGACATTCAGTGCGCCGGGCGCAGGCTCGCGGACGGCCCTGCTCGGCGAGACCGACTCCGACTTCACCGACGGCCTGCAGCGCATCGACGACATCGTGGTGCAGGGCGGCAGCAACCTGCGCGACCTGAACCTGCCGATCGACCCGAACGGCACGGTTTACGACGCCGTGTCGCGGTCGCCGATCGCGGGCGCGGCACTGACGCTGGTCGACGGCCGCAGCGGCGTGAGTATCCCGTCAAGCTGCTTCGACGACCCGCGGCAGCAGGGCCAGGTCACGCTGTCGAACGGCTACTACAAGTTCGACCTCAACTTCTCGGATCCGGCGTGTCCGTCCGGCGGCCTCTACACGGTCCAGGTCGTGCCGCCGAACAGCAATTACGTGTCCGGCGTGTCCGAGCTGATACCGGCCACCTCCCGACCGGGCACCGCGCCGTTCGACGTGCCGGCCTGCCTCGGCTCGATGGACGACGTGGTTCCGGGCACGGGGCAGCATTGCGAAGCGGCGCCCTCCGAGTTCGCGCCGCCCGCGAGCGTCGCTGCGCGCAGCGCCGGCACCGTGTATCACTCGCTGCTCCGCTTCGACGACACCCGCCAGCCGGGCTCCGGCCAGCTGTTCAACAACCACCTGCCGCTCGACCCGCGGCTCGGCGGCGCGATCGCGGTGACCAAGACCACCTCGCTCGTGAATGTGTCCCGCGGCCAGATGGTGCCGTACACGATCACGGTGAGTAACTCCTTCGGCGTGGACCTCTCCGACGTGACGATCGTCGACCGCTTCCCGGCCGGCTTCCGTTACGTCGAAGGCTCGGCGCGCTTCGACGACGTCCCGACCGAGCCGGTGATCAGCGGCCGCGAACTCCTCTGGTCCGACCTGACGCTCGCGACCGACGGCAGGCACGAGATCCGCATGCTGCTGGCGGTCGGCGCCGGCGTCAGCGAAGGCGAATTCACGAACCGCGCCCAGGCCGTCAGCGCACTCACCGGCACGGTGATGTCCGAGGAAGCGAGCGCCACGGTACGACTCGTGCCGGACCCGACCTTCGACTGCACGGACGTGACCGGCAAGGTATTCGACGACGCCAACCTGAACGGCTACCAGGACCAGGGCGAGATGGGCCTGCCTGGCATACGCCTGGTGACCGCTCGTGGCCTCGCCGCCAAGACCGACAGCTACGGCCGCTACCACATCACCTGTGCGATCACGCCGAACGAGAGCCGTGGCAGCAACTTCGTGCTCAAGCTCGACGACCGCACGTTGCCGAGCGGATTCCGCGTCTCGACGCGGCCGGTGCAGGTGCAACGCGCCACGCGCGGTAAAGCGCTGCGCATCAACTTCGGTGCCTCGATTCACCGCGTCGTCGGCCTCGATGTCGCCGATGCCGTGTTCGAGCCCGGCACGGACGAGATGCGCCCGCAGTGGCGGCCGCGCATCGACACCCTGCTGCAGGAACTGCAGAAAGCGCCGTCGGTGCTGCGCCTGTCCTACGTCGCCGACGTCGAGGACGAGGCGCTCGTCAACCGCCGTCTCGACATGCTCAAGAAAGACATCAGCGCGTCCTGGCAGGAAATGGACTGCTGTTACGAGCTGGTGATCGAGCCGGAGGTGTTCTGGCGGCTCGGCGGCCCGCCCGACCAGGGCAGGGGGGGTGACCGATGAAAATCGTCAGTAACGGTTTACACCTTTTATTGCTCCCGCATGCTCGTGCAGGACTGTCGGCTCACGGGTCGAACATCGGCGATGGGCCGATGAGCACACTTTCGAAACTCGTGCGCCTTTGTTTCACGCTGGCTGCTGTAATTGCATTGCCGGTGTATGCCTCCAACGTTGACGAGGCGCCGATCGGCGAAGCCGTCGAGCGGCACCTGGCCGACGACGGGCCGACCATGCGCTGGGCGCAGGACCCCGGCGACATCGACACCGAGGTTGGCGACACGATCGAGACGCGCGAGACCGTCGAGGATGCGCTCGAGACGGTCAAGCTCAGCGGGCTCGTGCCGGACATCCGGTTCGAGACCGGCGTCGCGCAGATCCCGGACACCACGGTCGAGTCGCTCGGTGCCATCCTCGCGCGCATGAAAGACCGCATCAACGTGCGCCTGCACCTGATCGGCCACGCGGACAACCGGCCGCTGTCGCCGCGGCTGCAGGCGATCTACGGCGACAACGCCGGGCTGTCGCGCGAACGTGCCGGCCAGGTAGCGGAACACTTCCAGACCTCGCTGGTGCTGCCGCCGGAAGCGATCTCCTTCGAGTGGGCCGGTGATACGCAGCCCGTCGCACCGAACACGACCGAGGAAGGACGTGCTCTCAATCGCCGCGTCGAGATCGAGGTCTGGTACGACGAGGTCGTGGACAAGGTTGCGATCGAGGAATTCCTCGTGCCGCATGAAATCAAGCGCGTCAAGGTCTGCCGCATGGAGACGGTGTGCAAGCTGCGCTACGTCGAAGGACACTCGAAGCGCGCACGCGTGCAGAACCTGGTTGCGCCGCTCCGTTACGACGAGGACTCCATCGACGTGCACGCGGAGTTCGTCGCCCAGGTCGAGCGTGCGCTGGCGAACCTGTCCGACAAGCACAACGTCGTCGTCAGTTTCGTCGGCTATACCGACGCCGCACCGCTCGCCGGCCGCTTCGAACGCATTTACGGCGATCACGTCGGCCTGTCGAAAGCGCGGGCCCGGCGTGTCGCGCTCGCGGTACAGGACAGCCTGGACCTGCCGACCGCGGCGATCCAGAGTGACGGCGAAGGCGCCGTCAGGCCGCTGGCCTCGAACGCTACCGCCAACGGCCGCGCGCTCAATCGCCGCGTCGAGGTGGAATTCTGGTACGACGACCCGCTGCAGGAGCTGCCCGACGAGCCGCAGCTGTGTCCCGAGTCCGCCGGCGCCTCGCTGGTGACGCGGGCCTACGATCCGCCGTGGGGCGAGATCGCGCACATCGAATTCAGGGACGGCCAGCCCGTCGTGCCGCCGGGTTATGGCGATGATCTTGCCCGCGCACTCGAGGACGTCGCGGACAAGTCAAACTCGCGCCTGCGCTTCGTCGGCTACACGCGCAACGAGCGTCTTTCGCGACGCACCGCCGCCGTCTATGGCGATGACATCGGCCTGTCGGCATCGCGTGCACGGCGCGCGATGGATGCAATCACGCCGGACATGCAGCTCGGCGACGGGCAGGTGGAATTCGAGGGCCGCGGTTACGTGCATGCCGACGATGTGGTCAACGCCGGCTTCGTGCAGGGCGACACGTCCCACGTTGCGGTCCAGGTCGTTTACGACGAGCTCGCACTTCTCGACGAGTACGAAGGCGTCGATATCACGCGCGTGACGCGCGAGCTCAAGCCCGAGAATCCGCTCAGCCTGAACCTGATGCGCATCACCGTCGATGGCGAACCGATCGACGATCCGAAGCGCAGCTCGTCCGACATCCAGCGCTGCACCGACGTCGCAATGAAGAACGCCGACATCCGCTTCGGCTTCGACAACCTGCGCTCGGCGCCGCGGCTCAGCGTGTCGGCGACGCCGTCCCGCGTGGCGCTGTCGGAGGCGATGCATTACGGACCGCAGCTGTCGCCGGCCGACATTTTCGTGGACCGCCAGGCAACGCCGGTGCGTTTCATGATGTACACCAACTACTCGCACTTCATCGACAAGGCGGAAGTGCGCATCTTCGAGACCGGCCAGTCGCTGGAGTCGGAGCCGCTCGCGGTCGTGCCCGTGGGCGGTAACGGTGTCGCGAGCTGGCTGCCGGAGGCAAGCTGGTTCCGCGCGCCGGTATTCGAGCTGGCTTACGTGCTCAGGGCCTACGGCACGGCTGGCAACTTCGACGAGACCCGGCCGCAGCCGCTGTGGCTGGTGTACGACGTGGTCGACGAGCCCGCGGGCGAGGGCGACGACGGCGAGTTCGTGACGGATCCGGAGTTGTTTGCCGCCTACGGCGAGAACGGCCTGAGCCTGCACAACATCGCGCTATCGAGCGGCACGGTGAGCGTGCGCGGCAACGACGTTCCCGGGGACCACGAGGTGTTCGTCGCCGGGCGGCAGGTGCCTGTGGACGAGAACGGCAGTTTCGTCACCGAACACATCCTGCCGGAAGGCGCACATACCGTTGAGGTTGCAGTCGTCGACCAGGAAGGTGCCGGTGAGCTGTATCTCCGCGACCTCGAATTCAAGGAGAACGACTGGTTCTACGTCGGCATGGCCGACGTCACGCTGTCCGAGGGCGAGGCGAGCCCTGCGATGGAATTGCTCCAGGGCGACAACCCGGTCAACGACGTCGACTCCAACGTGGACGGGCGCCTGGCCTTCTTCGTGAATGGCAAGTTCGGCACCCAATGGAAGCTGACGGCCAGCGCCGATACCCGCGAAGGGCCGATTGACGAACTCTTCTCGAACTTCATGGACAAGTCGCCCGAGTCATTATTCAGGCGTATCGATCCGGACTATTACTACCCGACCTTCGGCGACGACAGCACCGTGGCCGAGATGGCCCCGACCATGGGCAAGTTCTACGTGCGCCTCGCCAACCAGGACAACCATGCCCAGTGGGGCAACTTCAAGATCGGCTACATGAACAACGAGCTGGCGCAGGTCGACCGCGGCCTCTACGGCGCCAACCTGCACTACCAGTCGGAGTCGACGACCTCGTTCGGCGACCAGCGATTTGCCATCGACGGCTTCGGGGCAGAACCGGGAACGGTGGCGAGCCGCGAGGAGTTCCGCGGCACCGGCGGCTCACTTTACTTCATGCAGCGCCAGGACATCCTGACGGGTTCCGAGCGGGTGCGCGTCGAGCTGCGTGACAAGGCCTCGGGCATCGTCACCGGTGTCCTGAACCTGACGCCGGTGCTCGACTACGACATCGATTACCTGCAGGGACGCATCGTGCTCACCGAGCCGCTGGCGTCCACGGCCGACGACAACCTGCTGGTGCGCAGCAACGCGCTCTCCGGTGACGAGGCCTATCTCGTGGTGCGCTACGAGTACACGCCGGGCTTCCAGGAAATCGATGCACTGTCCGTGGGCGGGCAGGGCCACTACTGGTTCGGCGACTACGTCAAGGTCGGGCTCACGACGAACACCAACGAACAGGACGCGAGCGACAGCAGCCTCAACGCGGCCGACCTGACCTTGCGCCTGGCCGCCCATTCCTGGCTCAAGGTGCAGCAGGCGACCAGCGAAGGTCTCGTCTCGCTGCCGCAGGTATCCGAAGACGGCGGTTTCGGGTTTGCGAGTTACGACCCGCTGTCCTTCGTCAATGCGAAAGCCGATGCGCAGCGCGCGGATATCAGCATCGCGCCGGAAGACATCTTCAGCTTCGGCAAGGGGCAATTGACGCTTTACATGCAGGAAGTCGAAGCAGGCTACTCGGCGCCGGGCATGACGGCGCTCATGGATACCGAGCACTGGGGCGGCACGTTCACGATGCCGGTTGCCGATCGTTTCTCGGTAGGCGCCAAGGTCGACAGTCTCGTCCAGGACCAGGGCCTCGAGACCGACGTGCAGGAAATCAATCTCGGTTACCAGGTAACGGACAGCTGGGAGGTCAATGCCGGCTACCGCGTCGATAACCGAATCGACAATTCGCCGGTCGTGGGGCTGACGCAGGAGCAGGGCGAACGCGCCGATGCCGTACTGCAGGTCGGCTACGACTCGCAGACGACGTGGACCGCTTACGGCTTCTTCCAGGACACTGTGTCGATCACGGGTGACCGGCAGGAGAACGCGCGTGCCGGTCTCGGCGGTTCCTTCCGCGCCACGGAGCGGCTGCGGATCGACGCAGAAGTCTCCGATGGCGATCTCGGCCAGGGAGCACGCCTCGGCACCAACTACCTGCACTCGGACAGGACGAGTCTCTATCTCAACTACGCGCTGGAGAACGAGCGTACCGACAACGGCCTGCGCAGCGGCCGCGGCAGCGAGGGCAACCTGGTTGCGGGCGTGAAGTCACGCATCGCGGACAGCACCAGCGTATTCCTCGAGGAGCGCTACCAGCACGGCACGACGATGACCGGGCTGACGCACGCCACAGGCATTACTTTCGCGCCGACCGAGAAGTGGAACCTCGGGCTCAATACGGACATCGGAACCTTGCAGGACCAGCAGACGGGCGCGGAGACGGAACGCCTGGCGGGCGCCGTGCAGATCGGCTTCGGTGCCCATGCGCTACAGCTGTCCTCGGGTGTCGAATACCGCTTTGACGATGCCGAACAGCCCGACCTGAGCCGGACCGAACGCACCACCTGGCTGTTCCGCAACAGCTTCAAGTACCAGATGAACCCGGGCTCGCGCCTGCTCGGCAAGCTCAACCATTCCACGAGTGAGAGTTCGCTCGGCACGTTCTACGATGGCGGCTTCACGGAAGGCGTGCTGGGCTATGCGTATCGCCCGATCCACCATGATCGGCTGAATACACTCGTCAAGTACACCTACTTCTACAATGTGCCGACGACGGACCAGGTGTCGCTCAGCAATATCGCCGCGGAGTTCATCCAGAAGAGCCACGTTGCCGCAATCGACCTGACCTACGATCTCACGCACAACTTTACGATCGGCGGCAAGTATGGCTACCGTCTCGGCCAGGTCAGCCTCGATCGTGAGAACCCCGAGTTCTACGACAACAACGCGCACCTCTACGTGCTCAGAGGCGACTACCGCTTCCGCGAGCACTGGGAGTTCCTGCTCGAGGGCCGCATGCTCGACATGCCGGATCTCAACGAACACCGCCTCGGCGCTCTCGCCACGATCTCGCGTTACCTCGGCGATCACTTCAAGCTCGGACTCGGCTACAACTTTACCGACTTCTCGGACGACCTGACCGACCTCAACTTCGATCACCAGGGTGTATTCCTCAATATCACCGGCTCGATGTAAATCAATTAGCAATTAGGGGACAGTGACTTTAAGTGCCAGGCGCCATATTCGCCTGGCACTTAAAGTCACTGTCCCCTAATTTGGGATACTTGACGGCGGTGCGCGCTTGCAGTGCACTGTCCGGGTGGAAGACGAAAACCCCAGGAACGAGCGGGCGTCGGATCAGAGAGCGCTCGCGCTTACCGGTATTGCAATGCTCGCGCTGGCGGCGAATCCGCTGTTGTGCCGGATGGCGCTCGGTGCAGGGCACATCGATGCGGCGAGCTTTACCGGCATCCGTGTCGTTGCCGGGGCTGTCATGCTGAAGTTGCTGATCACCTGGACCCGGCGGGGCGGCGCACGCAAACCTGTCGACTGGCGTGCCGTCGTAACGTTGTTCGGCTACATGATATTTTTTTCGTTTGCCTACCTGTCCATCAGCGTGGGAACCGGCGCGCTCATACTGTTCGGTGCCGTGTTGCTCACGATGTTTGCGGTCGCACTGCGTTCGGGCGAACGTTTCTCGCCCCTGTCGTGGGCCGGACTCGCGATTGCGATATTCGGCCTCGTTTACCTCGTCTCGCCGGGAGTGACGGCGCCGGAGCCCCTGGGTGCGGCCCTGATGGTCGTTGCGGGCGTTGCCTGGGGCCTGTATTCGCTGCTCGGGCGGGGCGAGGCCGATCCCCTGGGCACCACCGCCGACAATTTCCTGTACGCGGTTCCGCTCGCGGCTGCCGTGAGCCTCATCTTCTGGAACGACGTCTACATGTCCTGGTATGGCGTGACGTTGGCCATCCTGTCCGGCGCCATCGCGTCGGGGTTGGGTTACGCTCTCTGGTACGCCGTGCTGGCCGGCATGCCGGCTACGCGCGCCGCCACGGCGCAGCTTTCCGTGCCCGTCATCGCGGCCCTGGGTGGCGTGGTTCTGCTCTCGGAGCCGGTGACCCTGCGGCTCATTGTCTCGTCCGTTGCCACCCTGGGCGGCATTGCCCTGGTGCTGTTGCAGCGCGGCGCGGCGGACACGAAGTCCACCTGAACTGCCGTGCATGTGTTAATTTGTCGGCCGAGTGGACACTACCCGTCCACGTTTTTGGAGAAATTTGAATGAGAAAATCAGCAACAAAACTGATGGCCGTCCTGACTTTCGGCGCATCGACAATAATGATGTCCGGCAGCGTGCTCGCCGAGGAATGGCCGTTGGTGGGAGGCGATTACTGGGAAGTAACGGGGATCGATATACAGGATGGCGGCGGCTACAAGTACGCCAAGTGGCTGGCAACGGAGTGGCGCAAGGACCTCGAGTTCGCCAAGTCCAAGGGCTGGATCAAGGACTACATGGTGATCGCCAATGTCCACGCGCGCAGCGACGAGGCCGATCTCTACCTGATACGGGTGAGGGAGAGCATCGTGTCGGCGGCCGAAGGCGAGAAGCGCCAGAAAGAATACCTGGAATGGCAGTCGAAGAGCATCGAGAAGATGCAGAGCGAAAGCGGCAACCGCGCGGAGTACCGCACGGTCATGAGCGATTCCTTACTGCAGGTTCTCAAGTTCCGCGACTAGCGTTCGACAAACCTGTTTGA
>JBFFSI010000090.1:0-9450 GCA_041572475.1 Woeseiaceae bacterium
CGCGCGCCTCGCACTCCGCGGCCGGCACGCCCCAGGTCGCAGCCGCCGCCGCGACCAGCATTTCGCGGGCCGTGGCGCCGGCGGTGCGCAGCAGGTCGAACTGGCGCCGTATGCTCGTGGAACCGTCCGTATTCTGGTCGCCGTATTTCGCGTCGCCGAGCCCCTGGATCAGCTCGATGCGATCCCAGTCCGCCTCCATCTCGTCGGCGATGACCTGCGGCAGGCAGGTTCGGATGCCCTGACCCATTTCCGAGCGGTGGCAGATGATCTCGACCGTGCCGTCGTTACGAATGTTGACGTAGACGTTCGGAGCGACGCTCTCGGGGCCCGCAGGGGCCTGCGTGCCGGGGCGCTCGCAGCCCGTGGTCATGGTCAGCGCCAGGACGAGGCCGCCGCCGGCCTGGCCGGTCCGTTTCAGGAATTCGCGCCTGCTGATGTGCTGAATGTCGCTCATGGCTGTTGCTCCGCAGCGCGGTGGATCGCTTCCCGGATTCGCGTATAGGTACCGCAGCGGCAAATGTTGCCGCTCATCGCGTTGTCGATATCTTCGTCACTGGGATTCGGATTGCTGGCCAGCAGAGCGACCGCGCTCATGATCTGTCCGGACTGGCAATAGCCGCATTGCGGCACGTTGAGCTCTCGCCAGGCCACCTGGACCGGGTGGTTGCCGTCCTCGGCAAGACCCTCGATCGTCGTCACAACCCGGCCCGCGGCGGAGCCGACCGGAAATGTGCAGGAGCGAACCGGCTGACCGTCCAGGTGCACGACACAAGCACCGCAAAGGGCCTTGCCGCAGCCAAACTTGGTTCCCGTCAGCCCGGCAATGTCACGTAGCGCCCATAAGAGCGGCATCTGCGAATCCACGTCGAGCGAGTAAGCCTTGCCGTTAATCGTCAGGTCTACAGCCATCGAGTCCCCTCCCCGGTAGAGTGTGCAGCGGCCTCAATCCTAGCACCAATACATGGTCGACCTGCATAATCCGGCCATGCACACACTCGTTGTCCTGTTGCCGATAGTGCTTCCGGCTGCATTCTGGGCGGTATACCACTACCGCAAGGACCGCCACCTCCCCGAGCCGATCGGTTTGTTAGCCCTGGCCTTCGTGCTCGGCCTGCTTGCCGTCGGCATCTCGATGCTGCTGTATCGTACGCTGGGCGTGGTCGGTTTGCGCTTCGACGCCGGCGCGCTGGCCGATTCCACGGCGCTCGGCTTCCTGGCCTACGCCATGCTCGCTATCGGGCCCATCGAAGAGGTTTCGAAGCTGATCCCGTTCGCGCTCGTGATCATGCGACTGCCACAGCTGGACGAGCCGGTCGACGGCATCATCTACGCCTCGTTCATCGGCCTCGGTTACGCCGCGGTCGAGAACTGGCAGTACCTCGACTACCTGACAACCACGGAAGCTTATGCACGCGGCTTTGCGAGCCCCGTCGTGCACATGGTTTTTGCGTCAATTTGGGGGTTATGGATGACCCAGGCGCACCTGGAACGGCGATCGGTCGTGGCGGCTACGCTGAAAGGCTTCCTGGTCGCCGCCGGACTCCATGGGCTTTACGATTTCATCGTGATCCTGAATCCGCATAACGCGTTGCCGCTGGCAGCCGCCATCATCCTCGCCACGTGGCTGTGGCGCTTGCGGGTGCTCGCTCGCCTGGCGCGGGACGCGTCTCAGGACCCGTAAGGATTGAAAGCGCCGTCGCCCGGCGATTTCGCCAGCGGTTCCTCTAGCGACAACTCCAGCAACGCATCCGGCTCGTCCATGAGTTCACTGCAACGTTTTTGAATCTCCTCGAGCTTCAGGGAAACGCTCGATTCTGATAGCGGGGTATCCATATGTTTTTTGTCCATTTGTTTGCCGTTGCCTCGACTGTCGCCGAATAGCGACAGCCCTTAACTGTCGCAGTATAGAGACAGGGCAGCCCCTGAAATGTGAATTGGATCACACAAAAATCGGTAAAAATCCTGTTTTTCAGTAAGTTATGTAAACTTCTTCAGTCCGGATCTCGACTGAGCACAGACATCAGGATCACGATTCCTTCGACAAAGTTACCGTAACGGATATTTTCATTCGGGCTGTGCTGGTTGTTGTCGATATTGACGGTCGGTACCGTGGCCGCCGGGATACCCAGGGTATCGACGAGTGGAGCGATCGGGATCGATCCCCCCATCGTCCGGATCAGGATGGGGTCCTCGCCATACAGGAAACGCATGCCGGCGCGGGCCATGCGGCCGGCCGCCGCGTCGAAACTCGAGCGAAACGCGCCGTAACTGAGCTCATGCGTCAGAGAAGCGATGCGCGGGTATTTCGCCCGCTCGGCGGCAGTGGGCGCCCGGTCGAGGACCATGAAGCCCAGCGACTCGATATGCTCGCGCAGCAGCCGAATCAGCCGCTCCGGATTCGACTCCTTGACCAGGCGTATGTCGAGCTCGGCCGTGGCCGTCGGCGGGATGATCGTGCGCGACTGCTCCCCGATCCATGCAGCGCCGAGCCCACGCACATTGAGCGACGGGTACTGCAGGGCGAGCTGCAGCGACTCGGCGACCTCCTCGGCGCGGGCCAGCCCCATCGACGCCAGGATCGCCTCCTCGTCGTCAGGCACCCTGGCGAGTGCCTCCCGCGCAGCGTCGTCGATTAATACGCCGTCATAGAAACCCGGTATCTGAACAACGCCGTCCGGTGACTTGAGCGAGGCGAGGATTCGTGACAGGTCGAAGGCGGGGTTCGGCAGGAAATTGCCGTAATGCCCGCTGTGCTGGGCCAGCCGGGGCCCATAGGTCACCAGCGTCGCGGTCATGATGCCGCGGGCCCCGAAAGAGACCGTCGGCCGGTTCGATGCGTGGGGCGGCCCGTCGAAGATCAGCAGCAGGTCAGCCGCCAGCAATTCCCGGTGCCCGGCAACCGCTGCCGCGAGGTGTGGCGAGCCCAGTTCCTCCTCGGTATCGACGATTACCTTGAGGTTGTATGGAAGACGGAAGCCCAGGCTGTCGAGCAATTCGACGGCAACCAGGAACTGAGTCATCGGGCCCTTCGAGTCCGAGGCAGAACGGGCGAAGATGCGCCAATCGGGATCGATGCGCTTACCAGCAGCTTCCCACGGTACCCGCTCCCACACGCCGGTGGGTGAGCGCGCCTTGAGCACGGCGAGATACGGGTTTTCCTGGTCCCAGGCACCCGGATCGACAGGCTGGCCATCCGCCTGCAGATAGACGAGAACCGTACGCTCGGCGCCTTCTGCGCGGCGCTCGGCAAACAGCGCCGGGCTGCCTGCCGTCGGCAGCAAGCGAACCTCGAAGTTGCGCGCGCTGAACGCGTCAATCATCCAGCTATTCAATGCCTCGATATCGGCCGGATACAGCGCATCGTTCGGCAGGGCAAGGAACTCCCTGAACAGGGCCGTGGCGGCATCGGCATGCCCTGCGACCGCGGCTCTCATTTCATCACGCGAGGGGCCTTCCTGCGCTTGCGCCCTGCCCGCGCCGCTGATCAGCGCAGCAGACAGGAGGATCAGCGTGTAGCGCAGCATGCCGGCCTGCTCAGAAACGGACCAGGGCCGAGCCCCAGGTGAAACCTGCGCCGAAGGCCTCGAAAAGCAGCAGCTGGCCGCGCTGTATGCGCCCGTCCCGGACTCCCGTGTCCAGCGCCAGGGGTATCGACGCGCTCGACGTGTTGGCCTGCTCGTCGACCGTGACGATCACGTTGGCCATCGGCAAATCCAGCTTTTTCGCGGCGGCGGCGATGATGCGCAGGTTGGCCTGGTGCGGCACGAGCCAGTCGATGTCGTGCTTGTCCACGTTGTTGCCTGCCAGCGTTTCGCGGGCAATGGAGTCCAGCGTTGCGACGGCTCGCCGAAAGACTGCATTGCCTTCCATCTGGATGTAGGCGGCTTCGGCCCGGATCGCGTCGTAACCCGACGAGATACCTTGCGAAACCTGCAACAGGTCCTCGTACTGGCCGTCCGCATGGATGTGGGTCGATATCAGCCCGGGCTCGTCGCTGGCCTGGAGTATCACGGCCCCTGCCCCGTCGCCGAAGAGCACGGCCGTCGTCCTGTCCTCCCAGTTGGTAATGCGCGACAGCACTTCGCTGCCGATCACGAGCGCGGTCGTCGCGCCACCGGTCGAGATGATGCGGTTGGCGAGGTCGAGGGCGTACACGAAGCCCGAGCACGCAGCCTGAACGTCGAATGCAGGGCAACCGTGAATTCCCAGGCGGCGCTGGATGATGCATGCCGTGCTCGGAAAGACCTTGTCCGGCGTGACCGTGGCGACGATGATCAGGTCGATTTCCGTGACGGCAATACCGGCCATCTCGGCCGCCCGTTCCGCAGCCACCATTGCCATGTCGGAACAGGTCTCGTCGTCCGCAGCGATATGCCGGCGGTGAATGCCCGTGCGCTCGCGGATCCACTCGTCGGACGTTTCCATCCTCTCTTCGAGATCATGATTCGTCACGACTTTTTCGGGCAGATAGGCGCCCGTTCCTGCAATCCGTGAATACGTCATAGGGCTATCCCCCGATTACTGTTCGTCGCGCCTCATGAATTCGGCAATTTCGCGGAGAGTCGGATAATCGAACAGATCCGCAATGTCGACCTTGCCCGGATAACGATCGTCCACGGCCAGCGCGATCTCGGTCAGGGTCAGGGAGCTCACGCCGACTTCGAACAGGTTGTCGTCGGGCCCGATAATGCGTTCCTTGACATGCTCCCTGCAAATCAGCTCGAGCTCAGCCACCAGCGGATCGTCGTCCACGGGTGCGCTCGTCTCCCCGGGCGCAAGCCGCCGCAGGATCTCGTCGTATTCGCCGTCGAGATAGGCATTCAGAAGCGCGGCGCGCTGGACTTTGCCGCTGGTGGTCTTGGGGACTTTCTTGATCGGAATGACATGGTCCACCTCGAGCCCGGTGTGTTCGGCGATTCGCGAAGACACCTGCTCGGCGAGCCGCCGAAAATCGTCCAGGCTGCGCTTGAACAGCGCAAACACGATGAGCTCTTCGGTCCGGCTGTCACTGGTGCGCGTACCGCCGACGACGACCTTGCCGAGGTCCAGCCCCTCGACATGGGCCGCGATCTCCTCGATGTCGTGCGGATAGTAGTTCTGGCCATTGACGATGATGATGTCTTTCGAGCGCCCGGTAATGACGAGCCGATCATCGACGATGACCCCACAGTCACCCGTGCGGAGCCAGCCGTCCTCGGTATACAGCTGCTGCGTGGCATCGACATCGCCGTAGATCCTCTCGGCCATGCTGCCCCCAAACAGCTGGATGTTGCCGACCCTGCCGTCATCCAGCGGAACGTCGGCATCGTCAGCGATGCGGATCTCAACGTCACGAATGGCCTTGCCTACCTTGACGAAACTCACCGCATCGTCGTCGCCCAGCTCGGCTTCCTCGTAGGGCTCGCCGATGCGCAGCGAGTGCCGGTGCACGACAATGCGTGACATCTCCTCGCCGATGTCGGGAAATGACACGCCGACTGTCGCCTCCGCGAGACCGTACACGGGAAACATCGCGGAACGCTTGAGCCCGAAAGGCGCGAGCGCCGCGAGGAATTCCTCGCAGAGAGAATACGAGATAGGCTCCGCGCCATTCATGATCAGCTTGACGCTGGAAAGGTCGAGTTCCGGCAGTCCCTTTCGCTCGAACAGCTTGAGGAAGTGCTTGTAGCCGAAGTTGGGCGAACAAAGCTGCGTAGCGCCGAGTTCCGCTGCCTTCATCATCCACAGCAGCGGCCGCCGTACGAAGACGTTGGTGTCCATCACCGCATGGTTCATACCGGCGGCAAGCACGCTCAGGTGGAAGCCGATGAGCCCCATGTCATGCGTCAGGGGCATCCAGCTCAGCGCCTGGTCATCGGCCTGCCAGTCGGCGCCCTCGACGATCGCGCGGATGTTGATACAGAGATTGCGGTGCGTCAGGCAGACGCCCTTTGGGTCGCTGGTCGAGCCCGACGAATACTGGATGAATGCCGGGTCGCCCGGTTTGGCCGCGAAGACGGTGCCGCTCTCGCCGGCCTTGACGTCGCTCATCAGCGCCGACTTCGTCGCGAGGATTGACGTGACCTCGGCGAGTCCTTGATCGGTCGCGAATTCCTGCAGGCGCTGCAGCAGGTCCGCCTCCGTGAACAGGGTCCCGCGTTCCAACTGCCAGAGAATTCGGAACAGCTTGAAGCGGTGCTCGTCGCTGATCCCGACCGCGACCGGCACCGGGACGATGCCGCCCAGGATCGCGGCCCAGAACGCGATGACGAAATCCTCGTTCGAGCGGCTGAAAATGACGAGCTCGTCACCTGCCTGCATGCCTCGTGCCTGCAGCGCGCCGAGCAGCGCGACGGCGCGATCCCAAAGCAATGCGAAACCGACGGTTGATTCTTCCTTCTCGCCGTCGATGAACCGAATGTGTCTGTCACTGCTCCTGAGATCGGCGAGCAGGTCGATTAACGTGTCGTGGAGTTGCATGGTCTATTCGTTGCGAGCGCACGCGCAATAGTACATTGACCAGCGCCGAACCGATACTGCAAACTGGGTTGTCGAGAACCCGCCCCGCCACGATGAGCGATAAACCTTCCCATTACTTCCAGTCGGTCGAGTCACGCAGGAGCCCAAAATCCGACAGGCGCATGACGCCCGCCCGGCGCTTTTACTACTTCCTGGGCATGCCGATCTTGCGGGCTATAACACGCCTGCTGCTCTGGAGTTACCGCTACCAGCCCGTCATCGGCGCCGAACATATCGAACCGTTCCTTGGCGGCAAGGCCGTCTGTACGCCGGCCTACTGGCACCAGCATCATGTCCTGTGCTCGTCGCAGGTCCGCCGCTGGATACGTCGCGGTTTCAAGGCCTGCTTCCTGATTTCAGGCTCGGTCGATGGCGAGGTGCCGGAGCGCATCGCGAGGGCCTGGGGCGCCGCAGTCATCCGCGGTTCAGCCAACCAGAGCGGCGCCCTGGCGCTCCGTGACCAGCACGCGATGATAAAAAGGGGCTACTCGATCGTCACCACACCCGACGGCCCGCAGGGCCCCAAGTACGAACTGAAAACCGGGGTGATGCTCATGGCCCGGATCGGCGGAGTGCCTGTCGTGCCGATCGCCTGCGCCGCCGAGAAGGCCTGGTACCTGGACCGCTGGGACGCCTTCATGGTGCCCAAGCCGTTCAGCCGTGTCGTGGTTGCGGTCGGGAAACCCTACGAGATCCCGGCGGGAACACCGGTCAAGGAATTGGAGCCGCATCGCATGAACGTTCAGCGTGCAGTCATGTCCCTGATGCAAGAATGCGAGGACAGCCTCCGCTCCGGGTGAGATGAATATGTTGCGTACGAATTGCTCCAGCTTGCTCCTTGTTGTCGCCACGCTGTTGCTGGCGATGCCGGCTGCCGCCGAGCCGTCGCTCACACCGCACACCGCCAGGTACAAGGTCAAAGTGAGCGTCGTCGGCGGCGAGCTGAAAACCGAACTCCGCCGCTCTGGCGATGGCCACTACGTGGCCACCCATGAAATCCGGCCAACCGGCCTATCGCGCATCCTGGCCCGGGGCCGCATTCGCGAGACCTCGGAGTTCGTCGCATCCGCCGAGGGCATACGGCCTGTGAGTTACCGTTCGGTCGATTCGCTGTCGAGTGACAAGGAGAACGTCGAAATCGATTTCGACTGGCAGGCCGGCGAAGCACGGGGGACGGTTAACGACACTTTCGTCGTATCCGTGATGGAAGGCATCGCGCACGATCGAGTCTCGATCCAGTACGAGCTGATGCATGACCTGATAAATGGCGAGCCGCATACCGAGTACACGCTGTTCGACGTCGACCGTCTCAAGTCGGTCAACGTGAGCAATGTCGGCAAGAGGACGGTGAAGACGCGCGTTGGCACCTTCGAGGCTGTTGGCATACAGCACCAGACCACGAACTCGAGGCGGGCAACCACGCTCTGGTGTGTCGAGGAACTCGACTACCTGCCGGTGATGATCGAGCAATACAAGAGCGGCGAACTGAGGGTCCGCGCCGTGCTCGTCGACTACACGCCCGGCAAAGACTGAATGCGGCTACTGCCTGTCGAAGAGCTGTGATATTTCGAGCGTCCGTCGCTCGCCGCGCACGATGAGGATGTCTCGCCGCAGCGCCTGGCCACCGTCGATGAGACCATAGAACTCCACGAGCTTTGCGCCATCATCGTCGAGAGTCTCGACGACATAGCGCGACCCCTCCCAACCCGAGACCCGATCCGCGACGACCGGCCCGACGTTGACTTCGCGCTGCTCGCCGAAGCGGTATTCCTCGACGACCGCACGGTCGAAACTGATGAAGATGCCGTCCGCCGTCTGGGTAATTCGGAGCGCCCGCCCTGTCTCGAGGAATACCCGCACGATTGCCGCATCGTCCTCCCTCGCGGGCCTTAACGTCGATTCACCACCCCGCAGGACCCACTCCCCCGAAAAATCGACGCCATCCGGCACCGCCGCACTCCTGGGCAGCAGAACTTCCTTGGCGGCGCAGCCCGCGAGCACGATCACGAGCAGCAGGCCTATGGCACGGCTGCAGAACACTCAGGCCTTCTCGAGGAACGACTCGCAGGCGTCGTCTTCTGTCGGGATCTGTTGGCAGACAGCGTGCACCGAAGCACGTAACTCCTCGAGCGCGGCGCCGTGATCAACGCCCCACTCTTCCAGTGATGCTTCGAGCCGCTGGAGTTGCGCCTTCGGCCGGTGGTAAATGCCGCCCGAGTCCTGCAGCTCGCGGACGAGCTGCACCGTGGTTTCCGTTATGCGGCCGGTGTCCTCCGGCGCCATCTCTAACAGGCCCTGCAGGTAGTAGTAACCCCACTGGAATCGGGTGGCCGGCCCCCGCGTGCTTGCATAGGCTTTTTCCAGCCACTCGATGGCCTTGTCAGGATTACCGGCACGCTGCTCGATATCAGCGATCTTGACCATGAAGTAATACGGCTGCTTCGATCGCTCGAGCTCGGCCAGCAGCAAGGGCTTCGCGACCTCGTCCATCCCCGCCTCATCGAGAACGTTGGCCAGCGCATTGATGATCGGCTGGCGCTCATAGACGCTGGGCGTCGACGCGTCGGCCCACGCTGTCATCTCTCGAATCCGCTCAACGAGCCCAGCTGACAGCGGAGCGTCTGCCTCTTCCAGGCGCTCGAAGCCGATACGGCCGGCGAGCGTGTAGATGCGCTCCCGCTTGTAGATACTCTCATCGGCGGCGATGCGGTCGAAAGCGACATGGAACCCGGCCACCAAATGGTCGCGATCTTCGGTGTCGGCGTCGGTCAGGGCACGCACGAAGTCCGGACCCGACAGCAGCACGTCAAGAATGTTGGCCCGGGTGAGCGCAGGCCCCTCGAGGATGGCAGCCATCCATGCCCGGCCTTCCTCGCGCTGCTGTTCCGGCAGGAGGGTCCCCTCTTCGAGGTCCCTGATCGCTGTACCGAGCCAGGCCAGGTAAAGCATGGA
>JBFFSI010000091.1:0-9284 GCA_041572475.1 Woeseiaceae bacterium
AGTGCGAGCTGCAGGACCTCGCAATGGGCTATGGCCGCGACGTGTCCCGTTACAACGACGGCAAGCGGGTGGTGAAGGATAAGGACATCGGTCCACTCGTCTCGACCGACATGACGCGCTGTATTCATTGCACGCGTTGCGTCCGCTTCGGCGAAGAGATCCAGGGCATGCCGCAACTCGGCACGACCGACCGCGGCGAGAACATGCAGATCGGCACCTACATCGAGCAGAGCGTCGATCACGAGCTGTCGGCGAACATCATCGACCTCTGCCCGGTCGGTGCGCTGAACAACAAGCCTTACCGCTACAGTGCGCGCGCGTGGGAGATGACCCAGCGTGCCGCAGTCTCGCCGCACGATTGTGTCGGCACGAACATCTACGCCCACGTCCTGCGCGGCACCGTCAAGCGCATCGTGCCGCGGGAAAACGAGGCCATCAACGAAACCTGGGTCGCGGACCGCGACCGCTTCAGCTACGAGGCTATTTACAGCGCTGACCGGCTGCTGACGCCGCGGGTCAAGGAGAGCGGGGAGTGGCGCGAGATCGACTGGGAAGATGCCCTCGGCATTGCCGCCGAGCGCCTGAAAGCCGCCGGCGAGGGCAGGACGGGCTTCATCGCGTCCCCCAGCGCGACGGTCGAGGAAGGACACCTGCTGGCACGGCTTGCGAGTCACCTCGGCAGCGCGAACATCGATCACCGCATCGAGCGGCGCGACTTCACCGCTCAGGACAAGGACCCGGTCTTTCCGTGGCTGGGCTGCGACATCGCCGAAATCGACCGCCAGGATGCCATCCTCGTGATCGGCTCCCACCTCCGGCAGGAGGCGCCGATCCTTGCACACCGCGTCAGGAAGGCGGCCCTCGCGGGCGCGAGCGTCAATTTCGTGAGCGGCGAACGCCACGAGTACTTCTTCGACGTCGATAACTACCTGTCGGGCGCTGGCCTCGCCGAGCTGCTGTCCGGCGCCGCGATGAAGCCCATCGCTGCCGCGCTGAAGAAAGCCGATGATGCGCTGATCCTGCTCGGCAACATCGCCGGGCGTCACGAAGCTTATGGCGCCGTGAGGTCGCAGGCCGCCAGGCTCGCCGCGTCCACGGGCGCGAAACTGGGTATGCTCTCGCCCGGCGCGAACAGTGCCGGCCTGAGCCTGGCCGGCGTGCTGCCGCATCGCGACCCCAATGGCGGGGCGCGCAAGTCTGCTGGCCTGCACGCGGGCGAAATGCTCGATAACTCGCTCGGGGCCGTCGTGCTGCTGGACGTCGAGCCCGACCTGGATCTTCTCGCGGTCGAAGGCGCCGTCGAGAAGCTCTGTCAGCAGGAGTTCGTCGTGGCGCTGACGCCGTTTGTCTCCGACGCCCTGCTCGAAGCTGCCGATCTGCTGCTGCCGGTGGGCACTTTCGCCGAGACCTCGGGCACCTACGTCAACGCTGCGGGCACCTGGCAGAGCTTTGCGGGTTTCGCCAGTCCCGTGGGCGAGGCACGGCCTGCCTGGAAGGTGCTCCGGGTCATCGGCAATCTCGTCGACGCCGCCGACTTCGATTACGTCACGTCGGCCGACGTGCTGGCCGAGCTTAAGGATAAGCTCGACGACATCGCGGGCGACAACACGATCGACTGCGAGGGCAGCCTGAAGGGTTCGAAAGGCGCCGACGACCTGGCGCGGGAGATCGATACGCCGATCTACTCGGTGGACAGCCTCGTGAGGCGCGCCAGGGCGCTGCAGCTCACACCGGCAGCCAGGCGTGTGGCCGGGGAGGGCGGCGACTGATGCCTGCTGCTCTGCTCGATCTCTGGACCTCGCTGCCGCCGCTGGCGCAATACCTCCTGACGGTCACGTTCAAGATCCTGGTCGTCACCATCGGCGTGATTCTCGTCGTGGCGTTCTCGACCTACTTCGAGCGCAAGGTCATCGGCAGAATCCAGTCCCGGGTCGGTCCCAACCGGGTCGGGCCGCTCGGCCTTTTGCAGCCCTTCGCCGACGTCTTCAAGCTGCTGTTCAAGGAGGTCATCGTCCCGGCGAAGTCCGACCGTTTCCTGTTCGTGATCGCGCCTTTGCTGGCGCTGATCCCGGCGCTGGCGACCTGGGCCGTGATCCCGCTGAACAGCTGGTACGTCATCGCCGATATCAACGCCGGTCTTCTTTACGTCCTGGCGCTGACATCGGTCGGGGTTTATGGCGTCATCCTGGCCGGCTGGGCGACCAACTCGAAGTACGCGTTCCTCGGCGCCATGCGCTCGGCGGCGCAGATCGTCGCGTACGAGATCGCGATGGGGTTCGCGCTGGTCGGCATCCTGATGGCGGCCGGCAGCCTGAATCTCGGCGACATCGTCGAAGCTCAGTCCGGGGGCATCCATAAGTGGTTCCTGTTCCCGCTGCTGCCGCTGTTCCTGGTCTACTGGATCTCGGGCGTGGCGGAGACCAATCGTGCGCCTTTCGACGTTGCAGAAGGCGAGTCGGAAATCGTTGCCGGTTTCCACGTCGAATACTCTGGCGTCGCTTTCGCCCTGTTCTTCCTGGCCGAGTACGCCAACATGGTGTTGATCTCGTCCCTGACGGCGATCTTCTTCCTCGGCGGCTGGGCCTCGCCGTTCGAGGGCATCGAGCTGCTCGCGCCCATCGGCGAGATTGCTGCGATCGGCTGGGTGGTCAACGGCGGCTTCCCGTGGCTGTTCATCAAGATGGCCTTCTTCATGTACACGTTCTTCTGGCTGCGCGCGACGTTCCCGCGCTACCGCTACGACCAGATCATGCGGCTGGGCTGGAAGGTCTTCATTCCCGTGACGATCGTCTGGATCGCCGTGGAAGGCGCCATGGCCTGGTTCCGGATCGGGCCCTGGGCGGGGCTGGCAGCGTAGGAGCGGGCAAAACACCATGAATCGACTCGTCAGCTACATAAAGACCTTCGCGCTCTGGGAGCTTCTCAAGGGCCTGTCGGTGACGCAGCGCAACTTCTTCCGAAAGAGCGTCACGTTGGAGTACCCCGAGGAGAAGACGCCGCAGTCGCCGCGCTTCCGCGGGCTTCACGCACTGCGCCGCTACCCGAACGGCGAGGAGCGCTGCATCGCCTGCAAGCTTTGTGAGGCCGTGTGCCCGGCGCTCGCGATCACGATCGAGTCAGACGTCAGCGATGACGGCACGCGCCGCACGAGCCGTTACGACATCGATCTCTTCAAGTGCATTTATTGCGGTTTCTGCGAGGAGGCCTGTCCGGTCGACGCCATCGTCGAGACGCGCATCCACGAGTACCACATGGAAGCGCCCGGCGAGAACATCATGACCAAGGACAAGCTGCTGGCGGTCGGCGACAAGTACGACGCGATGATCTCGGCCGACAAGGCGGCAGACGCGAAATACCAGTAGGCGTAGCGATGACATTCGAGGCGATACTGTTTTATCTCTTTGCGGCCGTGCTGGTCGGCGCCGCCGTGGGCGTCGTAACCGCTCGCAACCCGGTCCACGCCGTCATGTTCCTGGTGCTGGCCTTCTTCCAGTCGGCCTGCCTGTGGATCATGGCCGAGGCCGAGTTCCTCGGCATCGTGCTGGTGCTCGTCTACGTCGGCGCGGTAATGGTGCTGTTCCTGTTCGTCGTAATGATGCTCGACATCCGCGTCGAGGAGGTCAGGCGCACGATGCACCGCTACTGGGCACTGGGGGCCGCGGTAGCCGCGCTGATGGCGGTCGAGATGGTGCAGTTGATCTGGCTGCGCGGGCGCGACCCCGCCGCAACCAGCGACTTTGTCCCGTATCCCGAGGGCTACAGCAATACCAAGGCACTCGGCTCGGTGCTTTACACCGAGCACGTCTACGCCTTCGAGATCGCCGCCGTCATCCTGCTGCTCGCGATCGTCGCGGCTATCACGCTGACGATGCGCAAGCGGCCCGGGCTCAAGGTGCAGAACATATCGAAGCAGGTCGCCGTCAAGGCCAGCGACCGGATACGCATCGTCAAGATGGACGCGGAGAAGAAGCAATGATCGGGCTGCACCACTACCTGACGCTGGCCGCGATCCTGTTCGTGCTGAGTATCGCGGGCATCATCATCAACCGCCGTAACCTGATCGTGCTGCTGATGTGCATCGAGTTGATGCTGCTTGCGGTCAACTTCAATTTCATCGCCTTCTCGCGCTACCTCGGTGATGACACGGGCCAGGTGTTCGTGTTCTTCATCCTGACGGTCGCGGCCGCGGAGGCCGCCATCGGTCTGGCCATCCTCGTCGTGTTGTTCCGCAACCGGCGCTCCATCAACGTGCAAGAACTCAACACGATGAAGGGCTAGCCGGCATGCTGAACTACTACCTCACCATCGTATTGGCGCCGCTGGCCGCGGCGATCATCGCCGGCATCTTCGGCAAGCAAATCGGCCGTGCAGGCGCCCACTGGGTGACGATTGTCGCGGTCGGCATCTCGATGGTGCTGTCCGCGATCGTGCTCAAGAACCTGTACTGGGACGGCTACGAGCCCGAGAACATCAGCATCTACACCTGGGCGGTGACCGACGGCTTGCGCATGGAGGTTGGCTTTCTCGTCGACCGCCTGACGGCTCTCATGATGGTGGTGGTCACCTTCGTCTCGTTCGCCGTGCACGTCTACACGATCGGCTACATGCACGACGACCCGGGCTACCAGCGCTTCTTCAGCTACATCTGTTTGTTCACGTTCTCGATGCTCATGCTCGTGATGTCGAACAACTTCCTGCAGCTGTTCTTCGGCTGGGAGGCGGTGGGTCTCGTGTCCTATTTGCTGATCGGCTTCTGGTTCAAGCGCGAAAACGCGATTTTCGCCAACCTCAAGGCCTTCCTGGTCAACCGCGTCGGCGACTTCGGCTTCATCCTCGGCATTGCGGCCGTGGTTGCCTTCACCGGCTCTCTCGACTATGCAGAGGTCTTCGGCCAGGCGAACTCGGTGGCGGCCCAGACCATCGAGATCTTCGCCGGTAAGCCGTGGAACGCGATGACCGTGATCTGCGTGCTGCTCTTCATCGGCGCCATGGGCAAGTCGGCGCAGGCGCCGCTGCACGTGTGGCTGCCCGACTCGATGGCCGGCCCGACGCCGATCTCGGCCCTGATCCATGCGGCGACCATGGTCACGGCCGGTATCTTCATGGTGGCGCGCATGTCGCCGCTCTACGAGCTGTCGGCGACGGCGCTCGCGGTCGTCATCGTGATCGGCGCGATCACGGCCTTCTTCACGGGTCTCGTCGGCATCGTGCAGAACGATATCAAGCGCGTCGTAGCCTACTCGACGTTGTCCCAGCTGGGCTATATGACCGTTGCGCTCGGCGCATCCGCCTACAGCGTCGCGATCTTCCACCTGATGACGCACGCCTTTTTCAAGGCGCTGCTGTTCCTCGCGGCGGGCTCGGTCATCATCGCGCTGCACCACGAGCAGGACATCCGCAAGATGGGCGGCTTGCGCAAGTACATGCCGATCACCTACTGGACATCGCTGATTGGCACGCTGGCGCTGATCGGCTTCCCGGGCACGAGCGGATTTTTCTCCAAGGACCTCTTGATCGAGGCGGTCAAGGTGTCGCACTGGCAGGGCGACGGAGCCGTCTACTGGATTGCCTACCTGAGCGTGTTGCTCGGCGTATTCGTGACGGCGCTGTACTCGTTCCGGATGTTCTTCCTCGTCTTCCACGGTGAGACGCGCATGGACAAGGAGACGGCCGCCGACGTCCACGAGACGCCCTGGGTCGTGACCGGGCCACTTATCCTGCTGGCCATACCGGCCGTCGTCATCGGCTGGCTGACGGTCGAGTCGATCCTGTTTGGTGGCTTCTTCGGCGATGCGATGGTCGTCCGGCAGGGCATCGACGTCTTCGCGAAGCTGGAGCAGACGTTCTGGCATGGTCCGGCGGCGCTGGTGCGGCACTCGGTGGTCACGCCGGTCTTCTGGCTGGCCGCCGCGGGCGCGCTGACGGCCTGGTTCCTGTACCTCAAGCGGCCAGGTATTCCGGCAAGGATCAAGGAGCGCTGCTTGCCGCTCTACAACCTGCTGGATCGCAAGTACTACATGGACGACCTGTACATCAACGGTTTCGCTGCCTGGGGTCGCGGCATCGGCAATTTCCTCTGGAAGAAGGGCGACGAGCTGGTCATCGACGGCGTCATCGTCAACGGCACCGCCAACTCCATCGGTAAGCTCGCGGCCGTCATGCGCCAGATCCAGACGGGCTACCTGTACACCTATGCGCTAGCGATGATCATCGGGCTGACGATGCTCCTCACATGGCTGATCTGGTTCAGGTAGGGCAGGGGCGACGACGATGCTGACGCAGAACCTGTTGAGTCTCCTGATCTGGCTACCGATTGCCGGCGGCGTGGCGTTGCTGGTCATCGGCGACGACAATGACGTCAAATCGTCGCGCGCTGCGGCCATGCGCATGACAGCGCTCGTCACGAGCCTGCTGGTGTTCGTGCTGAGCATCGGCCTCTACGCGGGCTTCGACATGACGACCGCCTCGATGCAGTTCGTCGAGCGGTCGTCCTGGGTCCCGGCCATCGACGTCTGGTACTACGTCGGCGTGGACGGCATCTCGGCCCCGCTGATCCTGCTGACGACCTTCATCACGCCGCTCGTGGTGATCGCCGGATGGGACACCATCAAGGTCAGGCCGGCGCAGTATTTCGCGGCCTTCCTGGTTCTCGAGGGCCTGATGGTCGGCGTGTTCTCGGCGCTCGACGGGGTCCTGTTCTACGTATTCTGGGAAGCCATGCTGATCCCGATGTTCCTGATCATCGGCGTCTGGGGCGGCGTGCGGCGCATCTCTGCGACGCTGAAATTCTTCCTGTACACGTTCCTCGGCTCGGTGCTGACGCTGGTCGCGTTCATCTACCTTTACGGGCAGACGGGTACCTTCGACCTGCAGACCTGGATGGCTGCGCCGCTCGGGCTGACCGCGCAGAAGTACATTTTCATCGGTTTCCTGCTGGCCTTTGCCGTCAAGGTGCCGATGTGGCCGGTGCACACCTGGCTGCCGGACGCCCATGTCGAGGCGCCGACGGGCGGCTCGGTGATCCTGGCCGCCATCATGCTGAAGATGGGCGGCTACGGTTTCGTCAGGCTGTCGCTGCCGATCGTGCCGGATGGCAGCGAGTACTTTGCCGGCCTCGTGATCGCGCTGTCGCTGATCGCCGTGGCCTACATCGGCTTCGTCGCGCTGATGCAGAAGGACATGAAGAAGCTGATCGCCTATTCCTCGATCGCGCACATGGGCTTCGTGACCCTCGGCTTTTTCCTCTACTGGTACATCAGCGGCTCCGGCTCCGTTCTCGGCATCCAGGGCGGCATGGTACAGATGGTCTCCCACGGGCTGATCTCGGGCGCCCTGTTCCTCTGCGTGGGCGTGCTTTATGACCGGGTCCACAGCCGGCAGATCGCCGATTACGGCGGCGTCGCCAACACGATGCCGATCTTCGCCTCATTCATGGTGCTGTTCGCGATGGCTAACGCGGGCCTGCCGGGCACCTCCGGGTTCGTCGGCGAGTTCATGGTGATCATCGCCAGCTTCAAGGCCAACTTCTGGTTCGCGTTCGTGGCCGCTACCACCCTCGTTCTCGGTGCCGCCTATACGCTCTGGATGGTGAAGCGTGTGGTCTATGGCGAAGTCGCCAACGAGAAGGTGGAAGCGCTCGAGGACCTCAATGCGCGCGAACTGATCGTGCTCGGCGTTCTCGCAGTCTCGGTACTGCTGCTCGGCCTGTGGCCCGCACCGCTGGTGGAAATGATGGATGCGAGCATCGAACAACTCGTTCAGCAGCTAGGGCAGAGCAAACTATGATGTCCTACATCGACTTTCCGTTCCCGTTCTGGTTTGTCGCCGCACCGGAAATCGTGCTGCTGACGTTGATCTGCGTGGTTCTCATTGCCGACCTTTTCATCGACCAGGAGCGCCGAATCTGGACCTTCTGGCTCAGCATGGCGGCGCTGGCGATTACTATGGCCGTGGTGTTCATGACAGGCCCCTACCGACAGATGGATGTCATGGACGGCGCCTACATCAGCGATCCGCTGTCGCACGTCCTCAAGATTTCGGCGATAGGGTTTGTCGGGCTGGCATTCTTCTATGCGCGCGACTACTTGCGTGCCAACGAACTCCACAAGGGCGAGTTCTACCTGCTCGGACTCTTCGGCCTGCTGGGCATCATGATCATGATCTCGGCCAACAGTTTGCTGATCATGTACCTCGGTCTCGAGACCATGGCGCTATCGATCTACGCCCTGGTGGCGATCGACCGCAATAACGTGGTTTCGGCCGAATCAGCGATGAAGTACTTCGTGCTGGGGGCCATCGCCTCGGGCGCGCTACTGTACGGCATCTCCTGGGTGTACGGAGTGACCGGGACGCTGCGCTTCGATGAGATTGCCGCGGCGCTGGCAGCGGACCCGGGGCTTAACAACCTGTCGCTGTGGTTCGGCCTTGCATTCCTGATCGTTGGTATCGCGTTCAAGTTCGGCGCCGTGCCGTTCCACATGTGGCTGCCCGACGTTTACGAGGGCGCTCGCTCGCCCGTGACGCTCTATATCGCGACGGCGCCCAAGCTGGCGGCGCTGGTATTTGCCCTGCGTATTCTCGTCGACGCTCTGGGCGGCCTGCACGATGTCTGGGACGACATGATCATGGTCGTGGCAGTCCTGTCGCTGCTGGCCGGCAATGTCATCGCGATAGCCCAGACCAACATCAAGCGCATGCTCGGCTATTCCACGATCGGACACGTCGGCTTCATCCTCCTGGGTATCTTCTGTGGCACCGACAAGGGCTATGCCTCGTCGCTGTTCTACACGATCACCTATATCGTCGCGGCAGCCGGCGCGTTCGGCATCGTGATCCTGCTCAGCAGGCGGGGTTTCGAAGCCGAGAACCTGGGGGACTTCAAGGGCCTGAACGCGCGCAGCCCCTGGTTTGCGCTGATGATGATGTTCATCCTGTTCAGCCTGGCCGGTGTGCCTCCGTTCATCGGTTTCTTCGGCAAGCTGAACGTCATCGATGCGACCCTCAGCGCCGGCTACCCCGGTCTTGCCGTGTTGATGGTGCTGGCCTCGGTCGTCGGTGCCTACTACTACCTGCGGGTTATCTGGTACATGTACTTCGAGGAGGCCGAGGACCAGGCGGTGCTGCAGGCCAGCACGGACACGCGCGTCATCATGAGCCTGAACGGGGTAGCCACCCTGGTTCTGGGTATCGTGCCGGGATGGCTCTGGGCGCTCTGCGCTGCAGTCTTCGCGTCCCTCTAAGAGGTTTCATTGGCTAGCCGGCATGAAGGCCCCCTGACGTCACGC
>JBFFSI010000092.1:0-9156 GCA_041572475.1 Woeseiaceae bacterium
ACACTGCGGGCAGTCATGGCGATGGTCCGGTCGTAAGCGCGGTCACCGACGCGGATCGCGTCGGCGGAGACGCTGCGCACAGTGAGAGCGCCGGAGTTTTCCTGTGTGAACTTCACTTGGCCTTTCCGTTACCATGTCGCATCGAAAGCACCATCATACAAAGCCCCTGTCCTTGAGCAAGCGTTGAGTACCCCTTACGACAACTCGGCGGCCGTCGTGGTTCTACCCGCGGTCGGCGGCGGCCGGCTGGCCGATACCTCACTGCGCCGCTGGCTGGCGCGCGGCGAGCTGAACAGGCTGGATGCGCCGCGCGAACTCCTCGCCAGGGTGCTCGGCGCGCTCAACGTCCCGTACCCGGATTCCGGGCTCGCGGCCCTCAGGATGTGGGGGCAGACCGGCGAGCGGCCGACGGTCTGGCTCTCCGCTGCTGACCCCGTGTATCTCGAACCGCGGCTCGACCATCTCGCGGTGCACGCGCAGGATGCCGAGTCGGTTCCGCCGGCCGACCTGCGGCCGCTCTTCGACCATCTCCAGAGGACGCTGGGCGGCGACGGTGGTATCGGGTTTGCCAGGCTCGGCGGCTACGGTTACCTGCGGGCGGCCGAGCCCATCGCCACCGCCGCCGTGCCGCCTTACGTTGCACACCTCGACATGCCCAATGCTTACCTGCCCATGGAATCCGGGGCCGATGCGTACCGCCGGCTGACATCCGAGGTCGAGATGGCGCTGCACGAGCACGAGGTCAACCAGGACCGCGCGGCGCGGGGGCTGCAACCGATCAACGGGCTGTGGTTCTGGGGCGGCGGTTACGCGCCGGAGCAGACCAGCTCGCCGTTGCCACCCCTGTACACGGACGATCCGCTGCTCGCCGGTTACTGGCTCAGCAATTCGGCGCCGGCCAGCGGCTGGCCCGGGGACATCGCCACCTGCGCCGCGTCGGCGGCCGGCGGCTTCGTGGCGACGGTGCCCGAGAAAGACGGCGCGGCCGTGCTCGAGGCCTGCCTCGGCGAACTCGCCGGCCTGCTGGAGGCGGGCCGGCTGCGCCGGCTCGTGCTGTTGTTCCGCGACGGCGTCGAGGTGTCCGTGGAGCGCCGTCATCGCTGGCGCTTCTGGCGCCGTGACTCGGAGTACCTCGCATGAGCGCGCCAGCACAGCGGCCCGTTATCATGCGGCGCGCGCCCGATGCCCCGGCCCTGGCGACAAACGCGGGCCTCGATCCGCTGCTGGCGCGGGTCTACGCGGCGCGTGGCGTCAGCTCGCCCGGTGACCTCGACCATGGGCTGGCCGGGCTCGCGCCCGTTGGTTCGCTGGACAACATCGATGTAGCCGTGGAGCTGCTGCTTGCGCATCGGCAAGGCCGCATCGTGATCGTCGGCGACTTCGATGCCGATGGTGCGACGAGCTGCGCCCTGATGCTGCGCATACTGCGTGAGTACGGTTTCGCCGACGTTGACTACCTCGTGCCCAACCGCTTCGAGTTCGGCTACGGGCTGAGCCCGGAGATCGTGCGCGTCGCGGCGCAGCGCTCGCCCGACCTTATCGTGACCGTCGACAACGGCATCTCCAGTGTCGCGGGCGTGCGCGAGGCGAAAGCGGCCGGCATCGACGTGCTGGTCACCGATCACCATTTACCTGGCACCGAGATCCCGGACGCGGACGTTATCGTCAATCCGAACCTCGCGGGCAGCCGCTTCCCGAGCCGTAACCTCGCCGGCGTCGGCGTGGCCTTCTACCTGATGGCGGCGCTCGGGCGCCGGCTGGAAGAAGCGGGGCAGGCCGGTGCAGCCAGGGTGCCGGCCCGTTACCTCGACCTGGTCGCGTTGGGCACCGTCGCCGACGTCGTGCCGCTCGATCACAACAACCGCATCCTCGTGCAGCAGGGCCTCGAGCGCATCCGGGCGGGCCACACCGTGGCCGGTATCCGGGCGCTGCTCGAGCAGTCGGGGCGGGAGCTGGCGCGAACGGTCAGCACCGACCTCGGTTTCGTGGTCGGCCCGCGCGTCAATGCGGCCGGGCGCCTCGAGGACATGTCGGTGGGCATCGAGTGCCTGCTCACCGACGACGCCGGCGTCGCCGTCCATCACGCCCAGCTGCTCGACGAGATCAACCGCGAGCGCAAGAGCATCGAGTCGACCATGCGCGAGCAGGCCTTCGCGTACGTCGACAAGCTCGACGCCCGCGAGTGGCCGCCGTGCGTCTGTGTCTACGACCAGTCCTGGCACCAGGGCGTCGTCGGCCTGATCGCGGCGCGTGTCCGGGAGAAGTGCCACCGGCCCGTGATTGCCTTCGCGCGGGAGTCCGAGGGGCAGCTGAAAGGCTCCGCGCGCTCGATCGCCGGCATGCATGCGCGGGACCTGCTCGAGGCGGTCTCCGGCTCATACCCGGGGCTCATCGCGAAGTTCGGCGGCCACGCGATGGCTGCGGGCCTCACGATCGCCGAGGCCGACTACGCTGCGTTCGAGGCCGCGGTTGCCGAACAGGCCGAGCGGCTGTACCCGGACGCAGACTTCTCGGGCGCCATCGTCTCCGACGGCGTGATCGCCGATGCCGATATCGAACGCTGCGGCGGCCTGCTGCAGGCCGCCAGGATCTTGCGCAACGCCGGCCCGTGGGGCTCCGCGTTCCCGGAGCCGCTCTGGAACGGCGACTTCGAAGTCGTCGAACAACGCACCGTCGGCGAGAAGCACCTGAAGCTGCGGGTACGACCGGCCGGGGGCGGGCAGGTCGTCGACGCGATCGCGTTCAACCAGGCGGGGCCCGGCTACCGCGGCGTCGTGCAGCTTGCCTACCGCCTGGACGTGAACGAGTACCGCGGCATCGAGTCGCCGCAGCTGGTCGTCGAACAAATTGCCCCCATCCGCGCTTCCGGGGCGTGATAAGATCGCGCCGCAAAAAACGGCTGAGTGCACGATGGAAACCACGCATATCAAACAAACAGTCACCGACCTCGCTGAACGCACGGCTGCGTTGAGGGGGTATCTTTGACTACGACGGCAAGGCAGAGCGGCTCGTAGAAGTCCAGCGCGAGCTGGAGCAACCCGATGTCTGGAACCAACCCGAGCGGGCGCAGGCCCTGGGGCAGGAACGCGCGCAGCTCGAACAGATCGTCGTCGCGCTCGACGAGCTGACCGCGGGCCTCGACGACGCGGGCGAACTGCTGCAACTCGCCATCGAGGAAAACGATGCCGATACCGTGGGCGAGGTCGAGTCCGACCTGGCCGCGTTCGAACAGCGCCTCGCCGGCCTGGAGTTCCGCCGCATGTTCTCCGGGGAAATGGACGCGAACAACGCCTACCTCGACATCCAGTCGGGCGCCGGTGGCACCGAGGCGCAGGACTGGGCGGAGATGCTGCTGCGCATGTACCTCCGCTGGGCAGAGGCGCACGGCTTCAAGGCGGAGGTCATCGAGGCGTCCGCCGGTGAAGTCGCGGGCATCAAGAGCTCCACCGTGCATGTCATCGGCGATTACGCTTACGGATGGTTGCGCACCGAGACCGGCGTGCACCGGCTCGTGCGCAAGTCGCCGTTCGACTCGGGCAATCGCCGGCACACGTCGTTCGCGTCGGTATTCGTCTCGCCGGAGGTGGACGATGACATCGACATCGAGATCGACCCGTCGGACCTGCGCATCGATGTGTACCGTGCCAGCGGTGCGGGCGGCCAGCACGTCAACCGCACCGAGTCGGCGGTCCGTATCACCCATATGCCGACCAACATCGTGGTGCAGTGTCAGAATGACCGCTCGCAGCACAAGAACAAGGCGCAGGCCATGAACCAGCTGCGGGCGAAGCTCTACGAGTTCGAGCTCCAGGAGCGCCGCAGCGTGGCGGCCGCCGTCGAGGAAGGCAAGGCAGACGTCGGCTGGGGCAGCCAGATTCGTAACTACGTGCTGGACCAGAGCCGCATCAAGGATTTGCGTACCGGCGTGGAAACCGGTAACACTCAGGCCGTACTGGACGGCAGCCTGGACGATTTCATCGAGGCCAGCCTCAAGCAGGGACTGTAGGCGTTGACGGACGACAAACGACAAGACGAAAACAAGCTCATCGCCGAGCGCCGCCGCAAGCTCGACGGACTGCGCGAGCACGGCAATGCGTTTCCCAACGACTTCCGGCGCAACGCGACGGCGGATGAGCTGCAGCAGACCTTCGAGGAACACGACAACGAGACGCTGCAGCAGGAAGACATTCGCGTGGCGGTGGCCGGCCGCATGATGGCCAAGCGCGTCATGGGCAAGGCCAGCTTCATCAAGCTGCAGGACCGCTCCGGTCAGATCCAGGTGCGTCTCGAGCGCGACCGCCTGCCCGAGGGCGTGTACCAGGAATTCAAGAAGTGGGATGTCGGCGACATTCTCGGTGCCAAGGGGGCGCTGTTCCGCACCCAGACCGGCGAGTTGACCGTCATGGCCGGCGAGGTGCGCCTGCTGACCAAGTCGTTGCGCCCGCTGCCGGAGAAGTTTCATGGCCTCGAGGACCAGGAAACGCGCTACCGGCAGCGCTACGTGGACCTGATCATGAACGAGGACAGCCGCCGAGTGTTCCGCACGCGCACCGGGATCGTCGCCTACATCCGCGCGTTCCTCGATGCGCAGGATTTCGTCGAGGTGGAGACGCCGATGATGCAGGTCACGCCCGGCGGCGCGATCGCGCGGCCGTTCAAGACGCATCACAACGCGCTCGACATGCCGCTCTACCTGCGCATCGCGCCGGAGCTGAACCTCAAGCGCCTGATCGTCGGCGGCCTCGAACGCGTCTACGAGATCAACCGCAACTTTCGCAACGAGGGCGTCTCGACCCAGCACAATCCCGAGTTCACGATGCTGGAGCTGTACCGCGCCTATGCCGACTACGAGGACCTGATCGACATGGTCGAGGCGCTGATGCACGGCATGGCTGACTCGATTCTGGGCAGTTCTACCGTGACCTACCAGGGCGAGGAGTACGACTTCGGGCAGGTGTTCGAGCGGCTCACGGTCGAGGACGTCATCCTGAAGTACAACCCCGACCTCGACAGGGGCCGGCTGCGGGAACGTGATTACCTGGTCGGTGTTTGCGAGCGCCTGGGCGTCCCGGTCAAGGATGCTTACGGGCCCGGCAAGCTGCAGATCGAGATCTTCGAGAAGAGCGGCGAGGACAAGCTGCGCAAGCCGACCTTCGTCACCCAGTTCCCGACCGAGGTTTCGCCGTTGTCACGCTGCAACGACGACGACCCGTTCGTCACCGACCGCTTCGAGTTCTTCGTCGCGGGCCGCGAGATCGCGAACGGTTTCTCGGAGCTCAACGACCCCGAGGACCAGGCCGAGCGCTTCCGCGCCCAGGCCGCGAGCCGCGAGGCCGGCGACGACGAGGCGATGGCCTTCGACCACGATTACATCCGCGCGCTCGAGTACGGCATGCCGCCGACGGCCGGCATCGGCGTCGGCATCGACAGGCTCGTGATGCTGTTCACGGACTCGCCCTCGATCCGCGACGTGCTGTTATTCCCGCATATGCGGCCGGAGGTCTTCGACTAGTCGTCGCTGCGGATGATCAGCCAGACCATGCCGTGCTGCAGCGCGAAGAACGAGGCATCCCGAAGGGCGTTCAAGCCTGCCTCCACCTGCCACATCTGGAAGAACGCGCCGCCGAATGCGCCGAATATGCCGAACCAGATGATGACGGCAAGGCCCGTACCGGCGAGCGCATAGGTCTTGGCGGCGTTGAACGCCTCGCGGCTGTCGTTCCTGGCGCGCAACAGGTCGATAGCGCCCTTGCCGGCGAGCAGGCCGGCGGTGAGTTCGCCGATGATGATGATCCAGAGCATCAGCTTGACGAGGATCGGCGAGCTTATGGCGAAGCCGAAGGTATTCGGGTAAGCCGCGTGCCCTTCCATGCCCGACATCGTGCCGACGAACCACTCGGCCGGGCCCAGGTTGACGATGTTCTGCAGCGCGTAGAAAAGGCAAAACAGCGCGGCGAAAGCGGCCAGCGCGATCTTCAAGTAGCGAACCATGGGACCCCCCTTTGTGTTCGTTTTTATTCGAAATAGGGCAGCGGCAAGTTTAGCAGAGCGTTGCCGTTGACGCTGAGGACGCTCATGTCGCCGTCGACGGGCACAACGGCGAGGAGTTCGTTGCCGATGGCGTTGACGACCTCGCCCACGTCGCGGCTGCCGTCCGACACCTTGTCGCCGGCGTGGGCCGGTGTTGTGCTCCCGAAGCGCAGGCAGCGCCGCTTGGTGGCGCCGCGGTAGTGCGTGCGGGCGACGATTTCCTGGCCCGGGTAGCAGCCCTTGTCGAAGCTGACTGCGTCGACCAGGTCGAGGTTGAGCATGTGCGGCGTGAACTTCCCGGACTGGTCCTTGCCGATGTACACGAAGCCGTTGCTGACCAGGAAAGCGGGGTCGACGCTGCCGCCTGCCTCGATCGCGAATTCGACCTTCGACCGAAACCTGAACCTCGCGAGCCCCTCGACGATCTCCTCCGCCATGTCCGGCGGCGCCGAAAGCGCGTACCCGGGCTCGAGCTTGCTGACCGTGCCGAACCAGATGACCCGGCCCTTGGGGTTGCACCAGGCGGCCAGGATCTCGGCTTCGGACTCGAGGCGTTGCAGGTCGTTGCTCAGCTGCGCCTGCAGGAACCCGAAGGCATCTTCGCCGGTGACCCGGATATTGACGTAGGCTATCTCGGACATGGTCGGCCAATTGTATCCATTTGCTTCGATTGCGTAAGTCCTCATGCGCGCCGCAGCCCCGTCTGGCATACTTTCGCCATGCTTGCGGAGGAGAACAACGAGGAACCTGTCGACGAGGAGCAGGAGACCGCGCAGCCGAAGGAGATCGGCGGCCGGGACGGTCCTGACCCGACGCGTTACGGCGACTGGGAGAAAGCCGGTCGCTGCATCGACTTCTGACAGTTAAGTTATTAAAAAGCAATAGGTTATGAGACAAACCGAAAGGCCCTTATCACCTCATCTAACCATCTACCGCTGGCCCATCACGATGATCCTCTCGATCCTGCACCGGATCACCGGTGTCATGATGGCGCTGGGCCTGGTCGTGCTTACAGCCTGGCTCGTGCAGGCGGCTTCGGGGCCGGAGCAATACCAGTACTTTCGGGTGACGATGGCGTCCCCGCTCGGGCAAACCGCACTCATTGCCTGGACTTTCGCGTTCTTCCTCCACCTCGGTAACGGCATCCGGCACCTCGTCTGGGACGCGGGCCGTGGTTTCGAGAAGCGCCAGAGCCGCGCGTCGGCCTGGGTGGTGCTCGTCCTCGCGGTACTGCTGACCGTCGCCTACCGGGCGGTGCTGTCTTGAGCCTCAGGTCGCCCCTCCGACGAGTGCTTGGCCTCGGTAGCGCCAGGGACGGCACCGGACACTTCGTTGCCCAGCGCGTCTCAGCGATCGCCCTTGCGATCCTCGGACTGTGGTTCCTCTGGCAGGTCCTGGCGCTGGACAGCCTCGCGTACCTCGACGTGATCCGCTTTGTCGCCCAACCGGTGAACGGCATCCTGCTCGCGCTGCTCGGCATTACCGTGGCCTACCATTCCTACCTGGGCGTGCAGGTGGTCATCGAGGATTACGTGCACAGTCACGGCCTCAAGCTGGCGGCACTGCTTGCTTCGCGGTTCGCGCATGTCTTCCTCGCGGTCGCGATGGTCTACGCGATCCTCAGTATCGGTTTCGTCAGATGAGCGACTACGAATTTATTGATCACGGTTACGACGTCGTCGTGATCGGTGCAGGCGGCGCCGGCCTGCGCGCCACGTTCGGCCTGGCCGAGGCCGGCTTCCAGACGGCCTGCATCACGAAGGTGTTCCCGACCCGTAGCCATACCGTCGCCGCCCAGGGCGGTATCAGCGCCGCGCTCGGCAACATGGGCGAGGACGACTGGCGCTGGCACATGTACGACACGGTCAAGGGATCCGACTGGCTCGGCGACCAGGACGCCATCGAGTACATGTGCAAGGAGGCGCCGGACGCGGTCATCGAGCTCGAGCACTACGGCGTACCGTTCTCGCGAACGGAAGACGGCCGGATTTACCAGCGGCCGTTCGGCGGCATGACTACGCGTTTCGGCGAAGGCACGGCGCAGCGCACCTGCGCCGCGGCGGACCGGACCGGTCACGCGATGTTGCACACGCTGTACCAGCAGTCGCTGAAGCACGATGCCGAGTTTTTCATCGAGTACTTCGCGATCGACCTGATCATAGAAGAGGGCGCCTGCCGCGGTGTCGTGGCGCTCGACCTGGCGACAGGCCGGCTGCACCGGTTCCTCTCGCACCAGGTGATCCTGGCTACCGGCGGTTACGGGCGCGCGTATTTCTCCTGCACTTCTGCGCACACCTGCACGGGCGATGGCAACGCGATGGTGATTCGGGCCGGCCTGCCGGCGCAGGACATGGAGTTCGTGCAGTTCCACCCGACCGGCGTCTATGGTGCCGGCTGCCTTATCACCGAGGGCGTGCGCGGCGAGGGCGGCTACCTGACCAACAAGGACGGCGAGCGCTTCATGGAACGGTACGCGCCGAACGCGAAGGACCTCGCATCGCGCGACGTGGTCAGCCGCTCGATGACGATCGAGATCCGCGAGGGCCGCGGTGTCGGTCCCGAGAATGACCACATTCACCTGCACCTCGAGCACCTCGGGCCCGAGGTCATCGAGGAGCGCCTGCCAGGCATCGCTGAAACGGCGCGTATTTTCGCCGGCGTGGACGTCAACAAGAAGCCGATCCCGGTGTTGCCGACCGTGCACTACAACATGGGCGGCATTCCCGCGAATTTCCACGGCCAGGTGATTACGAGCCGGGACGGGGACGCCGAGGCCGTCGTGCCGGGACTCATGGCCGTCGGCGAGGCGGCGTGCGTGTCGGTACATGGGGCGAACCGCCTGGGTTCCAATTCGCTGCTCGATCTCGTGGTGTTCGGGCGCGCCGCGGCACGTTTCTGCCGGGACACCATGACTCCGGGGCTGCGCCACAAGCCGCTGGGCGACGATGCGGGGCAAAACAGCGTTGCCCGTATCGACCGGCTGCGAAATGCCGACGGGTCCCGGTCCACGGCCGAGATCCGGCTCGAGATGCAGAAGATCATGCAAAACAATGCGGCCGTGTTCCGAACCGGGGAGACCCTCGCCCAGGGCGTCGAGCTCCTGAGGAAGACCTATGCGGCGCTGGC
>JBFFSI010000093.1:0-9063 GCA_041572475.1 Woeseiaceae bacterium
GGGCCGCTCTGGTACCGCGGCAACGCATCCTGCAGTGAGCTTGTCGAGGCGGACCAGCTCGAATCCGTGCTGGCGTCGATCGGGGCCGAGCGCGTCGTGATCGGGCACACGCCGACTTACGGGCGGCGCATCTATCAGCGCTACGGCGGTACTGTCATCGAAGTCGACACGGGCATGCTCGCTGACTACTACAATGGCAGTGGCAACGCGGTGGTCATCCAGGATGATGCGGTCGCCGCCATCAACGAGTCCAACCCCGAGCCGCAGCCGATTGCGGCAGCGCCGCGCCAGGTCGGGCAGCGCCCGGCGGGATACCTCGAGGCCGGCGACATCGAAGTCTTGCTGGCAAACGGGGAAATCCTCGCCGAGGAAGAGGACGAAGCGGGCGCGAAGATCGTGACGGTCTCCGACGGCGAGCACACGCTAAACGCTGTCTTTGCCAAGCGCAATGCGCGCGGCGTCTTCACCGAGGCGGCGGCTTACCGCCTGGATCGGCTCCTCGGGCTCGACATGGTGCCGGTGGCGGTCCTCAGGAGCGTCGGCCGCTCCGAGGGGACTTTGCAGTTTCTCATTCCCGGCAGCCTCGACGAGGCGATGCGGGCAGAGAAGGGCTACGGCGCCGGCGCGCAATGTCCATTGCCGGGGCAATGGGAAGCGATGCTGGTCTGGGACACGCTCGTCTACAACGAGGGCCGGTTTCGCCAGTCGATGCTGTACAGCCCGGACACCTGGCAGCTCCTGCTCGTCGGTCATGACAGGGCGTTTACGACCAACAAGGGTAAGCCGCCACACTTACAGAACCAGGCGTTGAAGCTGAACAACCGGTGGCGGCGCGCCCTCGAAGCGCTGACCGATGACGTGCTTGCCGAGCAGCTGGGCGGCGTGCTCGACAAGCGCAGGATCAGGGCGCTCGCCTCACGCAGGGACGAACTACTCGGCGAGCCCTAGTCAATAACCGCTATGCACTCGATCTCGACGCGGGCGTCGAGGGCCAGGCCGCTGGCACCCAGGGCGCTGCGTGCGGGCTTGTTGGGAAAGAACGTCGTGTAAACCTCGTTCATTGCGCCCCACTCGGCCATGTCGGCAAGGAACACCGTGCACTTGACCACCCGGTCCATCGACGAGCCGAAAGTCTCGAGAGTCCGGGAGATATTCTCGAGCGTCTTGCGGGTTTCCGGCTGGATGCCGCCCTCGACGAGGGTGCCTTTCTCGCGGTCGTAGCCGAGGGCGCCGGACAGGTACAGCGTCTTGTCCACCCGCACGGCCGTCGAGAACGGCAGATTCATGTTCTCGGTTCCCGGCGCCTTGAGGTACTCGATACCCGGTTCGTGCTCCACATGCACCTCGCAGGCAGTCAAGCTTGCGAATGCGAGGATGATCAGCGCTTTCTTCATTCGAATTCCCCTTGTTTCAGATTTCATTGGCGCGGGCTGCAGCAGCGATGTGCTCGGCGGCCCGGAAGGCCAGCGCCATGATGGTCATCGTCGGCTGGCCCCGCCCCGAGGTCACGAAGCTGCTGCCGTCACAGAGAAACAGGTTCGGCACATCGTGGCTTCGATGCCTGCTGTCGATGACCGACGTGGCCGGGTCCTCGCCCATGCGACAGGTGCCCAGCAGGTGCGCGCCGCCGGTCGTCGGCGTGACCGGCAGGCGCCACGATCGCTCTGCGCCCGCCGCATCGAATAATTCCATGGCGCGGTCCTGCAGAAAGCCCGCCATCGACAGGTCGTCGGGGTGGTCCATGTAGGTTTCCCGGAGCGCCGGGCGACCCCACGCGTCCCTGCTCTGCGGGTCCAGCGTAATGTTGTTGCTGTCCAGCGGCAGCGAGGTCGTCGAGCTGACGATCGACATCTGGCGCGTGAAGTTGTGAGCGATCGCGTCCTTCCACTCGGCGCCCCACCGGGCGAGATCGGGGGGCATGCCGACCAGCGCGTGGAAAATCGGCGTCGCGGAGAACAACGGGCGGGCGTCGATGCCGCCGCCACCGTAAAACCCCCGCTTCTCGTCCGTCTCGTAGAAGTCGTGGATGATGCGGGTGACCTGCACGCCCTTGTAGTCATTCAGCGGCTGCTCGAACACGCCGTTGGCCGCGGAATGGGCGTTGTGCATCAGGTTGCGGCCGACGAAGCCGCTCGAGTTGGCGAGCCCGTCCGGGTGTTGCGCGCTCGCCGACATCAGCAGCAGGCGTGGCGTCTCGGCGCCGTTAGCAGACAGGATCACTGCCTTGGCTCTCTGGGCCCTTTCATTGCCGTCCGCGTCCAGGTAAACGACCTGGCTGGCGCGCCCCTTCGCATCGGTGTCGATACGGATGACAACCGACTCCGGGCGGATTTCGCAACGGCCGCTGGCTTCCGCCAGGGGCACCATGGCATACAGGGTGGACGACTTGGCGCGCGCCTCGCAGCCGAAGAACATGCAATAGCCGCAGTTGATGCAGGCCGGCCGGCCATTGTGCGGCTGTGACAGGATGGCGTGCGGCTCGGGCTGGGCATGCAGGCCGAGTTTCGTCGCTCCTTTCTCGAGCAGCACGCCCGACGATTTGACCGGCATCGGCGGCATCGGGAACGGCTTCGAGCGCGGCGCGTCGAACGGGCCGGGCGCGCCGGAGACCCCGATTTCCCAGTCGACCTTGGTGTAGTACGGCTCGAGTTCCTCGTAAGTAATGGGCCAGTCCGCGAAGTTGGTGCCCGATAGGGGCCCCAGCAGGCTGCGTTCCTTGAAGTCGATCTCGCGGAAGCGCCAGAAATTACCGGTGAAATGCACGCTCGACCCGCCGACGCCGCGCGCGTATTCGATCGGCGGCCTCTGCGGCACGGTCGCCGTTTCGTGCTCGCGGTGGCGAAAGGTCTGGCCATGCACTTCGGGTCCACCGCCGAGAAGCTCGTGGCGCATCAGGACCGACAACTCGTCGTGCGTGAAGTCTTCGGCTTTCCGGTACGGGCCCTGCTCGAGTACGACGACATCGAACCCCGATGTCGACAACTCCTTGGCAAGGATACCGCCGGCCGAGCCGCAGCCGATGATCACGAAGTCGACGGCATCCGACAGCTTGTAGGTCACGTTACTCGCCATCGCCAGCTCTTTCGTGTACTTCGGCATCGTAATGGCCGAAGGGGTATTGCCAGGCGCCGTGGTGGCCCTCGAAGCCGATCAGTTTCCAGCCGACGTGATCCTGGTTGCCGCCATAGCCGGGCATCGAGAAAAAGCCGAAAATCGTCATGATCCGGACGAGGTTGAAAAAGTCGGTGTCTTCCCGGCTCTTCAGGAAGGCATCCTGCTGGTCTGCGCCAAGTGACGACAGCGCCCGAACACCCGGGTGCGCGTCGGCCAGCGCGGTATTGAACGCGGCGAGCCCCTCCCGCGCCGCTTCGACCGCGTCTTGCATCTCGGCCGCGAAAGCGTTGTCGATGAAATGGATGACGCCGGCCTCCGCTGCGCCGGGCGTGTCCGTCGTCGGGATGATCCGGGCCGCGATCGCGGCAAAGTCCCGCGCTTCTGCCTCGCCGAGCACCTTGAACGGCGCAGCTTGTTCCCTGGCGCTGCACGCCGCCTGGCTGATGCCGACGATTGCGGACCCCGTGAGCCGCAGGTAGGCGATGGCGCTCAGCGATCCTGCGGATCGCAAAAATCCCCGCCGGGACATGCCGGAGTCTGGGTTCATGCGGGTATCCTTATGGTTGTTATCGCGTCAAAGCTAGCACAGGACCGTATAATGGTCATTACGCAGCGGATGCGCGAAGCCCGGGGGACTGCATGGGTTTGACGACTCACATACTTGATACGGCGAACGGAAAGCCGGCTGCTGGTGTGAATGTGCGGCTGTACGGGCTCGACGGCGGGCGGGAACTGCTGGCATCCGTCGAGACCAATGCCGATGGCCGTACCGATGCGCCGTTGGTCGATGACGGCGAACTCGCGGCAGGGACCTACGAACTCGAATTCGATATCGGGCCCTATTTCCGGTCTCGCGACTTCGAGCTGAGCGAGCCGCCGTTCCTCGGTACCGTCGTCATACGCGTGTCCCTCGCCGCCGGGCAGCATTATCACGTGCCGCTGCTCGTGTCGCCCTGGAGCTATTCCACGTACCGTGGTAGCTGAGCCCCATGGATCGAACTGCTGCTGCGACCGCCACTGCCTCCGACACCATCCGTTTCGTACTGGATGGCAAGGTGATCGAACTCGACAACGTCGATCCTGCACGCACGGTCCTGCAGTTCCTGCGGGAGGATTTGCGCCGCACCGGCACGAAGGAAGGCTGTGCCGAGGGAGACTGCGGCGCCTGCACCGTCGTCCTTGCCGAGCTGAGCAGGGACGGCGAACGCGTCTGCCTGCGTCCCGTCAATGCCTGCATCCAGTTCCTGCCGACGCTGGACGGCAAGGAGCTGATCACGGTCGAGTCGCTGAGCCAGGACGGCGCACTGCACCCGGTGCAGCAGGCGATGGTGGACTGTCACGGTTCGCAGTGCGGATTCTGCACGCCCGGTTTCGTGATGTCGCTGTACGCCCTTTACGAGACCAACCCGCAGCCGAGCCGCCGGGACATCGATGACGCCTTGGCGGGCAACCTGTGTCGCTGCACCGGTTACCGACCGATCATCGCCGCTGCCCGCAAGATGTACGACCTGCGGCCGCGGCCGGAGGCTCACTTCAATATCGATATGCTGCGCGCCCTCGAACGAACCCGCGGCTTCCGGCTCGATTTCGAAGGTCGGAAATTCTTCGCCCCGGTTACCGTCGACGAACTCGCCGACGTCATGGCCGCGAACCCGGACGCTACGCTGCTGGCGGGCGGTACGGACGTCGGCCTCTGGGTGACCAAGCAGCATCGTGATCTCGAGACCGTCGTCTTCCTCGGCCGCGTCGCCGAACTCAACAGGATCAGCGTGACGGCGGCGCACATCGAGATCGGAGCGGCGGTCAGCCTGGCCGATGCGATGCCCGTCCTGGTCGAGCGCTACCCGGGCCTCGAGGAAATGTTCAGGCGATTCGCGTCGCCGCCGATCCGGAACGCCGGCACCCTCGTCGGCAACGTTGCGAACGGCTCGCCGATCGGCGATTCGATGCCCGCCCTGATGGTGGCCGGCACGACGCTCGTGCTGCGCCGTGGCAAGAGCCGGCGCGAGGTTCCGCTCGATGATTTCTATCTCGACTACCAGGTGAAGGATCTGCGGCCGAGCGAGTTCATCGAGTCCTTGCGCATCCCGCTGCCGGAGAAGGGTGTGATCCTGCGCAGCCACAAGCTGTCGAAACGTTTCGACCAGGACATCTCGGCCGTCTGCAACGCGTACTGGCTGGAACTCGACGGGCAGCGGGTCAGGTCGTTCCGCATGGCCTGCGGTGGCATGGCCGCCACGATCCGGCGCGCCGGGAACTGCGAGGCCGCCGTCAACGGCCAGCCGTGGAACGAAGACACGATCGCCGCGGGCATGCAGGCGCTGGCCAGTGATTTCCAGCCGATCACGGACATGCGGGCCTCGGCCGGCTACCGCTTGCGGGCCGCGCAGAACCTGTTGCGGCGTTTCTACCTGGAAACCCAGGGTCAGCACGACGTGACGGTTTACGACTATGGCCGGGAGGCCTAGGACCATGCCGCGCAGCGCCGTCGGTAAAGCCCTGCCGCATGACAGTGCGCACCTGCACGTCAGCGGGACGGCCGCCTATACCGACGACCTGCCCGAGCCGCGCGACCTGCTGCACGTCGCGGTCGGGATGAGCGCGAAGGCGCATGCGCGCATCAAGGGCATCGATCTTGGCGATGTCCTCGCGGCACCGGGGGTCGTGGATACCTGCGTTGCGGGCGACATTCCCGGCGAGAACAACTGCGGTCCGATCATCGCCGATGAACCGATTCTTGCCGCCGGCCTCGCAGAGTACGCCGGCCAGGCGCTCTTTGCCGTGGCGGCCGAAACCGTCGACCAGGCTCGCAAGGCCGCGCGGCTGGCCGACGTGCAGTACGAGGAACGCGAACCTATCCTCGATCCCCTGCAGGCAGTCGAAAAGAAGAGTTTCGTGCTGCCCTCCGAAACCCTCGAGAGAGGCAACGCAGCAAAGGCATTGGCCGCGGCGCCGCGGCGCCTGCAGCGGCGCCTGCGGACCGGCAGCCAGGACCAGTTCTACCTCGAGGGCCATGTCGCCATGGCCATACCCGAAGAGGACGGTCTGCTGCGCGTGTACAGCTCGACGCAGCACCCCGACGAGGTCCAGCACCTCGTGGCCGAGGCCACGGCTCGCGCGTCGAAGGATGTCGTCTGCATATGTCGACGTATGGGCGGCGCCTTCGGCGGCAAGGAGAGCCAGGCGGCGACGATCGCCTGTATCGCGGCGCTGATGGCGGTCAAGACCGGCAGGCCCTGCAAGCTGCGGCTCGACCGTGACGACGACATGATCATGACCGGCAAGCGCCACGACTTCGTCATCGACTACGACGTGGGCTTCGACGAGACCGGCCTGATCCAGGCGATCGAGTTCATGTTCGCCTCGCGCTGCGGCATCTCGGCCGACCTCTCCGGGCCCGTCAACGATCGCACGATGTTTCATTGCGACAACGCCTACTTTCTCGAGAACGTGCGCATCGACTCGCACCGCTGCAAGACCAACACGGTCTCGCAGACCGCGTTTCGCGGCTTCGGCGGGCCGCAGGGCATGTTCGCCATCGAGTACGTCATCGATGATATCGCCCGCACGCTCGGCAAGGATCCGCTCGAGGTCCGGCGCCGGAACTTCTACGGGATCGATGAGCGCAACACGACGCATTACCGGCAGACCATCGAGGATAATGTGGTTCGCCTCGTCGTGGACCGGGTGGAACAGAATGCCGATTACCAGGCGCGCCGCGAGGCGATCCGGGCCTTCAACGCCGAGAGCGTCGTGCTCAAGCGCGGCATTGCCTTGACGCCCGTCAAGTTCGGCATCTCGTTCACGGCCACTCATCTCAACCAGGCGGCGGCGCTGGTCCACGTCTACAAGGACGGCACGGTGCACCTCAATCATGGTGGCACCGAGATGGGCCAGGGCCTGTATATCAAGGTGGCCCAGGTCGTCGCCGACGAATTCGGCCTCACGCTGGACCGCATTCGCATCAACGCCGCCGACACGAGCAAGGTGCCCAATGCCTCCGCGACCGCGGCCTCGAGCGGTTCGGACATGAACGGCAAGGCGGCGCAGACAGCGGCGGCAAAGATCCGCGGCAGGCTGACCGAGTTCGCGGCCCGGCATTTCGGCGTCAGCGAGGCGGAGATAGCGTTTCACGAGAACCGGGTCACGATCGGCGGCAGGCAGGTCGATTTCGGCAAGCTCGTGGAGCTCGCCTGGTTCGATCGCGTGTCCCTGTCGGCGACCGGGTACTACCGGACGCCGAAGATCCATTACGACCGGTCGACCTTCAGCGGCCGGCCGTTCTTCTATTACGCCTACGGCGCGGCCGTTTCCGAGGTGATCGTCGATACGCTCACGGGCGAGTACCGGCTGCTGCGCGTCGACATCGTCCACGACTGTGGCGACTCGCTGAATCCCGCGATCGACATGGGGCAGGTCGAGGGCGGATTCATCCAGGGAGCGGGCTGGCTGACGTCGGAGGAACTCTGGTGGAACGAGGCCGGGGAACTGATGACGCACTCGCCCTCGACCTACAAGATCCCGACGTGTTCGGATTGCCCACCGGACTACCGCATCGAGCTCCTGCAGAACTCGGCAAACCGCGAGGACACCATTTACCGGTCCAAGGCTGTCGGCGAGCCGCCCTTGATGCTCGCCATTTCCGTGTTCCACGCGATTCGTGACGCCATCGCCACCGAGGCCATGCCGTTGCCGGATCTCGACGCGCCCGCCACGCCGGAAGCCGTGCTCAAGGCCATAGAGGGTGGCTCTTTGTGAACGAATGGATCGACGAACTATCCGACCTCACGGCGGCCGGGGATGCGGTCGTCCTGGTCACCGTTGCCGGCATTCGCGGTTCTGCGCCGCGCGAGATCGGCGCCAAGATGCTCGTTACCCGCGATGCGTCGATCGGCACCATCGGCGGCGGCCAGCTGGAGTACCAGTGCACGCATCTCGCGGCCGGGATGCTGGCCGGGGACGGTGCCCCGTCGATGCGCAGGTTTCCGCTCGGCAGCGCGATGGGACAGTGTTGCGGTGGCGTCGTCGATATCCTGTTCGAGCCGGTGACTGAGCGCCTGCCCGGCTGGCTGAAGGATCTGCGGTCGCTGCACGGGCAACGAGAGCCGGCCGTGCTCGTCTCGCACCTTGCCGAGCCGCGGGTCAAGTTCGTCGTGACCGCTGACGGCCAGTTCCACCAGCCACCGGACCCGGATACGAAACAGATCATCGCGGAGGCACGGCAACGACTGGCCGAGGGCCTCCGGGCTTGCCGCGACGGCGACTGGTTCTACGAGATGGTCGTCGGCACCGACTTCAACATCGCGGTGTTCGGCGCCGGGCACGTGGGCGCCGCGGTCGTGCAGTCGCTGTCGCACCTCGACTGCAACATTCGCTGGATCGACAACCGGCGCAACATTTTCCGGCACACGCCGGCCAACGCCCGCGCGATCGAGACACCCGAGCCATCGCTGGAAGTGGCGGCAATGCCGCCGCGGAGCTGCTACCTGGTAATGACCCACAGCCATGCCCTGGATTTCGAGATCTGCGAACGGATCCTGAACCGCCGCGACGCCGCCTACTGCGGACTGATCGGGTCGGTCACCAAGCGGCGCCGCTTCGAGAAGCGTTTTCGCGCCCAGGGCATGCCGCAGGACGTCGTCGATGCGCTGGTCTGCCCGATCGGTGTCGACGGTATCCGGGGCAAGAAGCCGGCGGAGATCGCCGTGGCCGCGGCCGCCGATGTCTTGCGCGCGCAGGAGCGCGCACACGCGGCGGCAGACCTGCCTGCCAACGTTCACCCGCTGAAGCGGAGGCGTTAGCGTGGAGGCCTACGTCGTCGACTGGCTCAACCTGCTCGTGCGCTGGGTGCATTTCGTCACCGGCGTCGCCTGGATCGGCGCGTCTTTCTATTTCATCTGGCTCGACAACCACCTCGAGGCGCCGAAGGAGTCGTCGGATAGCGAGAAA
>JBFFSI010000094.1:0-9056 GCA_041572475.1 Woeseiaceae bacterium
GACCGCCGAATCGCTCCAGCCGAACGATGTCAATCAACGGCGCCCAGGCCCACTTGAAGGACCAGGGCACGAACAGCGCGGCGGCGAACAGCCCGATCTGCTCGAGGGTGAGCCCCTCCATGCGCATGAAGGCCGCCATCGCCGTCATCGTGAAGCCGTAGGGAATGCCCTCGGAAATGTACAGTATTCCGAAGGAGGCCAGCCGGCCCTTGCGGCTTTGCAGCAGGTTAGTCGCCAATGGTCACTACCCGCGACTCACCGTAGGAACGTGGATCCGAGGCGGAAACCAGTTGCTCGCCGTCCCGCCAGACGATCTGGACGTTGCCGAACTCCCAATCGTGCGGCTGGGCCCGGTAGCCGCGATCTCCCAGCGCCGATATTGTCTCCGCCGGCAACGGCCGGGTCACGCTGTAGGTGACCAGGTCGGGCGGCAACAGCTGGTGATGAAAGCGTGTCGCGTCGATGGCCTCGAGCGGCGTCATGCCGTAATCCAGAATATTCACGATGACCTGGAACACGGTCGTGAAGATCGTCGAGCCGCCCGGCGTACCGAGGACCATTTGCACCTCGCCGTCGCGTAACAGCAAGGTCGGCGTCATCGATGACAGCATCCGCTTGCCGGGCTGGATCTCATTTGCCGTGCTGCCGACCACGCCATAGATGTTCGGCACACCGGGCTTGGCGCTGAAGTCGTCCATCTCGTTGTTCAGGAGAAAGCCCGCCCCCTCGACCACGACGCCGCTGCCGAAGTCCCAGTTCAGCGTATAGGTGTTGGCGACGGCATTGCCCCACTGGTCGACGATCGAGAAATGCGTCGTGTTCGGGGGCTCGAGGCCGGGCCCGACCTCACCAACCTCGGAGATGGCGTCGGGGTTGACCTCGAGCGCGCGCTTCGCGATGTAATCGTCGTCGATGAGTTCCCCGATGCGGTTGTCCACGAAATCGGGGTCGCCAAGATATTCGGCACGGTCGGCGAAGACGCGCTTCTCCATCTCGGCGACGAGGTGGATGTATTGCGGCGAGTTATGCGGGACGTCCTCGAAATGATGCGCCAGGTAGTCCTTCATTTTCAGAGCTGTATGACCGCGAAGCCGCCGGAACTGGGGGGTGGCGCCGTCACGATCTCGAAGTCGCGCCAGGGCGAGCGCAGCGGCTCGCGCCATACGGCCGCATAGGATTCCAGGTCCGCAGCCGTGATCAGGCCGTTGCTGAGCGGCATCTGCGCAACGATCAGTTCCGCTGTCTTCCCGCGGTAGAAGTCCTCAGGACCGTGCTCGGCGATGCGGCGCAGCGTCGCCGCGAGTTCGGGCTGCCGGAAGGGGTGCCCGGCCTGCATGAAGCCGAAGTGGGCAAAGAAATTGGTCTCGACGTCGAACCAGTCGCGCTGCTCCTGGACATTGGCGACGAGTGCAGGATCCGGCAGGAATCCCTCCTTAGCCAGTTCGACGGCGGGCATGACGAGTTCTTTCCACGGCAAGGTGCCGTGCCGCTGGTGCGCCGCCCACAGCCCGGCGACCGTGCCGGGCACGCCGGCTGCCTGCCCCCCGACCAGGAGCGCCTTGGAAACCACGTCGCCGTCCGCGTCCAGGTACATGTCGCGATCGGCCGCGAGCGGCGCCTTCTCGCGGTAGTCGAGGAATTCGGCCTGTCCGTCCTTGTGAACCAGCATGAAGCCGCCGCCGCCGATATTGCCCGCGATCGGATACGTGACCGCAAGCGAGAAGCCGACCGCAACCGCGGCGTCCACCGCATTGCCGCCGCGGCGCAGCACGTCTTCGGCAGCCTGCGCGCCATAGGGGTCGCCGACGGCAATCGCAGCAACCCTCGCGGGCGCCGCGGGTGGCTCGGCGGCACCGCAGCCGGCGATGACACAGGCGGCAAGGAGCCAGGCCCAGTCTCGGAACTTGTGGACGATTATCATCGGAGAGTCATCCGTTGCGATACGTGTAGGCGTAGCCGTTCAACGCGGGCGTGCCCCCGAGATGCGCGTAGAGAACCTTCGCGCCTGCCGGGAAGAAACCCTTGCGCACGAGGTCGATCAGTCCCTGCATCGATTTACCCTCGTAGACGGGGTCCGTGATCATCGCCTCGGTCCGTGCGGCGAGCCGGATGGCGTCGTTGGTCTGGGCACTCGGTACGCCGTAAGCCGGGTACGCATAGTCGGGATTGATGACGATGTCCTCGTCTTCGATCTCCTCGCCGAGTTCGATCAGCGCCGCGGTGTCGCGCGCAATCTGCGCAACCTGGGCACGCGTCTGCTCCAGCGTGCCCGATGCATCGATGCCGATTACCTTGCTCGCACGGCCGTCAGGCTTGAAACCGACGATCATGCCGGCCTGCGTCGAGCCGGTGACGACGCAGACGATGACATAGTCGAAGCGCAAGCCGAGTTCGGCCTCCTGGGCCCTGACCTCCTCGGCAAAACCGACGTAGCCGAGGCCGCCGTACTTGTGCACGGAGGCGCCCGCAGGGATGCCATACGGCTTGCCACCCTCGTCACGGACTTCCTGCATTGCGGCCTCCCAGCTCTGGCGGATGCCGATGTCAAAGCCGTCGTCGACGATGCGGCTGTCCGCAGCCATCAGGCGGGACAGCAGAATATTGCCCACGCGGTCGTAAACGGCGTCCTCGTGAGGCACCCAGCTTTCCTGAACGAGCCGGCACTTCATGCCGATCTTGGCCGCCACGGCGGCGACCTGGCGCGTGTGGTTCGACTGCACGCCGCCGATGGAAACGAGCGTGTCCGCTCCGGACGCGATCGCGTCGGGCACGATGTACTCGAGTTTTCTCAGCTTGTTGCCGCCGAGGGCGAGCCCCGAGTTGCAATCCTCGCGCTTCGCCCAGATCTCGACTTCGCCGCCGAGCGCTTCCGTCAGCCTCGGCAGGTATTCGATTGGCGTCGGGCCGAAGGTCAATGGATAGCGTTCAAATTTCTCGAGCATGGGCGCGTGTCATATCAATTGATCCGTCAGCGATTCTACCGGCATCGCCCGGACTCTGCTTGTGGCATCCAGGGAGGCAAAAAAAACCCCGCTCGAAGAGCGGGGTTTTCCTGTCAGTTCGTCAAGAACTGTCGGTTCTAGAACACGTCGTACTTGACGCGCAGGTACCAGAACGAGCCATTGAAGCCGAAGGGGCTGAACTGGCTGTAGCGGTTGCCGACGCCGGAACGAGCGCCCGGGTTCTCGTCGGGCGTTTCGTCGAACGCGTTCTGCGCGCCGAGGACGACGGTCAGGTTCTCGTTGAAGTTGTAGGCTGCCTCGAGGTCGACAAGGGTCTTGCCGTCGTAAGTGTTGCCGTCCTCCGAGTCGTACCAGTCGTCGTAGTAGCTGACCCGCGCCAGGAAGCGCCAGTCACCCATGTGGTGATTGGCCTGCAGGTTGTAGCGCGTCTCGGGCAGTCCTTCCTCGTACTCGCGAATCCGCGTCTCACCCACGGCGTCACTGGCCCGGGTAACCTTGGTATCCGTGTTGTTGTAGGACAGGCTGAGGGTCGTGTCCGAGTTCTCCCACGATACCGGGTAGGTGGCGACGACGTCGAAGCCCGTCGTCTCGGTGTCGAAGTCGTTCGCGAAGAAACGGAAGTTCTGCAGGTTGCCCGCGCTCGTGATGCCCTCGGCAATCAGGTCTTCAACCTCATCCGCGCTCAGCGCGAAGTCCTGCGTCAGGCTCAGACGGTCGTCCACCTCGATCTGGAAGTAGTCGATCGTCACATCGAGCGCACCGACATTGAAGAAGGTGCCGAACGTGAAGTTGGTCGACTCTTCGGGCTCGAGCGGCCTGCCGCCGCGCAGCTGCGCGGGCGCCGACGTCGACGGCACCGTGCCGTTGTTGACGAGGTCCTGGATCTCCAGGTCGAACTCGGTCGATACGTTGAACGCGTTAGACTGACCCGGTGTCGGCGCCTTGAAGCCCGTGCTGACCGTGCCGCGCAGGCCGAAGGTGTCGGTCACGCGCCAGTTACCGGCGAGCTTGTAGTTCGTCGTCGTGCCGAAGTCGTCGAAGTCCTCGTAACGCACGGCGGCGCCGATCAGGATATTGTCGGCGGGCTCCCACTCGCCGTCGACGTACAGCGAGATGTTCTTGCGATCGAAGCTGCCGCCGGCGATGTTGCTGAAGCCGGGGAAGCCGTTCGAGGCAGCGCTGAAACCCTGATCGGCGTAAGGACCAATCGTGAAAGACTCCTCCTGGCCAACCGTGATCTCGAAGGTCTCGTTGCGCCACTCGGCGCCGAACGCGATGTTGGTGTTGTCCGTCGGCGAGTATGCGAAGTCGAGGTTGAACATCTGCTCGATCTGAGTGTAGTCACCCGGATTGAACTCGGTCGGTGTTGCGGGGCCGAGCGAGGCATTCACGGTGTTGTTGATGAAAAAGTCTACATCGTTCAGGCCCGCACCCACGCTGATGTCCCAACGCAGCCCGTTCTCCGTCTCACCGCGGACGCCGGCGGTGAACGCCGCGTCGGTGACGTCGCCGCCGAAGCGCGGCGTGAACCCACCGGGGAAGATGCTGTTGAACAGGAAGCAATTCGGATCTGCAAGCGCGGCCGAAAGCTGGTCCTGGTTCGGACCGCCACCGGCGGTGATTTCCGGATTCAGGCCGTTGTAGGTGAAGGCCTCTCCCTCGTCGCTCGTCACCGCAGGCAGGTACGGGCAGCTTCCTTCGGCTTCGGGCGGCTGGCCTACCAAACGGACTCCGACAGTTTCCGGCTCATCTTCGAAGCCTTCCAACGGTGTATCGTCGGTGTCCGGATTGTCGTCCCAGTCGCCCCAGTTCGGGTTAGCCAGAGTGGTCGCGAAAACCGCCCCACGCGTATCCGGATTACGGAAGTAGAAGCCGCCATCGACGTGCTTGGCGGCATAGTTCGCGTGCATGTAAGCCGACGAGCCGCCACCGAGATCGAGACCGAGATTGGCGAACAGCTTGACGTCGTTGGCGATCTCGGGCGTGCCCCAGATCTGTGCCGGGTTCGCCACGGCCGTGTTGCCCGCCTCGATCAAAGCCGCCGCATCATCGCGCTGCACCGAACGGTCGGTGGGATCCTGCTCACCGTACTCGAAGCTGAAGTTGGCGAAACCGTTCGCCGTCAGCGGCAGGCCAATGTTGCCTGAGATAGCATAGGTCTGGCCGTCGCCCTCGCTGTACTCGCCGTACTTCGCCTCGAGCGTCATGCCCTCGGAATCGTCCTTGAGGATGAAGTTCATCACGCCGGCGATGGCGTCCGAGCCGTACTGTGCCGCGGCGCCGTCACGCAGGACTTCTACCTGCTTCAGCGCGATCGACGGGATCGCCGAGATGTCGGGGCCCTGTGCGCCGTCGGCAACACCGTTGCCGAGCCAGTAGATGACAGCGGCCCGATGCCGGCGCTTGCCATTGATCAACACCAGCGTGTGGTCGGGCGCCAGGCCGCGCAGGTTGGCGGGACGAACGATCGTCGCCGCATCACTGATCGGCTGCGAGTTGACGTTGTAAGACGGCACGATGTTACGAACAAGGTTCGAGAGATCCGTGTCGCCCTGGTCCGTGAAGTACTCCGCAGACAGCACGTCGACCGGCGACGGCGAGTCATCGACGGAGCGGGCGCGCGAGCGCGTTCCGGTCGTGATGACCTCTTCGATCATCTCTTCATCATCTTGTGCAAACGTGGGTTGCGCGAAGCCGATGGTTAGCGGCAGCGCAAGACCAAGCAGTAACCCCGTATGCTTGCTCAATTTTTTGTTCACCAGTTTTCCTCCTGACTTTTACGTCCCGGCACTCGACCTCCGGGGCATTCTTTACGCCGCATCGCGCGGCGTCTTTTCTCGTAATACAGTGGGCCTCGACAGCGCAAAATGCGCTGAAAACGTTGTGTTTTCGTCGAAGGAACCCCCTTCTAACAGGCGAAAACTCCTGTAAGCGCCTGATTTACAAAGCTAATCCATGTGATCAGTTCTGTTGCCGTAATCATACAGGTCTTTTCGGCGTAATCACAAGGGTATTTGCGGCATGCGCAGGATCACGACCGGGTCAGCGCGGCGGTCGCGGGACCGTCTAGCGAAGCAGCTGCAGGTCGTGGCCCGCCGGCTTCTGGAACAGCCGGAGACCGAACTCGGGGGTAATCGCCAGCAGGTGATCGAAGATGTCTGACTGGATGCCCTCGTAATCGGCCCATGCCGTCGTGTTCGTGAAACAGTAGATCTCGAGCGGCAGACCTTCGGGGCCGGGCGCGAGCTGGCGCACGATCAGCGTCATCTGCTGGTTGATCTTCGGATGGTGCTTGAGATAGTTGAACGCATAGGCGCGAAAGGTGCCGATGTTGGTCAGCCTGCGCCGATTGACCTCGTCGTCGACTTCCGTCGGCAGCCCCGCGTTGTAGTCCCGCAACTCCTGCAGCTTGTCCCCGACATACCCCTTCAGCAACGCGAAGCGCCGGAAGTGTTCGATCTCCTCGTCGGTCTGGAAGCGAACCGAACCCAGGTCGATGTGAATGGCGCGTTTGATGCGCCTGCCGCCGGACTCCGACATGCCGCGCCAGTTTTTGAAGGAGTCCGAGATCAGGCGGTGCGTGGGGATGGTCGTGATCGTCTTGTCCCAGTTCTGCACCTTGACCGTGTGCAGCTGGACGTCGATGACATCACCATCGGCCCCGAACTGCGGCATCTCGATCCAGTCCCCCACGCGCACCATGTCCTGGGCCGTCAGCTGCACGCTCGCGACCAGCGACAGGATGGTGTCCCTGAACACGAGCAGTAGGATGGCGGTCATCGCGCCGAAGCCGCTCAGCAGTAGCAGCGGCGAGCGATCGAGCAGCGCAGCGATGATCATCACAGCGCCGATGACCCAGACGATGATCTGGATGAGCTGCACGAAGCCTTTCAGCGGCCGGTCGTTCGCAACCGGCAAGGCCGCATAGATGGCATTTCCCGCACTCAGCAACGCAGTCGCGGCGAGGGTCAGCACCAGGATCATGTAGGCCATCGCCACGTTGCGGGTGAGCGTAACGATGTCGTCGGCGAGTCCCGGAATGAAGGCGACCCCGACGAAGATGATCAGCGCGGGGATGACCTGCACGAGTCGGCCGACCACGTTGTGCTCGACGAGCATGTCGTCCCAATCGTATCGGGAGCGCCGCGCGATCACGGTCACGGCGCGCAGGACGATGTGCTTCGCCACCAGGTTGGCGACGAGCGCGGCCAGCAATAGCGCCAGCAATCCCGCCGCCGCCGGCAGCAACGGATGAATAGAGGTCAACTGTTCAAGCATTGATCAGGCGGTCACACCGCCTCCCGCCTTGCTCAGGCGATGCTGCAGCTCATGTCCTGGCCGCAGCACAGGGGCGACTTGATTTTGCCGTGACCATTAGGGCACTGGGAGATCTGGACTTCCTTGCCATCGGGCAACTCGAGCGTGCTGTTTTCCAGCGGCGCATCGCAGTGTCCGCACGTGGCATTGACCTTCATTCCGCATTTTTCACATTCGTACGTCGCCATGTTGCTCTCTCTATTATTGGTTTCAATTCGCACTGCCGCTCGGCAGCCTCGATGAGTCACGCTTATTGTTGACGATCCGCGATCAGGCCGCAAACCTCAGTCGCTGTCCCGGCCGAGCACCCGCTGGATGCGCGCGCCGCTCTCCTCGACGCAGCGCTCGCCCTCCTCGATTGCCTCGTTCGCGCGGTGGAACTCGAGCATGCCGATCCTCGCCACCTGTGGCGACAGCACGACGTCGGCGGGATCGCCCGCGAGGCGGCTGCGCGTGATCCGGTCCTGGAAAATGTTGATCGAGTTCGCAATGGCGTAAAAGAGCCCCGGCGCCTCGTCTTTGGCGTCGCGGCCAGGGAAGATGCTGTTCGAGTATTCGATGGCCTGCTGCTTGAAGTTCTTCAGGAAGCCGCCTTCCTGCTCCGGCCCCTGCTCATGCTCTTTCTTGCGCTCCTCGTGCTGGTCGCCTTTCCTGGAGGCACTTCCTGTCCGCTTGCCGACGATGCCGGCGTTCAGGTTGACGGCGATGACGATGTCAGCGCCCAGGGCGTGGCATACGCTGACGGGGACCGGGTTGACGAGGCCGCCGTCCACGAGCCAGCGGCCGCCGACGCGCACGGCCGGAAAAAGGCCCGGCATCGCCATCGACGCCTGCACGGCGCCAGCGAGCCCGCCCTCCGTCAGCCAGACCTCCCTGCCCGTGTCGAGGTCCGTGGCGACCGCCGCGAACGTCCTGTCCAGCGCCTCGATGGCAAGGTCTTCCGCGGCCACGTAATTGTGCAGGAACCAGCTCAGTCGCTTCGAGTCGACAAAGCCCGACTGCGGCACCTTGACCTCGAAGAATTTCAGCACGTCGCCGCGCGACGAAGACAGAACCCACTCCTCCAGCTTCTGCATGTTGCCGGCAACGTATGAGGCGCCGATGATCGCGCCCACCGAGGTCCCGCAGATCACGTCGGGCTCGATGCCCTGTGCACGCAGGGCCTTGATGATGCCGATGTGCGACCACCCTCTCGAAGCACCAGAGCCGAGCGCGAGGCCGATCTTGGGGCGTTGTGTCTTGTCGTTCATGGCATTTGAGGGACTCTGAACCCGTAGTTTGCGGGTATTCAGGGGGCTGCGCCAGTTCTCTCAATACACTCGTGACATCCCGAAATGGCCTGCGGAAGGTGCGTATTAACTTAATCGACCCGGCCCTTATTCTGGAGCGTGCAGTATTAACCGGCTTTTGTGGGGCATCCGGCATGGCGCAGAGCGTTTCCTTACCCGGCGGCGGGTCTTTCTTCGAGATTCGCTTCGAATCCATCGGCGGCCTTGGCGCCCACGCGGCCGGACAGATCATCGCCAAGGCCGCGGTCCTGCGGATGGGTCTTAACGGCTCGCATTTCTCGTCCTACGGTTCGGAGAAAAAGGGTTCGGTAGTTCGCTCCTTCATCCGGCTGGCGCCGGCCGACCGGGCGATTCGGACGAGCGCGCCAATCGAGCAGCCGGATGTTGTCGTTGTCTTCAACAGCGGCCTGCTCATGCACCCGGCGACGATAGCGGGCATGCGCGCCGAGGGCACCCTGATCTATGCCGGCCAGCCGGGCGAACAGCC
>JBFFSI010000095.1:0-8970 GCA_041572475.1 Woeseiaceae bacterium
AACCTCGACGTGATCGGCTGCGAACTCGGCGGCGTACTCAAGAACATCATCGCGATTGCTGCGGGCATGGGCGACGGGCTGGGGGCCGGCGATAACACGCGGTCCGCCGTCATCACGCGCGGCCTGGCCGAGATCACGCGTCTCGGCGTCGCGATGGGCGGCAAGCGCCGGACCTTCGCGGGGCTCGCCGGCACCGGCGACCTGATCGCCACCTGCACGAGCCCGCAGAGCCGCAACCGCACGGTGGGTTACGAGCTCGGCAAGGGCCGCTCGATCAAGGAGATCACCGACGAGATGTTCATGGTCGCCGAGGGCGTCAACAGTGCGCCGGCGGTCATGGCGCTGGCCGACGAGCACGGCGTCAACATGCCGATCGCGCGCGAGGTCTTCCAGGTCGTGCAGGGCAGGCGGACGCCACGCGAGGCGTTTCGCGGGCTCCTGCGGACGGCGGCCGGGTCGGAGGCCGACCCCGGCTAGATCGCCAGCCCGCTACTGGGTCGTGTCGGCAACCGGCTCGGGCGCGTCGAGCCCGCGCTCGAGGCGCTCGATCCTGGCAACGACGTCCTCGCAGGACCGGTGCTCGAGAACATCGCGTCGCTCGGTATGGGCGACAGCATCCCCTTGCTTCTCGAACGTCAAGGTGAGTCGATCCCTGGGCGCAAGACTGACCCGCGTTTGCTGCGGCGGCCGGCTCTCGAGCGCGATCCTGTAGTCGCCCTCGGGCAGCAGTATCTGCTCGTCCGAGCCCAGTGAGCCGTTCGCGATCTCGGTGCCGCCCCTGTAGACCCGGTACGGCGTTGCCACCGTGCGCACCAGCGCGTCCTTGAGCTCCTGCGCGCTGCCCGCGGTGACGTAGTACCCGCCGGAGGCGTCGGCGATCGAGCGCAGGCTCGCCGCGTCTTCGTCAGCCGCGTTGCCCATGCCGAAGCCGATCACGTGCACCGTGATGCCCTGCTGCGCCAGCTCGCGCGCCGCCTGCGCCGGGTTGCCGCCGCAGCTCTCGATACCGTCGGTGACCAGCACCACGGCACGGTCACTGCTGAGAGAGCCGAAGTCCGCGGCGGCTTGCCGGAGCGCGTACGCGATGGGCGTCTGGCCCAGCGGCCGCAGCCCGGCAATCGCCTGCCGAACGGGTTCGCGATTCCCGGCACCGAACGGCACCAGCAGCGCCGAATCGGCGCAGTTGCTGCTCTCGCTGGGGCTCGCGTTGCCGTAGGCGCGCAGCGCCAGGTCGAGATCCTGCGGGAGCCAGTAGGACAGGTCGTTCAGCGTCGCCTTGGCCACCGCCATCTTGGGCTCGCCGTGCATGCGCCCCCACATGCTGCGCGAGGCGTCGACGATGACCTCGACCGCGCGATCGTTCAGCGACATCACGGGCCTGCCGTCGCTCGTCGCCGCGACCGCCAGCGCCGCGCAACTCGCGTCCTGCACGGTCACGGTAACGACGGATTCCTTCTGCTGACCATCCAGGCTGGTCGCCAGCGCGACGATCCGGTTCTCGCCCACCTCGAGCGGGAGATTGCCGGCGAACGTGCCGCCCGCGAGTTTGGCGGCAACCGGATCGGAGCCGTTGACGCTCAGGGTAACGCTGTCAACACCGGTCGTGCGCAGGTTCAGGAAGGCCTCGGGCAGCATCGACGGGTCCCTGACCTGCACGAAGCTGCCGCCTGTGGCCCAGGCGATCGTGTCGAGGATCGATGTGCCCCGGGCATCCGAGCCGAGCAGCAGGGGATGGATCACGATGTCCTGTGCCTGCGCCTCGACCGTCGCGTCATAGGCCTTTTGCTCGTTCGACTTGCCGTCGGTAAACAGCATGATCACGCGCGACGAGCCCGGGCGTCCGTTCGCCCTGAGTTCGCGTTCCGCGGTCTTGATGCCGGCCGCGAGGTTCGTGCTGCCCGAGCGCGGCAGGCCCCGCAGCGCCTGCGCGACCGCGTCTCGATCTGCTGACAACGGCAGCACGAGCTGACCCTTGCCGGCGAAACTGACCACCCCGATCTTGACGTTGCTGCGCGGCGACAGGTTACGGACCAGTTCGATCGCGCCGAGGGAGCGATGATCCTGCGGGTCCGTCTGCCTGAGACTGGCCGAGGTATCCAGCACGAATATCATGTCGAGGTACTGCACGCCGCCAATGGTGGATGCCACGCCCTCGACATCGACGACGGTTTCCCCGCGATCGGCGACATAGTCGCTGCCCGGGGACTGGATCTGGACCTGCAGCTCGCCCTTGATCGCGGACGCCGCGTCGTCAGCCGGCGCGGCAAGCACCGCTCCAGCGCTGACGAAGCCTATAAACCATAGGTATTTCAAACACTTCATGCCATGACCTCTCCGCGCACCGCGCCTCTCACGGTATCCAGGCGGTGCGCACTCCGGAATTATGTCGTCACAGCATAAGGATGCTCCGCGGGCAATTCTGGGACATGGGACACACTATCAGGGGTTTGCAGGCCATTTCGGCAGCCTGCATGGGGCGGTCAGCTGCCGCGATAGTTGTCGAAAAACACAACGAGCAGGATGCTGGCCACGGTCAGTCCCGCGAACATGACGGGCACTCCCCGCTTCATCCAGTACATCGGCGAGATGTGGTAGCGCTCGATGCCCGTGCGTTCGGCCGCGGCCACGCAGATGACGTTCGCGGTCGAGCCGATGTGCGTCGCATTACCGCCCAGGCCGACACCCAGCGCCAGCGCCCACCAGAGCGGCATCACGTCGACGCCCCGGGTCTGCAGGTGCGAAATGATCGGAATCATCGTGACCGTGAACGGAATGTTGTCCACCACGGCGCTCAGCAGGGCCGCGACCCACATGACGATGAGTGCCGTCAGCATCAGTCTCTGGGGATCCTGGGCGCCGCTGGCGAGGAGCTGGCCGAGCAATCCCAGTAACCCTGACCCCTCCACGCCTCCCACGATAATGAAGAGCCCTGCAAAGAACAGCAGCACCGCCCAGTCGAGGTCCTTGAGCAATGCTTCCGGATCCGGCCGCACCAGCGCCATACCCACAGCCGCACCCATCCACGCGACATAGCCGGGGAAGAAGTGGAATCGGTGGTGCACGAAGAACAAAAGGATGACGAGACCGATCGACAGGCTGACGGCGAGTAGCCTCTTGCGGTCCTTGAGGACCCTGCTCTCGTCGAGGTCGAGAACCTCGTCGATCTTGCCGGCGAGGTCCTTGCGAAACAGTGTCAGCAGCACGAGCAAGGTAGCGGCCCAGACAAACAGGATGATCGGCCCCATGTGCACGAGGAACCGGGTGAAGTCGATCCCGGCCGCGCTCCCGATCATGATGTTCGGGGGATCGCCGACCAAGGTTGCGACGCCGCCGGTATTGGACATCAATGCTTCGGCAATCAGGTAGGGGACGGGGCTGATGCCGAGCATCCTCGCGATGACGACCGTGAGCGGCGCGAAGACCAGCACCGTCGTGACATTGTCGAGGAACATGCTGCAGACGGTGACCAGCGAAGACAGATAAACCAGGAGTCGTGCCGGACTGCCTTTGGCGAGCTTGGCCATGCGGATAGCCGCGTACTCGAATCCCCCGGTCGGCTTCAACATGCTCACGAGCAGCATCATGCCGACGAGGAGAAACATCGTATTCGCGTCGATGGCGGCGACCGCAGCGGACTGCGAATAGAAACCGCCGAGCATGCCGACGAGGACCATGCAGACCGCGCCGATGACCGCTGCGATTGTCCGGTGCATGAGCTCGGCAAAAATGAGTATGTAAGCGACGACAAGTACCGCAGCCGCCATCCACATCGATCCGGTCAAGGTTGTAGGAACAGACTCCATCAATAAATCGTCGCGTACGCCCTCCGCCGCCTGGTCAGGAATTCGTCAGCCGCTCCAGCTCTTTCAGGCTCTCCAGCATGCGGCGCGCAATGGTCATCCGCGTGACCACGCCGCGGTATTCGCCGTGTTCTGTGAGAAAGACATAGCTGCTGTTGTAGGCCTCCATGATCGCGAGCGCCTTGACCAGCGCGGATCGCGGCGAGACGGTCGGCGTCTTCTCCAGCAGATAGGTTTCGACAGGCAGCGCCAATGCTTTTAGAACCTGCTTCTCGGACAGGTCGAGCCGGTCGGTCTGGTCGCCAACAGCGCCTGCCAGCCGCAGGATGCTGTCCGGCACGGCTATCATCTTGAAGGTATGGCGAACCGATATGCGGCCGACGATCCTGTCCTCGTCGTCGACAAAGGGAATGCCGGGGACGTTGCAGCGCACGGCCTCTTCAAAGAAGTCCCTGAGGGTCATGCCCTTGCGCATGACCTCGGTCATCACCGCCAGCCGCTCGACTTTCATCGCGACCTGCCCGAGTCAGTCCCGTAGTCGCGCCAAGTATAGGAAACGGGCCGTGCTGCGGGCATCCGTATTCCCCACGGTCCGATCCGCGCAAGAGACGGAGCTTGAAATCCGCCGCCGGGAGCCAATATCGTGGGCTTGGTAATCTCCGAACCTCAGCCCTTCACCCGAGAATTGATATGACAACGATATACGACTATTCCCTGCCGTCCGCGACCGGCGAAGAAGTGCCGCTGGCAGACTACCGTGACAAGGTGCTGTTGTTCGTCAACACCGCCAGCAAGTGCGGCTTTACGCCGCAGTACGAGGGCCTGCAGGAACTCTATGACCAGTACCATGATCAGGGTCTGGAGATCTTTGCCCTGCCCTGTAACCAGTTCGGGCGGCAGGAGCCCGGCTCGAACGAGGAAATCCAGGAGTTTTGCCAGCTGAACTACGGGCTCACGTTCCCGGTAATGGGCAAAATCGACGTCAATGGACGCGACGCCCACCCCCTGTACACGTTCCTGAAAAGCGAGGCCGGCGGGCTGCTGACGGACGCCATCAAGTGGAACTTCACGAAATTCCTCGTGGATCGCGAGGGCAACGTCGTCAAGCGCTTCGCCCCCGACTACCAGCCGAGTTCGATCGCCGAGCACGTCGAGAAGCTGCTGTAGCCTCCACCGCGCCCGGCGGAACCGGGGCTAGATCACGAACAGGTCCATGAACGCGTTGACGGGCGTCGCCTCGAGCGCAGCCTGGTCCTTGCAGAGCGCGAAGATGGCCTCCGAGCGCCCCTGAGGGAACCGGCTGGCGAGGTTGCGGCGGAACTTCGCCTCGAGCACCGGGATACCCTCGTCGCGCCGGCGGCGATGACCGATGGGGTACTCGATCTCCACCTTGTCGGTGCTCGAGCCATCCTTGAAGAACACCTGCAGGGCGTTCGCGATGGAACGCTTGTCCGGGTCGTGATACTCGCGGCTGTAACGCTCGTCCTCGACGACTTCCATCTTGTCGCGCAACTTGTCGATCAGCGGATGGGCAGCGTGAAAGTCGTCCTCGTAATGCTCGGCCACGAGATCACCGACGATGAGCGGCACGGCCGTCATGTACTGCAGGCAGTGATCGCGATCGGCCGGGTTCGCGAGCGGCCCGACCTTGGAGATGATGCGGATGGCCGACTCGTGTGTCGTGATGACGATCCTGTCGATGTCGTCGAGCCGCTCCCGCACCTCGGGGTGCAGCCTGACCGCGGCCTCGCACGCCGTCTGGGAATGGAACTCGGCCGGAAACGAGATCTTGAACAGCACGTTCTCCATGACGTAGCTGCCGTAGTCGCGCTGGAACCTGAATTCGCGTTCGCCTTCCGGCTTCAGCGCCAGGTCGGCATTGGTCTGGCTGAAGGAGACCTCGTAAAAGCCCCACTGCTTCGCGGTGAGCACGCCGGGAACGCCCATTTCGCCGCGCATCGTGATGTCGGCCAGGCGCACGGCTCGCGAGGTGGCATCGCCGGCGGCCCAGGACTTGCGCGAGCCGGCGTTCGGCGCATGACGATAGGTTCGCAGCGCCGAGCCGTCTACCCAGGCCTGCGAGACCGCCGCCATGACCTGGTCACGGTTGCCGCCCAGCATCCGGGTCACCACTGCGCTCGACGCGACCCGCACGAGCAACACGTGGTCGAGGCCCACGCGATTGAAGCTGTTGTCCAGCGCGAGCACGCCCTGGATCTCGTGCGCCTTGACCATGGCGACCAGCACGTCGCGCATCGTCAGCGGCGGCCTGCCATTCGCCAGGTTTTGCTGCGACAGGTGGTCGGCGACCGCGAGGATGCCCCCGAGGTTGTCCGACGGGTGTCCCCACTCCGCCGCGAGCCAGGTGTCGTTGAAGTCCAGCCAGCGAATCAGGCAGCCGATGTCCCACGCCGCCTTGACCGGGTCGAGGATGAACTGCGTTCCCGGAACGCGGGCGCCGTTCGGCACGCTCGTGCCCTGCACGACCGGCCCGAGATGCTTGGTGCACTCCGGGAAGCGGAGCGCCAGCAATCCGCAACCCAGGGTATCCATCAGGCAGTTGCGGGCCGTGTCCATGGCTTGTGCCGACTCGACCTCGTAGTCGAGGACGTAGTCGGCGATATCCTTTATGACCTGGTCGTAGTCAGGCCGTACATTCATGTCGACGTTGGCGCTCATGCTTGCTTGAACCTCTCAGCGTTCGGCAATCGGCATGACTGTGCGCGGCTCGGGCCCGATGTATTCGGCATTCGGCCGGATAATGCGGTTGTCGGAGCGTTGCTCGAACACGTGGGCCGACCAGCCCGTGGTGCGTGACATCACGAAGATCGGCGTGAACAGCTTGGTGGGAATGCCCATGAAGTGATAAGCCGAGGCATGAAAAAAGTCGGCGTTACAAAACAGCTTCTTTTCACGCCACATCACTTCCTCGCAGCGCGCTGATACGTCATAGAGCCGGGTGTCGCCGAACTCCGCCGCGAGCTTCTCGGACCAGCCCTTGATGATCGCGTTGCGCGGATCCGACTCGGTGTACACCGCGTGCCCGAAGCCCATGATCTTTTCCTTGCGCTCCAGCATGCCGAGGACCGCCTGCTCCGCCTCGTCCGGCGTCGACCACTGATCGATCATGTCCATGGCCGCCTCGTTGGCGCCGCCGTGCAGCGGCCCGCGCAGCGAGCCGATCGCCGCGGTAATGCAGCTGTGGTAGTCAGACAGCGTCGAGGCGCAGACGCGGGCCGTGAAGGTCGACGCATTGAACTCGTGCTCGGCGTAGAGGATCAGCGACACGTTCATGACCTGGGCATGCAGATCTGACGGGCTCTTGTCGTGCAGCAGGTGCAGGAAATGCCCGCCGATCGAATCCTCGCCCGTGTCGAGGTCGACCCGGACCCCGTCATGGCTGTAGCGGTACCAGTAACAGATGATGCTCGGCAGCGCCGCGATCAGGCGGTCGGCCGCGGCCTGCTGCCCGGAAAAATCCTGCTCCGTCTCGAGGTTGCCGAGAAACGAGGTTCCCGTGCGCATCACGTCCATCGGGTGGGCGCTGGCGGGGATGCGCTCGAGCACCTCCTTCAGCGTGTCCGGCAGTCCGCGCAGGCCCTTGAGCCGCGCCTTGTAGTCGGCGAGCTGTGCCTGTGTCGGCAACTCGCCATTGAACAGCAGGTAGGCAATCTCCTCGAACTCGCAGTGCTCGGCCAGGTCACCGACCTCGTAACCGTAATAAGTGAGGCCGGAGTGGCCCATCGCGACCGTACAAATTGCGGATCTGCCTGCGACCTGACCGCGCAGGCCGGCGCCGCCGGGTTTCTTATCAGTCATTGTCGTCTCCTGGTACATTGGTGCCAAACAGTTCGTCCAGCTTTTGTTCGAACGCGTGATAGCCGAGAAAATCGTAGAGCTCTTCGCGAGTCTGCATCGTCGGGATCACGTTCTTCTGGGTGCCTTCTTTGCGGATGGTCCGGTAGACCTCGAGCGCCGCACGGTTCATCGCGCGAAACGCAGAAAGCGGATACAGCGCCATGCGGATGCCGACGTCGGCCAGCTCCTCTGTCGTGTACATCGGCGTCAGCCCGAACTCGGTGAGGTTGGCCATTACGGGAACTGACACTGCGTCGGTCACCGCGGCGTAGAGGCCGATCTCGGTCATGGCTTCGGCAAAGATGGCATCGGCTCCGGCCTCCGCGTAGGCCCGGATGCGCTCGAGCATCGGTTCCATGCCCTCCACCGCGAGTGCGTCAGTGCGCGCCATCACGAGAAAATCCGGGTCGGGCTTTGCGTCCAACGCGGCCTTGATACGGTCCACCATCTCGGCCGTCGAGACGATGTTCTTGTTCGGCCTGTGGCCGCAGCGCTTCTGGCCAACCTGGTCCTCGATGTGGACAGCGGCGACACCTGCCTTCGCCAGGGTCTTCACCGTTCGCGCGATGTTGAAGGCGCCGCCCCAGCCGGTATCGATATCGACGAGCAGCGGCACATCGGTGGCGCTCGTGATGCGAGACGCGTCTTCGACGACGTTATCCAGCGTCGTCATGCCGAGGTCGGGCAGCCCATAGGACGCGTTCGCGACCCCGGCGCCGGACAGGTAGAGCGCCCTGTAGCCGAGCCGCTCCGCCATCAGCGCCGTGTAGGCGTTGATCGCGCCGACAATTTGCAGCGGGCGCTCCGCATCCAGCGCCTCGCGGAAGCGCCGACCCGCCGATGTCTTTGCCCGGGTCATATTCATGCGGATGCCTCGCCGGGCGCCGTGCCGCCGGCCTGTTGTTCGATATGGCGTTCGAAGGTCTCGCGAGCATTGCGGATATGGCGCCGCATCAGCAGCTCCGCCAGTTCGCCATCGCGATCGCGTATGGCCTCGAGAATCTGGCGGTGCTCGGCCAGTGCGCGCCGCGGCCGGCCGGCCCGGTTCGAGAACTTGTAGCGATACAGCCGCATCAACTGGTAGTGATCCTCGCAGAGGGCGGTACGCAGCAGTTCATTGCGGCAACCCTCTGCTATGCGGAAGTGAAAGTCGAGATCGCCCTCCTGGCGAAAGTACTCGGCGCCGTCCTTGCGACGTACCTCAGCTTCGTGCCGATCCAGCAGATCGCTCAGCTCGTCGATCTCGGCATCCGTCATGTTCTCCGCCGCGAGCCTGCACGTAAGTCCCTCGAGTGCTTCGCGCACCTGGTAG
>JBFFSI010000096.1:0-8805 GCA_041572475.1 Woeseiaceae bacterium
GTTCGCGGCAGTGCTCTTCGTGCTGGTCGCCTTGCTCGCCTGGGGCCTCTGCCAGCTGTTCAGCGGCCGCGGCGCCTACATTCACTTCGGCGCGGTGCTGGGCACGATCATGGTGGCCAACGTGTTTTTCGTCATCATCCCCGGGCAGCGGCGCATGGTCGAGGCGGCCGGGCGCGGCGAACTGCCGGACGCGGCCGACGGCATCAGGGCGAAGCAGCGCTCGGTGCACAACACCTATTTCACGCTGCCGGTGCTGTTCGTCATGACGAGCAACCATTACGCGACGACCTATAACCACGCCTGGAACTGGGCCATCCTCGTCGCCATCACGCTGGCCGGCGCCCTGATTCGCGTCTACTTCGTCGCCCGGCACAAGGGCAGCGCGTCGCCGGTGCCGCTCGTCGTCGCTGGGCTGCTGCTGGCCGGCGTCGCGGTAGCGATAGCGCCCAGGGTGAACGCCACGCCCGGCGGCGCGGTGGCCTTCGATGACGTGCGGGCCATCGTCGAGCATCGCTGCACCACCTGCCATGCCAGCGAGCCGACACACCCCGCCTTTCCCGCGGCGCCCGCCGGCGTCGTGCTCGAAACCGAGGCCGAGATCGTTGCCGAGGCGGTGCGGATTCACCAGCAGACCGTGGTTACCCGCGCGATGCCGATCGGCAACCTGACGGGCATCAGCGACGCGGAACGCGACCTGATCGATCGCTGGTATCAGTCGCTGGGGGACCGCTGATGCCGGACACGCGTTACCCGAGGGACCTGCGCGGCTACGGCCAGCATCCGCCGGGCCCGGCGTGGCCCGATAACGCGCGCATCGCCGTGCAATTCGTCGTGAATTACGAGGAGGGTGCCGAGAACTGCGTGCTGCACGGCGACTCCGCGTCCGAGGCCTTCCTGTCCGAAATCGTCGGTGCGGAACCGGTCGCGGACCAGCGCCACATGAACATGGAATCGCTCTACGAGTACGGCGCGCGGGCCGGCTTCTGGCGGTTGTACCGGATGTTCACCGGCAACCGGATGCCGGTGACGGTCTTCGGCGTCGCCATGGCGCTGGAGCGCAACCCCGAGGCGGTCGACGCCATGCAGGATGCCGGCTGGGAGATTGCGAGCCACGGTTACCGGTGGATCGACTACCAGCACGTCGACGAGGATACGGAACGCCTGCATCTCGGCAAGGCGATCGAGATTCACACACGCGTGACCGGCGAGCGCCCGCTCGGCTGGTATCTCGGCCGTTGCAGCCCGCGGACGCACAGGCTCGTTGCCGAGGAGGGCGGTTTCGTCTACAACGCGGACAGCTACGCGGACGACCTGCCGTACTGGGACCATACGTTCGAGCAGCCGCAATTGATGGTCCCCTACACGCTGGACGCCAACGACATGCGCTTTGCCACCGCGCAGGGCTTCAATTCGGGGCAGCAGTTCTTCGATTACCTCAAGGACGCGTTCGACGTGCTCTACGCGGAAGGGTCGCGGATGATGTCCGTGGGCCTGCACTGCCGCCTGGCGGGCCGGCCGGGCCGCGCGGCCGCGCTGGCGCGGTTCCTCGACTACGTGGCGGATCATGACGACGTCTGGGTCGCCCGGCGCATCGACATCGCCAGGCACTGGCGCAAGCACTTCCCGGCGGAGACCTGATGACGGACCAGGACGATTTCGTCGGGCGGTACGGCGCCATATACGAGCACTCGCCCTGGGTGGCGGAAGAGGCGGCACTCGTCGTTGGCACCGACGATGATCGCGAGCGGATCGCGGCGGTGATGGCCGACTGCGTCGATAACGCGTCCCATGAGCGCCGGCTCGCACTTATTCGCGCGCACCCGGACCTTGCCGACAAGGCGCGCCGGGCGGGCGAGCTGACGGCCGACTCGGCGACAGAGCAGTCCAGCGCCGGCCTCGACCAGTGTTCACCCGGGGAATACGAGCGCTTCCAGTCGCTCAACCGTGCCTACCGGGACAAATTCGGTTTTCCCTTCGTGATGGCCGTGCGCAACAGCAGCCGGCAGCAGATCCTTGTCGCATTCGAGCAGCGGCTCGGCAACGATGCCCAGACCGAGTTCGAGACCGCGCTGGCCGAGATCCACGAGATCGCGCGCCTGCGGCTCCAGGCGATGGGGCCGGAACGATGAGCTGGCGGCCGCACCCGTTTCACGAATGGATACAGCTCGAGCAGCCACGGCTCGGCACGCGCGTGACCTTTGCGACCGACGAGTTCTTCGCCGCCAAGGAGCGGCTCATCGATCCGCGCAATCCGGTTTTCGTTGCGGACAAGTACGACGATCACGGCAAGTGGATGGACGGCTGGGAGTCACGCCGCAAGCGCGTCCCGGGACACGACCACTGCATCATCCGGCTCGGTCGCCCGGGCGTCGTTCATGGCGTCGACATCGACACGAGTTACTTCACGGGCAACTATCCGCCGCAAGCCTCGCTCGATGCGTGCGTGAGCGACGAGGACATACCCACGGGCGAGTGGACCGAGATCCTGCGCCTCAGTGATCTCGAGGGGGACGCGCACCATCCGTTCGCCATCGACAGCGACGCCGTGTGGACGCACCTGCGCCTGAACATCTACCCGGACGGGGGCGTGGCGCGGCTGCGTGTTTACGGCGAGATCCGGCCGGACCTTGCGCAGTCCGAGGGCCGCATCGATCTCGTCGCGCTAGAGAACGGCGGCCGCGCGCTGGACTGCTCGGATGAACATTACGGCAGCATGCACAACCTCGTCGTCGCCGGCCGCGGCGTGAACATGGGCGATGGCTGGGAGACCGCGCGACGCCGCGGAGCCGGTAACGACTGGGTCATTCTTGCGCTGGGACATCCCGGCACGATCGAAAACGTCGAGATCGATACGGCTCACTTCAAGGGCAACTACCCCGACCGCGTGGCGCTCGAAGCGGCGAGCTTTGGCGACCATGCGGACGCCGTGAACGACAGCGGGGCGTGGCAGACCCTGCTGCCGGAATCGAAGCTCGAGGCGGACAAGCTGCACGTGTTCGAGGATGACCTGCGGGATATCGGCGCGGTGAGTCACGTGCGCATGTCCATCTACCCCGACGGCGGCATCAGCCGAATCCGCCTGTTCGGCAGGCTGGCGCGATGACCATCGTGCTACGACCCGAGCCGCTGACGGCCGAACGATTCGCACCGTATGGCGATGTCATCGAGGCGGGCGGGCGCGCGCGCGCCGGCATGAATGCCGCCCGCTTCGAACGTTTCGACGAGCTCTGCAATGTGGACATCGCCGCCGGCGGCCGGGTCGCCGTCAGCATCGCGCGCTGCCGCGTCGCGACGGCCCTGCCGTATCGCATTGACATCGTCGAGCGCCACCCGCTCGGCAGCCAGGCGTTCGTGCCGTTGTCGCGTGCGCGGCTCGTCGTCGTCGTTGCCCCGCCCGGCGAGGCCGTCGAAGCAGGCGACCTGCGGGCCTTCGCGACGAACGGGCGGCAGGGCATCAACTACCACCGCGGCACCTGGCACATGCCGCTCATCGCGTTCGATGAGGGCCAGGAATTCCTGATCATCGACCGCGCCGGGAGCGAGCCCAACTGCGACGAGCACAGCCTCGAGGAGCCCGTGCTCCTGGAGGCCCCATGACCGCGCGCAAGGCATTCCGGGCGGCCGTCTATCACTGCGTCGCGGACCCCGGCGGGGTCCCGGTCGACGAGGCGATCGAGTATATCGAGGACGGGCTGCTCGTGGTCGAAGACGGGCGCATAGCCGCGCTCGGGCCGGCCGACGAGTTGCTCCCGGCTCTTGGCGAGGACACGCTGGTGGAAGACCTGACCGGCAAGCTGCTGTTGCCGGGCCTTATAGACTGTCACGTCCATTATGCGCAGCTCGACATCATCGCCGCTTACGGTGAAAAGCTGCTGGACTGGCTGCACCGCTATGCCTACCCGGCCGAGGCGCGCTTTGCCGACAAGGCGCATGCGGCCGAGGTCGCCGAGGCGTTCCTCGAGGAACTGCTGCGCAACGGCATAACGACGGCGCTGATTTTCGCCACGGTCCATCCGCAGTCGGTCGACGCGATCTTCGAGGCAGCGGAGCGGCGTAACATGCGCGTGATCGCGGGCAAGGTGCTGATGGACCGGAATTGCCCCGAGGAGCTGCGTGATACCCCGGAGAGCGCTTACGCGGATAGCAAGGCGCTCATCGAGCGCTGGCACGGCAGGGGTCGCCTCGGTTACGCGATCACTCCGCGCTTCGCGTTGACGTCGAGCGCCGCGCAGCTGGAGGCGGCTGGCCGGCTGGCCGCCGAGCACCCGGATGCCTGGGTCCACACCCATCTCGCGGAAAACCGGGAGGAAGTCGAGGAGATCGCGAAGGCGTTTCCCGAGAGTCGCAGCTACCTGGATGTCTACGAGCGCTTCGGGCTGGTGCGACATCGCTCGATGTTCGCGCACTGCCTGCATGTCGACGACGATGATCGCGCCGTCATGGCTGGCAGGCACGCGGCCGGCGCATTCTGTCCAACCTCCAACCTGTTCCTCGGCAGCGGCCTGTTCAACCTGCAGGCGATGACCGAGGCCGGCGTGAACGTCGGGCTCGCCACCGATGTCGGCGGCGGCACCAGCCTGTCGATGCTGCGCACGATGAGTTCGGCGTACAAGGTTCTGCATCTGCAAGGCCAGCCCCTGGCTGCAAGCCGGGCGGTCTACCTGGCCACTCTCGGCGCCGCCCGGGCGCTGGATCTCGAGGACGTCATCGGCAACCTGTCGCCGGGCAAGGAAGCCGACTTCATCGCCATCGATTTTGCCGCGACGCGAATCACCGAGCGACGCACTCTTTCGGCCGAGTCGATCGACGAGGCCCTGTTCTCACTGATCTTCCTCGGGGACGACAGGCACATCGCCAGGACCTATATCCTCGGCGAATCGCCGGCGTCGGGTTCATAGCAGCAGGCGAACATGCGCAAACGTTATGAAAAACAGGACGTGCCGGCCTGGCAGCGCAAGCTGATCGTGCTTATTGGCGCGTTCTTCGGCGCCACGCTGCTGTTGTTCGTTGCGTGGGCCGTTGTACTGTTGATCGACTGGCTGCGCGTCGACGAGTGCCTCGACCGGGGCGGCCGTTATGACTACGAGAGCGGCACATGCGAATACGGTGCTCCCGAGCGGAGCCCGTAAAAAAACGCGCGAATCGACAGGCCTAGGGGCCGTCCTTGCCCACCAGCGCCTCGAGGCGATCGACGATGTCGCCCAGCTCGGGTCGGTGCTCACGCAGCTCGGCGACGGTCAGGCCGCTCAGTTCGTACGGAAGCACCAGCCAGTCCGTGGTCTCATGAACGAAGTAGTCGGGTACGCGCCGCGTTTTGTCCATCGGCCGGTACCAGACGGTTGCGATGCGAATGTCGTGCGGCAGGTTGCGGCGGGTCTTCTGCGCCAGCTGTTCGATCACGGCCTTCACGCTCGACCCCGTGCTGTAGACATCGTCGACGATCAGCAGCGTATGGTGCGCGCAGAGGTTCTCGAGCAGGTACTGCAGCCCGTGAACGCGAATGCCGTCCGCCTTGCTGACCATCTCCTTGTAGCTGGCTGCGCCTCGGTACGAGGTCCGGATCGCGATGTGATCGGTCTCGACGCCCAGGAACTCCAGGCCTTCCTGTACGGCGATGCCGACGGCGCTGCCGCCGCGCCAGAGCCCGACGACGAAATCGGGACGAAAATCCGATGCCGCGATATCAGCGGCAAGCTGGAAGGAATCCCGGAGCAGGTCGTCCGCGGCGACGAATCGTTTGTCCATTGTTTTTCTTGGGCGGCGGTACGGTAGAATCGTCGCCATTATAGCGATTGCCTCCTGTGCGCACACAAGAGATATAACAATGAACAAGATAGTGCTCTCGGCGCAGGACCTCCTCGAGGATTCGTTCCGCCTCGGCCTGCGGGTACTCGAAAGCGGCTTCAAGCCGACGATGATCATCGCGATATGGCGCGGCGGCACACCGGTCGGCATGGCGGTCCAGGAGATCATGTCCTACTGCGGCGTCGAGTCGGACCACATCGCGATCCGGACTTCTTCCTATGTCGGCGTAGATCAGCGTGGCGCCGTGGCCGTGCACGGCCTCAACTACATCATCAAGAAGATCTGCTACGACGATCGCGTGCTGATCGTCGATGACGTCTTCGATACCGGCAACACAATTGTCGCGGTGATCGACGAACTGACCCGGCGCGCGCGCGGCAACACCCCTGAAGACATCCGGGTGGCCATGCCCTGGTACAAGCCCAGCCGCAACGAGACCAGCATCGAGCCCGACTATTTCATTCGCGAGACTGCAGAGTGGCTGGTCTTCCCGCACGAGCTCGATGCGCTGACGCCCGAAGAGCTGCGGGAGCGACGCCCTGCCGTCGCCGAGATCATCGAGAGCGCGAAGGCAGGAAGGAATCCGGCTTGAGCGACTACTTCATGCGGCGCGTGTGCGTCTATTGCGGCTCGAGCAATGGACGGCGCGCGACGTATGCGGCCGCCGCCCGGGAACTCGCCGCGGTGCTGGTCCACCACGATATCGAGCTCGTATACGGCGGCGCCTCTGTCGGCATCATGGGCATACTTGCCGACGAGGTCCTGGCGCTGGGCGGCGCCGCGCATGGCGTGATCCCCGAGATCCTCGTGGACAAGGAGATTGCGCACGAGGGCCTGACCGAGTTGCACGTTGTGGGATCGATGCACGCCCGCAAGTCGATGATGGCCGCCTTGTCCGACGGCTTCATCGCGCTCCCCGGCGGCTTCGGCACCCTCGAGGAAATCGTCGAGGTCGTGACCTGGGGCCAGCTGCGCTTCCACGACAAGCCCTGCGGGCTGCTCAACGTCGGCGGTTACTTCGACCGACTGCTGGAGTTTCTTGACCATACCGAGCAAGAAGGTTTCCTGCGCCCGCAGAATCGCGCAATGCTGCTCAGTGATGACACGTCGGCCGGCCTGATCCAGCAGTTCGAACGCTACACCGCACCGCGCGTCGATAAGTGGACCTAGGCGCCATCCCGGCGCCGGCTACCTACTGAAACAGCAGCCGCAGCTTACCGGTGGCCGCGGCGCGCAGGTTACGCGCCTGCAGCGAGTACCGGATCCCGATGCGCCGGCCCTCGAGTTCGGCGCCTGCGCATATGCGCAGCGGCAGGTTGAAAATATCAATCGGCGCCCCTGTCGGTATGTTCCCGAGCTTTGCCGAGACCTGGATGGCGTCGTCGCGCAGCGCGACGGCCGGGTAGTCGGCCTGCTCGTCGGGTGAGCGATCGATGAAGCAGTCATCTCGCGGCAGCTTCGGCAGCCCCGTGGCGACGTGAAACGCGGAGTGGTTGGGCATGACCAGCGTGATCGACGCGTCGTCGATGTCTTCCTCGCCCTGGTTGTAGATGACTAGCTGAATATTGGTCGCATGCTGCTCGAACAGATAGTAATTGTCCTGGTCCTGGTAGCGGCGCTCGATCTGGGCGATCTCCTGCCGTATTTCCTCCGATGAGCGCTCTTCGTAGGGGCTGTCAGTACCGAACAGTCGTGCGTGGGTCAGCCTCGCAACCATTGTATTGCCTGCCGAGGCGTGCACGCGATCTTTGGCGTCGATGAGCTCGTGCAGCTTCGCGCTGGCCACGGCCGAGGGCAATTCGGCGAGCTTGCACGTCGCGACCTGCAGGTCCTTGTGAATGATCTCCCCGGGAAACCCGATTTCGATGTGCGCCGCCGAGACCGATTCCTGGAACTTGAGCTCGAACAGCTTCTGCAATTGCCGCCGGCCCAGTTTCACCGCCGCCTCGTTGACACGCGCGTAGGCGTCTCCACGCCGCAGGGTCTCGGAATAGTCGACGCGCATCATGTACGGCCGGTCCTGGCAGTCACCGATCTCGAAAACGCCGATGCGTTCGCCATCGATCGTGACGGGTTGGTAGCGAATCCGGATGGCAGGCTCAATGTGCTCGTTCGCGAGCGCCTGGTAGGCGGGTTTGCCGGAAAAATCCTCGCGCCCGACGCCGTAGAGGCGCTTGCGGCCCCTGGCATCGAATTGTGCCCCGGTAATGATGTACCGTGGCCCGTCCACGGCAGCATTGGCCATCGCTAGCACGTCGCGCAGAAAGCCCTGCACGCCGTTCTTGCCGTAAGCTGTCTTGCGAAACTGGACGGACGTCGAGGGCATCTCGGACCGGACGATGCGGGCTAGGCGATTCATAAGCCATCGACTATGAACGATTATGTTCAAAGCAAGCCGGAACTGATCGTCATTTCTGGCCAAAAAAGGTAATTTGGCACCACACAGAGAACCACGACGGCCAGCTGCGGGCACGATTGTATGCAAGTAACAGAGACGCCGCCGCCCTCGCTGGCTGCCGAAAAGGTACAGCGGCTGCTGCGGGAAAATTACGGCATAGAAGGCAGCCTCGCACCGCTGGTCAGCGAGCGCGACCAGAATTTTCGTGTCGACACGGGCAGCGGCCCGGCCTTCGTGGCCAAGATCGCGAACGCGCGGGAAGCCGGGCAGGTCACCGAGTTCCAGGTCGAGGCTCTGCGGCACCTCGAACGCGCCGGATGCCCGGTCGCGGTGCCCCGGGTCGTCCCGGCCCGCGACGGCGGGTTCGTCACCGGCTTCGTGTCCGGCGGCGATCGCTATCGCATGCGTCTCGTGACCTGGGTCCCCGGGAGCCCGCTTGTCGGCAAGCAGGTCCACCCGCTGCTGGCCAGGTCGCTCGGCGAGAGCCTCGCCAGGATCGACGTGGGGCTCTCGACATTCTCGCATCCGGGTGAGCGGCAGGAACTGCTGTGGGACATGCAGAGAGCGCTCGAAGTCAGGGATGGGACGAGGCATGTCCGCGA